>NZ_CP016268.1:795000-1121489 GCF_001677435.1 Woeseia oceani
TCACGCCAGTGGCATTGCCGGGTAGCTATATACGGACAGGATAACCGCTGAAAGCATCTAAGCGGGAAGCCCCCTTCAAGATTAGATTTCCCTGGATCCTTGAGATCCCTAAAGAGCCGTTGAAGACTACAACGTTGATAGGCTGGGTGTGGAAGTTCAGCAATGGATGAAGCTAACCAGTACTAATTGCTCGTGAGGCTTGGCCATATAACACCAAAACACTTTGGTGAACGTGTGACGGGAAGTGCGATACTTGAATTCTCAGATGTCAGAAATTTTTCCAGATTGTTGATTTATTCGGCGATCGAGACCGAGTTGCGCGTTCGCAGTGGACGCATAGCTATCTTGATTGCCAACCAGTTTGCCTGGCGGCAATAGCGAGTGGGAACCACCCGATCCCTTTTCGAACTCGGAAGTGAAAACGCTCAGCGCCGATGGTAGTGTGGGGTCTCCCCATGTGAGAGTAGGACACCGCCAGGCTTTTAATCGAAAACGCCGCAGCCCTTGGTTGCGGCTTTTTTTTTTGGGGAGACCCCACGCTTGATTATTGTGGGGTCGCGCTGCTTTGCAGCGCACGGTGCGGCGCCACGGGTTCCGGAGTTGGTCACTGAAGATCAATCCTCACCTGCCGGCCGTGGATCTGGTCACTTGGGCAGGAGGATTGCCCATGTGAGAGTAGGACACCGCCAGGCTTTTAATCGAAAACGCCGCAGCCCTTTATTGCGGCGTTTTTTTTTGGGGAGACCCCACGCTTGATTAGTGTGGGGTCGCGCTGCTTCGCAGCGCACGGTGCGGCGCCACGGGTTCCGGAGTTGGTCACTGAAGATCAATCCTCAACTGCCGGACGTGGACCAGGTGAACCAATTAATTTCGCGAAATTGCCAACGGCGGTTTGGCTATTGGCAAGTAACTTAATTGCGCACAGCCGGAAATGTTCAGAAGCCAAAGAGCAGCGCAGCTTCCACTATTCGCGCATCATAGGACTCAATGTTGTCCTCATTGAAATCGATTTGCCGAAGGTTGAGTCGAAGCGCGTAATTCTGCGGTAGCCGAACCTCGGCAAAACCACTCAGCTCCTCGCGGCGGACAGCAATACTGCCATCGTTATCGTATTGTCGGTATGCTCCGCCAATTGTCCATCGCTCATTGGCCTTGAAAACCAACGATGCGTCGACACTCGCGCTTTGCGCGCTCCACGTGTAGCCAAACAAGTCCTGCCGGCTGCCACCAATCACTGTTCGGTCAATTCGCCTGCTTGCGTCATAATCACTGATTCCCGCTGAAAACTGCCAGCGTGCCGTTGAATAAGATGTTCGAAACACTGTCTGCCGGACATCCGAGCCCCAGTTGCTCCTTGCGTTGCTGGAATCTGTGCGCGAATGCGATCCGGTGAACGAGAGCCCGCTGTCAAATGTGTATCGGGCGCGAAGGCGGTACCGCCTGACATCGGCTGGCGCAGCTAGCGTGAAAGGATCGTCGATATCAGTCTCGTTAATGCTCGCCCGCAGGCTCAAATGCTTGTCCGGACGATAGTCGAGCATTGCGTAAAAGCCGTCGGTCGACGTTTTCTCGTCAGGGCTGACAGCCGGCGCACTTGTCGGGAATACGCTGAAACGAACGTCACGTTGATCCGCATACCATCCCACCGACACGCTCAGCTCGCGGTTCGCCGCGAACTGCAGTCCCGCTTCGACGCTGTTCGTGGTGACATCCCAATCGCTGCCGATCGCCGCGACTCCGCCCGTTACATCCGAGGCAAACTGTTCGAAATCCCGCCGGGATACTCCGCCGGTGACCGCAAAGCGGTCATTGAGTGCATAGGACAGGTCAAGTTCGAAAACATTGGTATCGCGATCCGCAGTTACACTGTTGCTCTCGTCGCTGCTGTACGGGTTACCGGTGTATCCGGTGCCCTGGGCCGTTTCATTGGCAGTCGTCCTCATGTCGAGATTGCCGAACATTGCCGCAAATCGCAGTTCAAGCCGTTCGTTTGGCCAGGCATCGACGCGCAAGAGGTGTTCGTGTCCCCTGTATTCATAGGGTTGCTGGAGGAAGAAATTGTCCAGCGTTGTCAGGTTATCCGGGTTTTCTCCGGCCGAACTGCCTGCGAGAAACGTTGTTGAGTCGCTTTCGAATTCTCTCAGCCGCTCCTCAACCGATACTGCAAGATGTTCCCATTGGTAGCGAAAAATGCCGCGAAGCAAGCGCATCTCCTCGTCTATCGGCTTTTCCATCTCAAATTCATTGCGTTCGAAATCAAGTGTTGTCGTACTATCGCCGCGCCGGCCGTACCGTTGAAAATCGACAGTCGCGGTGGCTCGTTCGCTCAGGGTGCCCACCAGTGAAACGTTGTCGCGCACCCGGGAAAAATCGTAGTGGTGATAATCACCGCCGGTCGATCCATTGATACTGGCGTTTTCCGGGAGAATGAGGATGTCCTCGTACACATAATCGCTGCGTTGCCGCGTGGCAGTGAAATGCCACTGACCGTACTTTCGGACTTCGAGCCTGGCACTCTCAAAAGGATCACCACCCAATCCGTACAGATCGATATTGACGAGATCTGGTCCATTGCCATCCCCCGATTCGGGTCTATAGGCTACTGTCGCCTGGAGCAATCGGGGCCCTTCTTCGAGGTTCACATCCTCAGCGTATTTTGGCGTATCGCCATCGAGCGACACAGCACGGTAACCAATGGCAATTTCGCCTGTTAGTTCATCGGTCAACGAGAGACCGGGAGCGACGGCCGCCATCACCAGTAACCACGGTCGAACGCTCATTTGAGAAATCCGGGGTCGAGATTGGAGCCGTGTATCGTCACATGACAATTTGTGCAAACGGTATTGGTCCCGAAGCGGGGGTCACCGACCGGTGCAAAACTCAGGTGAAATTGTGGTACCTCCGCGTGACAGGCATAACATAGTTCACCAGTCTGCTGATGCGTCAGCAGGTGGCGGTTAGCGCTGCCATGAGGTGTATGACAGGCTATGCAGCCGTCAACGCGGGACGCATCGTGTTCGAACAGGAACGGGCCATCTTTGTCGGCATGGCAATCGGTACAAACTGATTCTTTGGCACTTCCAAGTCGCGGAACGAATTGACGGTCGTGTGGATTGTGACAGGACACGCAGGTAAGAGAGTTTTCCTGTAACCGATGGCGTTTGTTGAAGGCGAACTCGGCAAGTACGTCCTCATGGCAAGCAGCACAATTGGCGGAGCCCTCATCTATACGCTCGAAGCCCGCCGGCAGTGCGGTCTTCTCCTTGCCCCCGTGCACCGAATGACAGTCGATACACGCGACCCCTGCCCGGGTATGGGCGCCATTTGTTGAGTGTTGGTCGGTGTGACAGCCAGTACAGGTCTGGTTCTGGCGCTGCAGTGCTTCGCCGACAAAGGCAAACACTTTGTCGGGTTCAAACGGGTGCCCCGTTCCGTCACCATGGCAGGAAGTGCACGCCGCGGAGGGATCATCGGTTGTTATGAGCGCCTTGTGCGGCTGGTTCAGGAGTTCCGCAGCATGCTCGGCATGACAGGCGACGCAATTGGCATTCGCACTGAACGCCAGTAACGAGAAGACACAGCACGTAAGGGCAAGTCTGATCATCGAACCGCTCTCTGTACCCCAGTCCGTAGACATTAGCAGGTACCGTCTTCGCAGTACTCTAGGTGAAAGTACGTAGTGCCGCGCACCGCATGCACGGTGAAAATGTTGAAATGCGTATCGAACTCAAACGTGGCCTCGATATCACGCTTGCCGGCGCGCCGTTGCAGCGTATTGAAGGCACGCTCACGAGCTCCAGGGTCGGCGTGCAGCCCGCTGATTTCGGCGGGTTGCGGCCCAGGCTTGTGGTTGCTGTGGGTGATCGGGTGCAGGCTGGTGACGTGTTATTTCGAGACAGGCACGATCCGCGAATTGCCTGCACGTCGCTGGTTTCCGGTCGTGTAGTCGATATTCGCCGCGGCAATAAGCGACGCATCTGCGAAGTCATCGTGGCCCGGGAAGGTAGCCAGGTCGCAGCCTTCCCGTCGCACAGCGCTAATACGCTGACGAGCCTGCCGCTCGATGATTTGCGCGATACTTTGCTTCGCTCAGGTATGTGGGCCGCTATGCGAGCGCGGCCGCATGATTGTATCGCCTCGCCAGCGATAGAACCCCGAGCGCTCTTTGTCACCGCAATCGATACGCGCCCGCATGCGCCCGACCCGGCAGTGGTGTTGCACGACGAAACAGACTCCTTTGTTGCCGGAATCAAGGTACTGTCACGATTGTCGAACGGTAATACCTACGTTTGCGTTGCGCCGAATTCGAGCATACCGGTGCCGGAATGCCGGCGCATAAAGCGGCTCGAATTTGCCGGACCGCACCCGGCCGGGCTGGCCGGTACACACCTGCATTCAGTCGGTTTGCCAATCGCGCGCGACGCCGATCTTTGGCATGTGGGCTACCAGGATGTCGCCGCGATCGGGCACCTGATGCTGACAGGCACCGTGTCCGCGCGACGCGTCATCTCGCTGTCAGGACCCGGTGCTACGCATCCGCGACTGGTGCACGCGATGCCTGGTTTGGATCTGCAGCAGCTATCGAACGAATGGAATGGTCCGGTGGGGATTACGGTGTCCGGTTCGCCCCTCGACGGCGTCGAAGGTGCGCGATACCTGGGGCGTTATCATAACCAGGTAACCTTGTTGCCCAACGAAACGGTCGCGCCGCACCGCGGTCTGCGCGCATTGTTTGGTAGCGCGGTATCCACGCAGGCGTCCATCAATCTTCGCACCAGGCGATATGGCATGCTTCCGCTCGAAGTCTTCGAGCGTGTATGGCCGTACCGCTCGGCACCACAAGTGCTGCTGCGCGCACTGCTTGCCAACGACGAAGAAACGGCAGAACGGCATGGGTGCCTGGGCCTGGTCGAGGAAGACCTTGCGCTTTGCAACTACGTTTGTCCCAGCCGCAATGAGTACGGTGACGCTTTGCGTCGTACGCTCGATGCCATCGAGTCTTCGCGGTGAACGTTGCGTATGGGCAAGCCTCGTCGCAATCGCTGACTGCGCCGATCAGGCTTTTCAGCGGCAACAAACAGCCCGGGAAAATGCTGTTGTGCAATTCACGCGGTACTGGCCCGCTGCTGCGTTTGTTCGTTCTCGCCTCGCTTCCCGCAGCACTGGTCGGGGCCTGGAATGCTGGCCGCGACTGGCTCGCGGTGAGCAGCGACGTCGCCGATTGGCGGCAACAATTGTTCGCCATCTCAGGCCTTCCTGCGAGCAGCACGGTAACGGAGTTGTTGGCCGGACTTTCTTTCCTTGTACCGTTGCTGCTGGTCGCTATTGCTGTCAGTGCTGCCTGGGAGTTTGTCTTCGCATCGCTGCGGCGGCGCAGCATCGATCCCGGTTGGTTGATGTCCAGCTGGCTGTTCGTGCTGCTCCTGCCTCCTCAGACGCCACTAACACTTGCCGCAATCGGAATGAGTTTTGGTGCGGTGATAGGCAAGCACGTGTTCGGTGGCACGGGGCGGTACATCACCAGTCCGACTGCGGTCGGTGCGCTGTTTCTGCATTTCGCCTACCCGGCGATCGCGCCGGCAGCGACAAGCTGGAGTCTCATTGCAGAACAAGGCGCAACGCAGACTGTGGCGGACGGTGTTACCTGGCTGACGCTGTTTGCCGGTCGGGAAACTGGCATGCTCGGCACGGCCTCTGCGCTGGCCTGCATGCTTGGTGCCCTGTGGTTGCTGCTGACCGGCGCTGCATCGGCGCGGACCTTGGCGGGCGGACTGGTTGGTTTGTTGTTTGCTGGATGGATTGCATTTCAGTGCGGTGGCAATTTGCCCGCCCACTGGCAGTTCGCGTTAGGCAACGCGGCATTTTGCTGGGCGTTCATACTTACGGATCCAACCACATTGCCACTGACCAGAAGCGGTCGCTGGTTGCACGGTTTCGCTTTCGGCTCGCTAATCGTTCTTATGCGGGAAGCCGATCCGGCGCGGCCCGAAAGTGCGCTGTTTGCCGTGGTGCTCGCCGCACTTTTCGTACCATTGATTGATTACGTCACAGCGCTAGCAGCCCGCCGGAAATACGCTAATGCACTCGAGCTGGCGCAATGAACGTCGATACGGTACCGCGCACACTGCTTGTCGCGACCCTGATCGCCCTGATCTGCTCGGTGATGGTTGCGGCGGCCGTTGATGCGCTCCGACCTGTGCAGGAAGGCTACCAGCTTCTGGATCGTAACCGCAGCATAGTCGAGGCAGCGGGTCGGTTGCCGTCGGAAGCGGCGAATGATCGCGAGATCATCAGCAACTTTCTCGAGCTGGAAGCACACGTGGTTGAGTTGCGCAGCGGTCAGTATCTTCCTCGAACAGATGCTCACACATTCGATCACTGGGCGGATCCTCGGGATGAAGCGGCAACCAACAGCAGCTCCGGCAACGAACGCGTTCCGGTCTATATCGTCCGTCGCGCTGGCAAGATCGAGCGCATTGTCCTGCCGGTCCACGGGCCGGGAATGTGGGACACGATCTATGCCTATATCGCACTTGCGGCGGACTTCAACACAGTCCAGGACCTCGTCATCTACAAGCACGGTGAAACTCCTGCGATAGGTGATCGAATTGAAGATCCGGAATGGCTGCAACAATGGCAGGGCAAACGCATATACGACGAACAGGGCGAGGTGCGCATTAGCGTAAGCCGGAGAGCCGAGCAGCGTCACGGCGTGGACCTCATCAGTGGCGCGTCGATTACCAGTGATGCGGTCGGCACACTTGTCGCACAGTGGTTTGGCGCGGACGGGTACAAGCCGTATTTGGACCGGTTGCGGCAGGAGGCTTCGAACTGATGTCAGCTTTCACATCGCGACTCCGCGCTCCCTTGCTCGATGACAATCCGATAACCGTGCAGGTGCTCGGGCTGTGTTCCGCCCTTGCTGTGTCCCGTTCGCTGGAGCCTGCGCTGATCATGGCAGCGTCCGTGCTGGCAGTGCTGCTATTTTCGAACACTGTCGTCAGCCTGATACGGGGACTGATGCCGCGCAGCATACGATTGATCCTGGAGGTCACGCTGATCGCATCGGCGGTCATCGTAGTTGATGAGTTCCTGAAGGCATTCGCCCCCGAAGTCTCGCGCACCTTGTCAGTCTTCGTCGGGCTCATCATCACCAACTGTATCGTACTTGGACGCGTTGAATCCTTCGCTCTTCATAACCGTGTAATGGACAGTATTGCCGATGCACTCGGCAATGGGCTTGGTTTCGGCGCCATACTTATAAGCGTTGCTGCCACGCGTGAACTGCTTGGCAGCGGTACGCTGTTGGGTCGAGCAATGTTGCCGGAATCGTTCCCGAAGAACGAGATGATGCTGTACGCACCCAGTGCGTTTTTCCTGATTGGGTTCGTCATCTGGGGCAGCCGCGCCTGGCAACGCCGCTGGCGTGCGGCGGCACTTACAACGACACTGATGCAACCGCCGGTTCGATGAGTGACTTCCTGAACATTGTTTTTCGGGCAATGGTGGTCGAGAACCTGGCGCTCGTCTTTCTGCTCGGCATGTGTACATACATCGCTGTTTCGAAGCGGGTCGACACGGCGATCGGGCTCGGCATTGCCGTGTCGGTCGTCATTCTGATCACGGTGCCTGTCAACCAGCTTATCTACAACTATCTGCTGGCCCCTGGCGCGCTCTCGTGGGCTGGTTACCCTGAACTCGATTTGTCCTTCCTGCGTTTTATCGCGTTTATTGGTGTCATTGCTGCGCTGGTACAGATACTCGAGATGGTGCTTGACCGGTCCTTCCCGCGTTTGCATCAGGCACTTGGAATTTACCTGCCATTGTTGACGGTGAATTGCGCCATCCTCGGTGCTTCATTGTTGATGGCGCAACGCAGCCTTGGCTTTGTTGACAGTGTGGCGTACGGGCTGGGAGTCGGCATAGGCTGGGCGCTGGCGGTGATTGTGTTCGCTGCGATAAGAGAACGACTACGCTACAGCGATGCACCTGAGGATCTGAAAGGACTCGGCCTCTCGTTCATCGTAACGGGCCTGATTGCGTTCGCGTTTGCCGGTCTGTCCGGTATCGAGATCTAGGATGGGCGAAACGGTGATCATAGTCGGTATTTCCACCACGATAGTGCTGTTACTGTCTTCGATCGTGCTGCTCGCGCGACATTTTCTGGTGCCGTCCGGTACCGCAGAGATCACCCTCAACGGCCAGAGATCGCTGCAAGTAGCGCGAGGGGAGAAACTGCTGGATGCGCTCGCGTACAACAATATTCTGCTACCCGCCGCCTGTGGCGGCCGCGGTTCGTGCGGGCAATGCCGTGTCACTGTCATTGCGGGCGGCGGCGAGATTTTGCCGACCGAACGTAACTTGATCAGCCGCCGCGAAGCGGCGAGCGGTACGCGACTCGCCTGCATGGTAAATGTTCGTGACAATCTCGCGATCCGCGTAGCGGATGAATTGCTGGAGGCCCGCCAGTCATTGGGCCGGGTGCGCTCCAATCACAATGTGTCCACCTACCTGAAAGAAATTGTCCTTGAACTTCCAGAGGGTAAGGGCCTTGGGCACGAGGCTGGCGACTATGTTCTTATCGAGGCTCCGCCGGGAAAGACGCGTTTTGCCGATTTTGCAATTCCGGAAGAATACCGGGAAGTCTGGCAGCGCGATGGCCTGTTTGCGCTTGAAGCTGAACGGGAGGTTGCTGAGAAGCGCGCGTACTCGATTGCGAGCGCGCCGCAGGAAGCCGGTACAATACGGTTGATCGTGCGCATTGCTTTGCCGCCCGCGAACGCCTCCGCGAGAACGCCGCCAGGGCTCGTATCGTCGTTCCTTTTTTCCCTTGCCGCTGGTGACACTGTCGAGATGTCAGGACCTTTCGGTGAATTCCATGCGCGGGACTCGGCTGCCGAAATGGTGTTGATCGGTGGCGGTGCCGGTATCGCCCCGTTACGCGCGATTCTGCAAGACCAGCTCGTCGGTCAGAAGACTGCGAGACGTATCAGTCTCTGGTATGGAGCGCGCGACAAGGCCGATATCTGCCTTGCTGACGAATTCGAGGCTTTGGCGCGCGAGTACGAAAACTTCAGCTGGCATGTAGCCCTGTCCGATCGCAAGGCCGACCCCGGCTGGAGTGGCCCGCGGGGCTTCATTCATGCGGTCGTCCGGGACACCTATCTCGCCAATCACCCGGCACCGGAGGATGCAGAGTACTATTTGTGTGGACCTCCGCTGATGAGCAGTGCAGTTGTGGCAATGCTGGAGGACTTTGGCGTGGAGGCGGACAGCATACTGTTCGATAACTTCGGCACATGACTATATTCATTGCAACGTTTGTTGCGTTCTGCCTGATGATGGCGGCCATGGCACTCGGCATGCTGTTGGGACGCACACAAGAACTCAAGCGCGGCTGCGGGCGCGAATGCGAGTGCCTGGATCGTGCCAGGCCACGTGAGGAATGTCGCCGATGATTCATCCATTACGTGTGCGTGACTTCATGACAACCAAACTCCACACCACGGAGCCGGATGCCGACATCATGTCGGCGGTCAAGATACTTGTTGACCAGAACATCTCCGGGCTGCTGGTTATAGACAACCATGGCGCTCTCAAGGGCATCCTGACCGAGCGCGACTGTATCGGTGTTGCTCTGGATGCCGGCTACTTTGATGAAGCAGGCGGTCGCGTAAGCAATTACATGTCCAGCGACATAGAGACCGTCGACGTCGATCTCAGTCTGCTTGATCTTGCCGAACAGTTCGTGCGCCGAAGCTTTCGTCGCTACCCGGTTACAGAGGACAATAAACTGGTCGGCGTGATCGCGAGACGGGACGTCCTGAAGGCACTGACCAGCGGCGCGTGGTTTTCGATTCCGGGCAACACACCGAGGAGATGATGATGAGTAGGATTAAAACAGTGGCCGTGTTTGCCTCGACGGTGGCGATCGCGGTATTTGCGCTCACTGCATTGCAAACGCGCGACGTCGTTGCACACAGTGAACCCGCAACAACCAGCTGTGCAAACTGCCACCAGGGCAAGCTCAGCTTTGCCGGAAAGGATAGTCAGGAACTGGCGGTGCGCATTCATGCTGTGCTTAACGGCGAAATACGGCATCCACCACTCGGTCTTGATGATGTGAGCGATGCGGCAATACAGCAACTTGCCGAACAACTCGCGGCTAGAAAATAGGTCGCGATCAGGCTCGCAGGCTATGGCTGATTAGGTGGGTGTTAACGTGTTGCCGGATAAGTGCCAAGATGGCAGGGTGGCTCAGGTGTGCTAGTTAGCCTGTAATTTTTCGCAGAACAGCGAGCTGCCGGAGCGCTGATACCATTCGTTGATCCCATCCCATATGCCCTGGGCGGACTCGGCATACCAGAACAGGTCCAGATCCTCTGGATCGATTACCCCGTTCGCGGCCAGTGCCTCAGAGTCGAGAATTCTGCGCCAGAATGACTCACCTACCAACACGATAGGCACAGGAATAATCTTGCGTGTCTGGGCCAAAGTCAGCACGTCGAACAGCTCGTCAAGGGTACCGAAGCCGCCTGGGAAAAAAACCAGCGCGCGAGCGCGCATCAGGAAGTGCAGTTTGCGAATGCCAAAGTAGCGTACGGAGAAGCAAAGCCCGGGACTCACATAGGGGTTTGGAAACTGTTCATGCGGCAACGTGATGTTCAGCCCGATGCTCTTCGCGCCAACGTCAAACGCACCCCGGTTGGCAGCTTCCATGATGCCGGGTCCACCGCCCGTCATGACGGTGAGACGGCAGTCGGCCGGTCCATCGCCGGCCCGGCCGACGATGGCGCCAAACTCCCGCGCAATAGTGTAGTAGTGGCTTATTTTTAGAATGCGTTTTGCGACCTTGAGGCGAGCAGCGATCTCAACATCGTCAGGATTGTTTTCCAGCAATTGATTCAGCTCGGCAACGCGCCGCTGAGCTTCTGCTGGTTCAACAATGCGCGTGCCACCGAATACCACCAACGTGTTCTGCACACCCGCCTGACGCATCAGCAAGTCCGGTTTCATGTAGTCCAGACCGAGCCTTGCACCTCGGACGAGGTCGTCCTGCAGAAAGGTTGAGTCCTTGTCCGCTTCACGATAGCTGTCACTGGCAACCAGTGCAGCGACCCGCGCGGCCGCGTCGGGGTCGTCAAACTGTGACTTGATACTTTGCGACGGTAGTGGCGACTTGCGTTTCGCGGGATCGACCGGTGGTGGTACAACGCAGGCGCGACCCTTATCTCTTCTCTTGTCATTCACGAAGCTAGATCTCTATTTTCTGCCCACGGACAGCAATCGAGGCCGGTGCGTTCAGCGTCTCGCGCAGTTTCTCTTGCAGTGCTTGCTGCGCTTTCGGCTCACCATGCACAAGGTAGAGCGGCGGCCGGTTCGCAAAGTTTCGGTACCAGTCAATGAGATCAGCCTGGTCGCCGTGAGCGGACAAACCTCCCACTGTGTGGATCTGCGCGCGAACAGGCAGTGTTTCGCCCCATAGCCGAATCTCGGTTTCGCCATCGACGAGTCGCCTGCCGAGTGTGCCGTGCGCCTGAAAACCGATCAAAATGACATGGCACTCAGCCCGGTCAATATTGTTTTTCAGGTGGTGATGGATGCGCCCGCCCGTGCACATGCCACTGCCCGCGATGATGATGGCCCCTGACCGTATCGTATTGATCCCCATAGACTCTTCGGTCGTCATGGTCGCGTGAAAGTTCGGCAGATTCGGCAATTCGGAACCAGGGCGAAACAGCTCGGCGCCATACAAGTGACGAAAGCGGGCGTAGACTTTGGTTGCCTCTATGCCCATGGGGCTGTCGAGGTAAATGTGCCAGTCAGCAAGACCCCATCGCTTGTAGTTTTGCGACATCAGGTACAGGAGGTCCTGGGTTCTGCCAACGGTAAAAGCCGGTATCAGGATGTTGCCTTTGCTGGCTCTCGCACGTTGAAAGATGTCAGCCAGTTCAATCAGCGTTTCGTCAAACGAGCGATGCAAACGGTCGCCATAGGTGCTTTCCATTAATACCGCATCGGCGTGTTTGAGGCGTTTTGGCGGCTCCATCACTGGCGCGTCCCGGTAGCCAAGGTCGCCGGTGAATACCAATGTACGGCTGGCAGTGCCGTCGCTACAACGTAGCTCGACGATCGCCGAGCCAAGAATGTGCCCGGCGTCCAGGAACCGTAGCCACAGGCCTGGCAAGATTTCCGTCGATTCTTCGTAGCGAAAGCTACGGAAAAGCTTAAGGGAATCTTCAGCGTCAGCTCGCGTGTACAGAGCTTCTACCGGTTCTTCGCCTTTCTTGTCACGCTTGCGATTTTCCCACTCAGCATCCTTTTCATGCAGGTATCCCGAGTCCGGAAGCATGATTGAACAAAGTTCACGGGTCGCATTCTGGGTGTACACCGGCCCCGTATATCCACGCTTTGCCAGTAGTGGAACACGCCCCGAGTGATCGATATGCGCATGGCTCAATATGACCGCGTCAATATCTTTAATCGGCACCGGAAACGGCTCGGCATTGCGCAGTTCGTCCTTGCGACCACCCTGTACGAGGCCGCATTCGAGCAAGACGGTATGCTGACCCGTGCGGATCACGTACAAGGAACCGGTGACCTCTTCGGTCGCGCCAAAAAACTGTAGCTCAAACTTCATTACTGCGACCGCCCGCTGCAAATTTCCGACAATCAGCAAGCAGAATTCTATGAACGGGGCAGAGGTTCAATACGTAGATATACTCGCGAAAACCGGAGAATGCGCGACCACTTTGTGTAGCCGCGCACGGTCAACAGCGATCCGCAGTGCCAGCGCATGCTTTTCCGCTGTCGCATTGAGTTGCTGGCAGGTCAATTCAGTACCTGCCAGCGTGCACCTGGACTAATACGTGTAAACCGGATAACGGTAGCTTGGCCGTTTGACAACCTCGTATCGGGAGTCAAGGAAAGCAACGATGTCGATCAGCTGCGTTACCGTCATGACGTCATTGTAGACTGGCATGATCGATTCACCGTTCTGTGCAATTTCCTGCTTGAACAGGTTTCGCGCCAGTTTGTGCGACGGATTGATAACTGAGGTGACAAGCTCGTTGTAGCTCTTTACCTTCGATACGTTGCCGCCGAGCAGCATGGTAACCGGGCCCATTTCTTCGGCGGCAGGCAGGTCCAATCCGCTCACGGTATGACACGCTGTGCATTCCAGCGAGACGAACGCCTCCTGACCGGCGGTGGCATCGCCTTCCGGCAGTACGAGCTGTTGACCTGAATTCGCGCCGCTTTGGCAAGCAGCAAGCCCGACGAACAGCGCTGCAATCGACGCGAGATGTGTGGCTTTTTTCATCGTAAACCCTCTTGAGTTTCAGTGACGCGCAGTGTTTCGGCACGTTTTCTGTTTGATTCGCTACAGCGTGGAGTGGAATGCGGATTGGCAGCAGGCGTGCTTGCTGCCTGTCAGGCCACCCCTGTTCTGCAACAGTGGCGCACGTGGCATCGACTTCCGGTGCATGGCGAATACCCTGAAATGATCAATCATAGCGGCACCGTCGCCCATCCGGGAAAACACCTAGAAAGCACGAGCACCGGGTTACAGGGGTGTTCATGCCAATGCCTGTGTGCACATCCACGCTTTTCGACCGGAGCATGACTATCCAGGCTGTGTACAAATAGGTAGTAACCCGGATTGCCAGTTATTCCGGTCGCTTCAGTATGCAAGTCGCGTATCGGAATGCAAGCAATCAGGAATACAACATGCATAGTTACCCACACCTGTATGCCGTTTCAGCAGATGCCGGTCTTGAAGGCGATGTTCGGCTGACAAGCAACGGTTTAGCCGAAATCTCCTCCGCACCACCCGCGGAATTTGGCGGCCCTGGCGATCAATGGTCGCCGGAAACATTGCTGGTAGCGGCGGTTGCGGACTGCTTCGTACTGACTTTTCGGGCTATAGCCCGCGCATCGAAGCTCGAATGGGTCGCGTTGAAGTGCGAAGTTGAAGGCGTACTCGATCGCACAGACAAAGTTGTGCGCTTTACCGAGTTCAAACTCAAAGTGCTACTCCACGTACCGCAGGGTACGAACGAGCAACAGGCAAAGCGTATCCTGGAAAAATCCGAGAACGGTTGCCTGATTACCAATTCACTCAAATCGGATACACAACTTGAAGCGGAAGTACGCGCCGGATAGTGAGCAGAATGACAAAGGGTCTCGAGCCGAACCGGCTACCGCGACGGGCGTATCATGTCTGGATATCGGGATGGCGCGCCAAAACGGCAAGCGAAGGATCGCTTGTTTGAATCGCTCCGCATGTAATGTTTTGTAACCGGCGTAGCTTCCCCTCTTACATGCCGTCCGGTTCGCCGCTATGTTCGGTGTCAATAAAATGAGGCGAGAGCGTGTTATGAATTTACGGTCCCGGATTTTCACGCCGCTACTTGCGTCGCTTGTTGCGGTGTTTCAAAGCAGCTGCGTAGGTGCTCCCGATGGAGTGCAAGCCGTCTCCGGCTTCGAACTCAATCGCTACCTCGGCACCTGGTATGAGATCGCCCGACTCGATCACCGCTTTGAAAGGGGGATGTCGGACGTTACCGCTACCTACAGCCTGCGTGACGATGGTGGTATCAACGTGGTCAATCGTGGCTACAAAGCGTCATCCGGTGAATGGAACGATGCAACAGGCAAGGCCTATTTTGTCGGCGCCCCGGATACAGGTCAGTTGAAGGTCTCGTTTTTTGGCCCGTTCTACGGCGGTTACAACATCATTGCGCTCGACAAGGACGACTACCAGTATGCATTAATAGCAGGGCCAGACAGGGGGTACTTATGGATACTGGCTCGTTCGCGCACGCTTGAGCCGGCGGTGCTCTCGGCATTGATCGCCAAAGCCAGAAGGCTGAACTTCCCCACGGATGAGCTGATTTTCGTTGATCACCTTTTACCGGACTAGCACCGGACTCCGCGAGCGCTCAGGCGGCTACAAGTCGCGGACTTCGAAAGTGGCTATTGCTGCGCCACGCGCACAGCGGGCCGAGGTCAACTATGCCTGAACTGTCTTGCCCGTCAGTTCCTGATACAGCGCAATCGTTTTGGTGACTGTATCCTCGTTGCGAAAATGGCTGGCGATCCGGGTCCGGGCGGCTTTCCCCATTCGTTCTCGCAAATCCGGGTCTCTGTACAAACGTTCGAATGCTGTTGCCAACGCTTGCGGATCGTGAACCGGCACAATCAGCCCGCTTTCGCCATCGACCACCAGTTCAGGGCTTCCGCCGCTGTCCGTGACAACGGGAGGCACGCCGTAGGCCATGGCTTCTATGACCGATCTCGGCAAGCCCTCGCGTTTGGTTGATGCCAGACAAAAGACATCACTCGCCGCGCTGATGCTTGGTGCGTCCTTGCGATAGCCCGGGCGATGGATGCGGCTCGCCGCCGCGCTGGCGGCGATCTGGCGATCCAGCCGGGGCCCGGTCATATTGCCGACCAATAGCAAATGCGCCGGGATATCGGCGGGCAGGAGACCCATTGCTTCGACCAGGACTTCGACGCCTTTTCTGGGCCGGTAATTGGCAACGCAGGTGATAACGAAAGCATCGGCAGGCAAGCCCAGTTCGGCGAGGTCGGCGGGACTCTGGTCATACCATTCCAGCCGGTGTCCCTTGTGGATTGTGACCGGCCGGTGGTCCGGCATCCTCAGGAACGCGGGTTGCATCTGCAGGAAATGCCGCCGAATGGCCTCGCACACGCAGATAATCCGATCTATCCGCGGGTTCAGGTAGCGCATCCACGACATGGGGTCGAGAAAGCTGACCGCGCCCACAATGCCCCGGTAGGCAACCACTTTGATGTCTCGCCCGCGCACTGCCCGTAATACGTTTGTTATCGCTTTGTTATTAAACGTATGGACGATGTCGTACTGACGCCGATCAAACTCCTGCTGCAACCGGCGTATGCCTGCCTTGTCAAAGTTCTTCCGCAGTGGCAGATCTATGATCGGTACCCCGGCGTCGGTCAGCCGCGCGAGATTCGGGCTTTCTGACTGGCAGCTCACGGTGATGTCGATGCCGGCACGGTGCATACCGATGAACGATTCTATGGTCGGGCGATCGCTGTCATCAACGATGCAGAGGACGCGAATACTCATGACTGACCCCGCCCGGCAACACGCTCGTGCGCTGCTGCGCCCAATCCCGGGGCGTCTACTGCTCGCAATATAAGCATGTGATATTCATAAGGAAAGTTGCGGATCGACCACTGAGGTTCGTCATTCTACCGCATGCTAATATGCGCATCCGACTTTTATCCGGAGCCAAGCATGCTCGCCGAATGCCGACTTTGCGGTAGTCACGATTTGCGTCTGTGCATGAGTGACGGGCGCAACCGCGATCTGCATTACTACCGTTGCCGTCATTGTGCGCTTTGGAATTACGATCTCAGTCTGGGTCTGGACCAGACGCAGTACACGGAGCGCTACGTCAGCCCCCTCGATCCTGATCACAAGTCCAACAAGGACGTCGCACAGAGCTGGCGGTTTTTAAAACCGCACCTTGCCGAAACCGGCAGAATTATGGACATCGGCTGCGGCAACGCCTGTCTCTTGCATCTGGCGCGTGAGGCCGGATGGCAAGTCCAGGGCATGGAACTCTCGGCGTCCGCCGCCGAAGCGATACGTCGCGATCAAGGCATAGATGTAACCGTCGCCAATTTTCTTGAATACGAAAATGCAGAAGGGCAATGTTACGACGTTGTCGTCTTGCGGCATGTGCTCGAACATCTGCCGGACTCCGTGCTTGCGATGCAAAAGATAGCCGCCCTGCTCAAGCCCGGCGGCCTGGCTTTGCTCGAATTCCCGAATACCCGTTCATTCAGCTACGCGCTTAAGCGCTTCCTGAAGAACAGGGGTTTGCGCAACCGCAAGTATTCGGACGCATGGCGCCCGGGCCATTGCAATGAATTCTGCCGGCAGTCATTTGAAGTTTTGCTGCAAAAGACAGGCTTTGAGCTGGTGGTTTGGCAGACGTATTCCTCCAAACCGCTGGCCGATGCCTTCTACCGGTTGTTCCCCGTAGCCAGTAAGGCGCGGGCACTGGTGCGGTACCGACCCTGAGTCTGCTGCCCGTCTGGCGGGGAAACTCAGGCTGGCGTGATGCATCCGGGTGTGAATGCCGCGGCCCTGTTGCGGCCACCGGGATGGTTCCCTCTGAAATAGCAATTTTTTGCGTCTTTGCCTATCTTAGGGCCTGCTCGAACACCCCTAACTGTTGACGATAATCAGGACGATTCCAATAGCCATGACTGGATTAACCCGCACTCCTGGAAAGCTGTTTTTGGGCTCGCTGTTGCTCACCGCCTGGTCAGCAAACTCACTCGCTGAAGATACTCTCGATGAGATCGTCGTTTCGGCAACCCGCCTTGACACTTCGATACGAGAAGCAGCCCGATCGGTGTCCCTGATTACCAAGGAACGGATTCAGAACGGCACGCAACAACTGGGTCTGGATGAGGCGCTTGCCGGGGTTCCCGGCCTGTACATGCAGAACCGTTATAACTTTGCGCAGGACCTCCGGATTTCATTGCGCGGTTTCGGCGCACGCTCAGGCTTTGGTGTGCGTGGTGTCAAGATCATTATCGATGGGATACCGGAAACCTTGCCGGATGGTCAGGCGCAGGTTGATAGCATCGATCTCGGTTCCACAGACCGCATCGAGGTATTGCGCGGCCCGGCGTCATCAATGTACGGCAACAGCTCTGGCGGCGTTATCGCCATTGAGAGCGAGCTTGGTAAAGGCCCGGCCTTTGTTGAAGCCAACGTGGGCGCAGGGGAATTGGGCTACAGCAAAGTGGGCATCAAGACGGGCGGCCGCGCCGGTGATGTCGACTACCTCTTCAACCTGTCGAGTCAGGACTTTGAAGGCTGGCGCGAACAATCAGACTCAGAGAGTCGTATGCTTAACGCCAAGCTGGGTGTGCCCATAGGCAGCAAGGACCGATTGACCGTGGCATTCAATCTGAGTGACCAGCCGACGGCGGACGACCCTGGTGGTATCAATGCGGCGCAGGCAGCAGCCGACCCCCGATCTGCGCGTGACGTCAATCTGACCTTCGATTCCGGTGAGTCCATGGATCAGCAGCGGGTGGGCCTGGTCTATGAACGCGTGCGTGACACCGGAACGCTTTCTTTGCACAACTATTACCTTTGGCGTGACTTTGCCAACAAGCTTCCGTTCGGTAGTGGTGGCATCGTTGAGTTTGATCGCTTTGTCTATGGCGCCGGTCTGCAATACCGTCCCGTAGGCTGGTTGCCTGAGAGTTTTGATCTCGTCTTCGGCATTGATCTTGACCGGCAGGACGACGACCGTCGCCGTTTCGACAATGAAAATGGTGAATACGGTGCGCTGTCCTTCGAGCAGCGGGAGCAAGTAGCAAGCAATGCGGTTTTCGTCCAAACCCAGTACGCGCTCAACGAAATGTGGACGCTTAGTGGCGGGCTACGTTACGACGACATTACCTTTGACGTAAGCGATCAGTTTCTGGCCGATGGAGACGATACCGGCGAGGTCAGTTTCGATCAGCTAAGCCCGTCGTTAGGCGCCAATGCGGATTTCGGCAGCTATATCCTGTTCGCGTCATGGAGCAGTTCTTTCGAAACGCCGACCACGACGGAGCTCGCGAACCCCGATACCAGCGGTGGATTCAATGCCGCGCTCGTCCCGCAACGAGCCGATAATTTTGAAATAGGGTTCAAGACGGGTAACGACGACCTGTATTTCGAGCTTGCTGCGTTCCAGATAGATATCAAAGACGAACTGGTACCTTTTGAGCTGGCCGGTTTTCCTGGTCGTACCTTCTACGCCAACGCAGGTCGGTCGGATCGGCGCGGAATCGAAACAGCCGTGTCCTGGAATCACGACAGTGGCTTCGGCATAGACGCCTCCTACACCTGGTCTGATTTTACGTACGATGAGTTCGTTGACGAGAACGGTACTGACTATGCCGGCAAGGAACTGCCGGGCTTGCCGGGACAGTTCGCTTATCTGGGTGTGCATTACCGGTCCATGTCGGGACTCGCGGCAACGCTTGAAGCGGTCTATTCCGGGGATCTCTACGCGGATAATGCGAATACGGCGGCGGTAGACGCCTACACAGTCAGCAACCTGCGACTGTACGACGAGTATGACTATGGTCGCTGGCAGATCCGACCGTACATCGGTATCAACAACCTGTTTAACGAGCGCTATAACAGCAATATCCGTATCAATGCATTCGGTGCGCGTTACTATGAGCCGGCTCCGGACCGGAATGTGTACCTTGGCGTTACGGTTAATTTTCAACCGGGCGGTCGCTAGAGTTTCCGCTGCGGCCATATTCGTTCGCTGCGTGAAGAGACGCAGATAAGGCTGTTGTCGCTACCACGCCCGATCGAAAGAGGGTAGAGCATGCGCAGGATGTACTTGAGCGGGATGGCTTTGTTGCTGGTTGCGTGTGGCAGTGAGTCCGATGTAGGCCAGCACCCGCAAGCTGACCTGCTGTTGATCAACGGCAATATCCGAACGGTTGATGATCAGCGCCCGCTGGTCCAGGCCCTCGCCGTTAGCGGTGATCGCATCGCGGCCCTCGGCAGCAACGAAGCATTGTCTGCCTGGCGCGGCGAGCAAACCCAGGTCATCGATTTGCAAGGCAAGACGGCGATACCGGGGTTCATCGAAGGCCACGGTCACTACACATCGTTCGGCGATTCGCTGATGACGCTCGACTTCCGTTATGCGGACAGTTTCGATGCCATAGTTGCGATGGTCGCTGATGCCGCGAAGGAAACGCCGGCCGGCGAATGGATCGTCGGGCGAGGCTGGCATCAGGACAAGTGGAAGACGCAGCCAGTACCGTCAGTGGAAGGGCTGCCGTTGCGCGACAAGCTCAGCGCCGCAACACCGGATCATCCGGTGATGCTCATACATACCAGCGGACATGCTGTATTCGTCAATCAGAAAGCGATGACGCTTGTGGAGCTCGACGGCAAGACGGTGCCGCCGGATGGCGGTGAAATTGTCCTGACGGACGACGGCCGGCCTATAGGCATGATGCGCGAGTCAGCCCAGGATCTGTTTCGTGCCGCCTTCGCGCGCCACCAGTCGTTGCGTTCGAACGCAGTAATTGAAGCGGAAATGCGCCGCAAGGTGAAACTTGCCGGTGAAGAATCATTGCGCCACGGCATTACGTCGTTTCAGGATCTCGGCACGCGATTCGCGGAAGTGGATCTGCTGAAGACCATGGCCGATGAAGCCAACTTGCCGGTTCGGTTGTGGATGGCTTTTGAAGAGCAAGCCGCTGACATGCAGGGTCGTCTCGCCGATTACCGCATGATCGGCTATGGCAATAACTTTCTGACCGTGCGCGCCATCGGCGAAAAAGTACTCGACGGCGCGCTCGGGACGCACGGTGGTTGGTTGCTGGAACCCTACACGGATTTGCCGCGCAGTCATGGTCTCAATGTGGTGCCGATTGCAGAGATCGAAGCCTCCGCGCGCCTCGCCATGCAGCACGACTACCAGCTCGCAATACAGGGTATCGGCGACCGCGCCTATCGGGAGTTGTTGAACATTTACGCGGCTGAGTTTGCTCGTCATCCGGACAAGACCGACCTGCGTTGGCGTATCGAACACGCCCAGGTCATTCACCCCGTCGATGTGCAGCGCACGGTTGAGCTGGATGTTATTCCGGCGGTCCAGGGCATTTTCGCCTGCTCGGATGGCCCTTGGGTTGAGGAGCGGCTCGGTCCGCAACGCACAGCGGAGCGTGGCTATATATTCAATACGCTCTATGAAGCTGGTGCGGTCCCGACCAACGGCACTGACCCACCCGTGGATGAGATCAGCCCTATTGCCAGCTTCCATTGTTCGGTTACGCGGCAACTGCCGGATGGCAGTTACTTCCAGCCGGACGAAGTGTATACGCGAGAAGTCGCGCTTTACTCGTACACAATGGGCAACGCTATTGCCGCTTTCGAGGACGGTATCAAAGGTTCCCTCACGCCCGGCAAACTGGCCGACATAACTGTTCTGTCACAGGATCTCATTACTGTGCCGGATGACGACATCATGGATACAGAAATCGTGATGACCATCCTCGGCGGTAAAGTTGTCTATCAGGACGGCGAGATTCAACCGTAGTTTGCTGAAGTCGACGGCAGCGGCTGCTGCTCGTCAGTTCGCGTCGGCAGGCGTGTACCGAAATTGCTGGCAGCGCTATTTACTCCGCGGCCAGCTCGGCGGGATACCATCCCCTAACTGAATTGATCAGGCCGATCTCGTCAGCCGCCCGAAGTTGCTCCAGTGTGACGACTTCTTCCGTGATCTTGCCCACTGACAAAGAGTGGCGACGCTCGGTGCCAGCCAGCAAGCCGCAGTGCACGGGCGGCGTTACCCATTTGTTGCCAAAACGGACTACAACGTTGGCGATACTGCTTTCCGTAATTTCCCCGGATTTATTCCACAGCAGGACATCATCGGCAGGCCCAACATCATCAAGTGCCTCGTTGTAGAGCCGACGTTGTGTGGTCTTGTGATAAACGAACGGGCTGCCGGTATCAATTGGCTTTTTCGCGATGTGCAGCACGGTGTGTTTACCGGGTAGCGACAGGTTCTGCATGGTGATCGTCGCGATGCCGGCGCGCGTGACGGTCAGCCGTACGCGCAGGGCTGCAGCAGTAGCGGTAGCCATCGCCGCATTGAGCTGTGCAAGAATACTCCGCCGATCGCAGCAGAAGTCAAAATAGTCAGCGGATGCGACCAAGCGATCGAGGTGGTAGTCGAGTAAGTGAAAACCACTGTCCGGGGTCCAGCGCAGTGTTTCCAGTAGCTGGAAGTTGCGATCGTCACTGGTCGTTGCAAGCACGCGTGACTTGGCGAGGCACTCGCGATATTCGTCGTCCGGTATTGAATCCCAGACGATTCCTCCACCGACGCCATAGGTCGCCGTCTTGGTCGCGTGCTCGATTAATGCGGTACGGATTGCGACACTGAACTGGGCGGTTCGGTTCGGCCCTATCCAGCCTATCGCACCCGTATAGACATTCCGTGGCGTGTCTTCCAGTCTCTTGATCAACTGCATGCTGGATGCTTTGGGCGCACCAGTGATGGACGCGGAGGGAAACAAGGCGGCAAAGATGTCGCTGATCGTGCTGTCGCTGAGTGCCGTTACGCTCGAAGTCATCTGCCAGACTGTAGGAAACTTGCGCAGGTCATACAGTGACGCCGCTGTCACCGAACCGGGGCGGGCGACGCGTCCCAGGTCATTGCGAATCATATCCGTGATCATGACGTTCTCGGCACGGTTCTTGGTCGAGGCCTGCAGTGTCGAGGCCTGTGCTTTATCGGTCTCCGTGGTCAGGCCCCGTTCTGCCGTGCCCTTCATCGGTTCGCAGCGCAATCCTGCGCCGTCCAGGCGGAAAAAAAGTTCTGGTGAGGCCGAGACTATGCTGTGCCCGGAAAACTCCAGTAGCGCCGCGTACGGGGCGTCAGCGGCAATGTCGGCGAACAGTGCGGCCGCATCCAGTGCACGATCCGCTGTCAGTCGTGTTGTGTAGTTCACCTGATACGTATTGCCGAGCGCGATTTGTTCGCGAATGTTCGCCAGATGGGCGATGTACTGCTCCCGGCCGGTCGTCATGCGCCAGTTTGCGGCCTGGGCGTTGGCGGAGGCGGTGAGCGGCGGCTCGGACAATCGCTGCGGCGCATCAAACAGACCGAGCATGAGCAACGGCAAGCCTCCGGGCGCATGAGTCTGCAGGGCGCGGTCAAATGCAGGGGCGGCTTCATAGGCGATGTAACCTGCGGCATAGCCCTCTTGTCCAGTGACGAATGTTTCCGCTGTTTTCAGCATCGGGACGACATCGGCAATGCAACGCGCGGTGAGGACCGCCCGTGGTTCCCGGAACAGGAACCACTCGGTATCGCTATTGCGCAGCAAGCATCGAGTCATCGCTGATTGGGTTGGGTGCCGACTGAGAGGGCTGCGAAGGTTGGCATAGCCAGGTGTCGCTGTCACCTTCGGCAGGATGCAAGCCCGGCTGGCCAGCGGCCGGTTATTGATCTAAAACGTGGGCCGGCGGCTTTCAGGTACGCGCAACAGGCCGGGAAATAAAAAGGGCCCTACCGATTGCCGGTAAGGCCCTGGATACAGCCACTGGCCGTTACAGTTTAGTCGTCGCTGCGCGCAAGAATGATTTCGATTTCAACCAGCATGCCTTCACCGGCGAGGCCTGCGACCTGCACCGCCGAACGAGCCGGCAGATTGGGTTGCTCGGCCGTGCCGAAATACTTTGTATAGGCGCGCATGAAACCGGCGAAGTCCATCTTGCCGCCGAGCTCTTCATCACCAACGAGAAACACGGTCATCTTCACGGTATCGCCGAAATCAAGCCCGAGATTCTCGAGCGAAGCTTCCATGCGCTTGAACACGCTTAACGATTGCGCTTCTGTATCGCCCCAGTACTCGCGACTACCGCGCTCTGCATCGGGGTTAACAGGGCCGGGTACCGTGCCACTGTGATAGACGATCGTGGTATTGGCGGAGGTTTCGACTGCCTGAGCAATAGGGAATGTCGAGTTATTCGGCAACGGGTGGCGGGTGACATCGCCGGCATTGGCGCATGCGCCTGCCAACAATAGTAATCCAACGAGTGCTGATTGCTTCATGGTGGTCTCTTCCTTCACGATGGGTAATAGGGTGGATGCGTTATTTGCGCAAGCTGGCAATATAGCGAACGACATCTTTCATTGCTTGTTCATCGGCCAGTAGTCCTGCAGCGGCCTGCATTTGCATGCCGTAAGCATCTTCGGGGTTGTTGCCGCGCACGCCGCTCTTAAAGTTCTTGAGTTGAGTCAACAGGTACCAGTCATTTAAGCCGCTAAGCGGTGGGCTCGCAAGCAATTCGTTACCGCTCGCATCCGCTTTGTGGCACGCCGCACAACTGCTGTACAACGCTTTGCCCCGGTTGATGTCGCCCTGAATGGTTGTTGCCGGTGGCGCCGAGCTTACACTGCGAACGTAGGTAGCTACCTGGTTGATTTCCTTTTCGCTAAGCACCTCAGCCATGGGGCGCATTTCCTGGCCGTAGGTATCGTCCGGGTGCGCACCACGCCAACCGTTCTTGAATGATTGCAACTGTCGGCTGATGTACCAGCGCTCCATACCGGACAAGCGCGGCGCCTGGATGACGCTGTTGCCGCCCATTTGAATACCGTGGCAAACGGTGCAATAGACGAATTCATCGGCGGGCACTACATTCTCGTCGGCGATTACTGAGGCCGGATAACTTGCACCAAGGGTTAGCAACAGTGCTGTCAGAACTGAAATCCGTTTCATCGTCTTACCCCTTTGCCGTCGACATTTCAGCTCGCACCCGGCTATCGAGATCCTGTAACGCGTTTGTTGCCGAGGCAAATGCACCTTCCTGCCAACTGGAGTGGAAGCTGATCTGATCGCCAATCATGTAATGCCTGCCAGCAGGTGCCTGGATGGTTTTGAATTTCGTTTCAGCATCATCGACACCGCGGAAGGAGTTGCCGCAACCCATCATGTGATTCATGCGGCCCCAGGGCACGCTGATGCCGGTATCTATATAGTCTGTATACCCCGGGTGCACCTTCTCGCCCATGCGGGCCGCTGCTTTGATGCGATCCGACGTGCTCATCCGTTCGAAACGATTTGACTGTTCCGGGCCAAACGCATACGCCGCAAGCACAACGCCTTTCTGTTTGAAGATGCCGTGCGATGGGTACCAGATCTGGTTGATGTCCTGATTGGTGTAAGAGATGCCACCGTAGATATTTTCGCGCTCCCAGAAGCGCTCTTTCATCTGCAGGCCGATTTTGAAGAAATTGCCCCGGCGCATTTCGGTCAGTGCAGCGACGTAGTCTTTTGGCAAGTTGTTCGGTATGCCATTGATAAAATGCGATGGGATGCTGTTGAAACAGTAGTCGGCCTCGATCTTGCGTCGTCGTCCCTTGTGGTTGTAGACAATATCAACACCATCTTCGCGCAACTGTATGGACTGAACCTGTGCATTAAGCGTGACGTCGGTTCGCATATTGCGCAAAAAGCCTTTGACGAGATTGTCCATGCCGCCTTTCGGAGTCATCAGAGGCGCGGCCCAGTCTTCGGCGTGATTGAAGTGCATGCCGCGTTGCCAAAAGCTGCTTTTCAGAATTTCGGAAAAGTCGAGTGTCCCTTTCAGCTCGCCGTGTTTGAGAAAACCACCGGATGCATAGCCGGCACGCGCAGAGCCTTTGTACAACGCGTTGTCATTGAGATCGCCGTAGTTCTTTATGAACGCGAGTAGTTGCTCTTTTTCTTCGTCTGAAATCGGCTGCTCGAACTGATTGGCGTCTACTGCTTTATGCAGTAGTTCCGACATGAAGCCGCGCGCATCTGTCGTGTATTCGCGAACCCGGACACGTTTGCCGCCAAAGGCGTTGTCATCCTGTGTCCAGGCCAGACGGTTATCGTTGGCCATGATGTCGAGCTCAACACCGAGCTCGCGGCAATAGTGCATGGCACGTTGGTGATGACCGGGCAAGCGAGCAGGGCCACCGTTGAAATACAGGTGCGGTTCGTCATCAAAATTAACGGTCTGGGCGTTACCCATTTCGTCGACAACATCACCGTGTCGGTAGGTAACATTGCGGCCACCTGCGCGGTTTGATGCCTCAAGTACAGTTACGTCGTAGCCTGCGCGTTCAAGCTCATACGCCGATGTCAGACCGGCGATGCCTGCACCGAGTATCACTACGCTTTTCTTGTTTCGGCCGACGTGCAGAAGATCGAGATAGGGCATTTCGCCCGTATCGGGCATCAGACCCATTGCTCTGCTGGTCTGATAAACAGCAGTAGCACCACCTACGGCACCGACAATGTTAAGAAAGTGCCGTCGTGATATTTGATCAGTCATATGTGGTCTTCTTTCTTTGATGCGAATCTGCGCAAGTACTTGTGCCATAGCCGCAGGCGTAAGAATCAGGTGCCAGCACCGAGTGTTGGTGTGTACGGAACACGATAAGTTCCGCGCTGGATATGACTGGTCCGGTGTCGGCTTTGCAGAGATCGCAGCGACAACCGGCTAGCTTTGCTACCGCCATTGCGAACTCAAAGTACTCCCCCCTATGAAGCAACGATCAGCGTTAATCTGCGACGACTAAGCAAGACCGTGCAGGTATTAGGCATGATAACCCGGCGGATTTCAACGGCAGCAAGAGAGCCGAATAAGCCTATAAATTACGGCTGAAATCAACATGCCCGGTAGTCGCACAAGGCAACGTACAGACATCGCTTGGTGCGTTTGCAACCGTGTTTGATGTCCGGTTGTTGCTTGCGAAAGTAATGTTATGGTGAGTCTTTGCTGCGCAGGGCCGGCGGTATGCCTGATGTCTAGAGTCCGGTTTCGCTCAACAAAAACAGGTCAGTCAAAAGGGCCCGCAGATGGATCGACGCATTCAGATTATCGACCAGTTCTGAACTGATTTTCTGCTGCGAGAGTACCAGTGATATCGCCGCCAATGACTTCCTCGCGTCTTCAATGGTTATTACGGAAAAGTCGTGACTGGAATCGGCAAGCTGTTCACAAATGTTCGCTGCCGCTTCGCTCATTCCGGTCAGTATTGTGCGGACCTCGGACGGGGCGGATTCGCCCTCGTCAGTGTCACGGCCTTGCGCGGCGTACGCCAGCAGAAATTCGTAGCCAGATTCGACGACATCGATCTGGTCATTTAGTGTGTTACTCACAGAAATGATTTGCTCTTGTTGCGGAGAGGGCGGGTATCGTATCGCGCTCAGGCTGACTCGTCAGGCGACCAGCGACTGGCGTCATGATTGGCATCAAGTTCGTCTCTTGAGACCCAACCTTTCAGCATTGAGCGCAGGTAAAACAGCTTCTCCGGACGAACACCGAAATACACGTGCAACGAGATCGTTGCGACGAGTAGCAATGTTGACAGTCCGTGTATGAAAAACAACCAACCGAGGGTCGCTTCCGACAGGGAGTTGGTGCGGTTCCACCACGGTGTGTCGATCATCGCGAACAGGCCAATGCCGGTTGCGATAACAGCCAGTGTGAGAACGGTTACGCCGAGGTGCATGCACTTCTGAGCCAGCGAATACTTGCCGGGTTTGACAGTGTCGTCGAACGGTTCTTTCAGGTCGCGGGGGCTGATCCACATGGACTTGAGGTCCTGCCAGAACAGCGAGCGCACAATGTGGAAAACCACAACCACCGTGAGCACGATGCCAGCCACCCAGTGGATGGTCAGCCATGAAAACTCGATGCCAATAATGGGCAAGATGCCCGTGATCAACAGTACGAATATGCTCGCAGCCATGACCCAGTGAAACAAGCGGTCGATGCCGTCATGGCGTTTTAGCCGCGGACCATCGCTGGACGGTTTGCGTGGTTTTTTCCGGGCGGCCTTGTATACCGCGTGTACCGCGATAAACAGGAACGACACGATAAGAATGACCCAAAGCAGATCCCAGGATACCCCCAGCAAAACTTCCCGGCCCCAGACGTCGTTCTTGAATGTTGCGATATCCATCAATTAGCCCCGCATCGCCCGCCGGACGAGATTTTCCATCAACGGCATTTTGAAGTGATTGTAATTAAGCGGTCTGGCGCCTTGTGCTGCCAACGGCGCAAGCTTGTCGCCCGTCGCATCGCCCAGTGACTGGCCGCGCGCGGCTTGCTCCACCTTGTTTAGCCGGTAAGGTACAGCGGCAACTCCGCCGCAAACAAACCGGCATTCGCCAATGACGTTGTCGCTGACGTCCATGGCGACCGCGATGCTGACCAGGGCGAAGTCCCAGACATTGCGATCCGCCACTTTCTCGAAATAGAAGCGTTTGCCGGCCCACTTGCTGGGCAGTCGGACAGCGGCCAGAATTTCACCGGGTTCCAGCGAGGTCATGCGTGTGATGTGTGTTGCCGGGCCGGCGAAAAATTTGCTGGCCGGCACCGTGCGTTCACCATCGACGCTGTTGATGACCATGGTTGCATCGAGCGCGACCATCGCGGTGGCGGTGTCCGACGGGCTCACCGCTACGCATCGACTGGCGCCGAACAATGCGTGCTCGCGATTCATGCCCTCCGGACTGTCCGCGTAACAAAGGTTGCCGCCTGCCCGATAACAGGAGAGGCCGCGGCGGTAATACCAGCAGCGCGTGTCCTGCACGAGGTTGCCACCGAGCGTGCCGACATTGCGAATCTGTGGGCTGGCAACACGTGACGCGGCATCGACCAGCAAACGGTAGCGTTCCTTCAGCAGCGGGTTACGGATAATGTCGCGTAACGTCGTTGCAGCACCGATCTCAATGCCATCGGCCGTCTCGCGAATACCCTTCAAGGCCTCGATGCCGTTCAGGTCAATCATCGCTTGCGGGTTCTTGGCGCGGTCTTTCAGCCAGCCGTAGGTATCCTGGCCGCCGCCGAGGAGCCAGCCTTGTTCGCCCAGTCGGTCAGCCAGTTCCAGCGCGTCGTCGAGTTCCGCGGGCTGGTAGAGCTGTACATTGGGCATGACATCGAAAGAAGCCATATCTACCTCAGAAGTTGTTGGTCTGTAACGGCTTGAACGACTGATCACGTCCCGCTACGTAGTTCAGAATCATGTCAGGACTAACGGGTGTGCGACCGAATACATGTCCGTCGAGCGCATCCGCAATCGCCGAGGTCAGTGCGGCCACTGAGCAGCCCATTGCCGGCTCGCCAATGCCGCGGGCGCCGAACGGGCTTTGTGGATCCGGAATATCAACAGCGCCAGTCTTTATCTCTGACGGTGTATCCAGGTAGGAAGGAATCCGGCACTGGTGATAGCCGACGTTGGCCGGCAAGCCGTTTTGCGGGTCATAGACATGACGTTCAAGTCCGGCCATTCCCATGCCCCAAACAGCACCGCCGCGCATCTGTGCAGCGAGCCCTTGCGGATGCACGACTTTGCCGCACTCGGCAATGCCGACGTAATCGAGAATCTCGTATTTGCCGGTTTCGAGGTCGAGTTCAATCTCAGCGAACGCGACCGCGAGGCCGGGTATCGTGCCTTCCTGGTGCAGCTTGTCTTTGGCGACGCCGATGAGGCCGGTGCCGGCAATGTTTTGCACGGCCCGTACCGTGATCTCATGAATGTCATCGGGATAGGTTTCGCCACTGAGCGCGCCGCCGAGCTGGACGGCTTTCGCTGCCGCTTCCGCGTAGCTCATGCCGCTGGCCGCATTGCTGGCGAGAAACACGCGCTGGCCATCGATGTCGTAGTCGTCAGCACTGCCACCGAGTGTGGCGGCGGCGACTTGCTTGAGTTTATCGACGGCATCCATTGCGGCCACGTAATTGGCCCGTTGATGGGTGAAGCTGGTGTTGCTGCCAGCCTGGTAGCTGCTCCACGGCAGGTTCGCTTCCGTCGAGCCGTGGTGAATGACGCAATCTTCCCAGTTGCATTTCAGCACTTCTGCGGCGGCCCGGGTCGTAGAGGCATAGCTGTACGTACCCAGATTGCCAACGCCACTGTGCAGATGAATCTTGCCATCCGGCGTTATCCGCACCAGGCCGTCGTAGCCCTTGTCGCCAGCCGAGTGATAACCCTGGCCGACGCCGAGGCCGCGAATCTTGCTGCCGTTCTTGCGCGGCTTGTATTTCTTGGCCGCCCAGTCGAACATCTCGGCACCCATTTCCAGCGCTTCTTTCATGTATGCGCTGGTGATCGAATGCTGGTCGGCGTACACGGTTGTTGCATTGTTCGCGGCATTGACCTTGCGCAACTCAACGCGGTCCATGTTGAGCTGCTTGGCAGCCTTGTCCATGATCGGTGCCATCACGGCGGCAATCTGGTTTTGGCCAGGCCCGCGTTGCGCGCCCCGTGGCGTAGTGTTGGTCAGTACCGGCAATCCGCGGAAGCGCATGGACAGCGGGTCGTAAACGAGCGATACCGCACCGGCAGCCGACGAACCGTCGCCGCCAGTCGCATTGGGTCCGATGTCTTCAATAATGAACATGTCGGCGGCGGTCATGCGACCGTCGGCGGCAAAACCAATTTTCATCCAGCCCTGGAAGCCCACGCGCGCCGAGCCTACGTAATATTCCTGTTCCCGGGTGATGCGCAACTGCACCGGTCGACCGATCTTCTTCGAGAACCAGCCGGGCAGAGCAGCCATCGGGTAGGCGCCGATCTTGGAGCCGAAGCCGCCACCGGTGTGCTCACTGACCAGTACGACATCTTTCATTTCGACTTCGAGCAGGCGCGCGAGACCGGGCATCCAGAAGCTCTGGCTTTGTGCGGAGCCGTACACATAACAGGTTCCGTTTTGCCAGTAAGCCATGGCGGTACGGGGTTCCATGCTCATGTGCGCATAGCCGGTCGTGACAAACGGCTCTTCGATGATTACCGACGCTTCAGCAAAACCTTTGTCGACATCGCCGTAAGACCATTCGTTCGCGTGCTCGCCGGTCGGTTCTTTACCGGCGCGGAATTCGGCGATTTGTTCCGGGGTCCATTTGATATTGCGAAACCCGGAGCCTTCACGGGAGCGCACATAGACGTTGCCTTCTTCGCGGGCGTCCGGCCCGTTCTCGATCAGGCTGTCGAGCGGGTCTACCGCGAACGGCAGCGGTTCGATGGTTACCTTGATGGCCGCCAACGCATTCTCAGCCGTGGTTTCATCTTCTGCCGCCACCGCCAGGATCGGGTCGCCAACGTACACCGGCGTGTTCGTCAGGATGGCCGCGTTCGGCGCTTCCATGACGGGGACGTCGTCGGCGGTCAGTATGCCGATAACACCGGGCATGTTTTCCGCAGCGCTGGTGTCTATGTTGGTGACCCGGCCGTGGGCCATCGGGCTGGTGTACAACCGGGCGTAAACCATGCCTTCCGCGCGGAAGTCCTCGGCGTACTTGGCTTTGCCGGTGACTTTGCCCTTGATGTCTGGCGGCGTGAAGTCCTTGCCTATGTGTTTGTAGTCGCTCATCAGCCATTCTCCGCGGCGCGCATCACGCCGTTGAGGTAGTTGTCATACGCGCCGCAACGGCAAAGGTTGCCGGACAGTGCCTGGCGCACTTCCTCGCGACTCGGATGCGGATTCTCGTTCAGGAGCGCGACAGCCGACATGACCTGCCCGGGGGTGCAAAATCCGCACTGCGGTGCAAGTTCCTGAATAAAGGCCTGTTGCACCGGATGCAAGGTGCCATCGGCGCCAGCAACGCCTTCGATGGTTTGTAACTGCCGCGAACCGACGCTGTGCGTTAGCGTCGAGCAGGAGTAGTTGGTTACGCCGTCAATGATGACCGTGCAGGCGCCGCATTCGCCGCGATTACAGCCGATTTTGGTGCCCGTCAGGCCCAGCTTGTAACGCAGCGTGTACGCCAGCGTTTCCTGCGGCATGACGTCGACGCGTCGCGTCTTGCCGTTCACGTTCAGGGAAATCAGGCGTTCTACCGTGCCTTGGGGTCGGTTCTGGGCCATGGCCGCATGAACACCTGCGTTGGTCGCTGCAGCGGCGCTGGAGGCAATGACTGCCTTGATAAAGCGCCGGCGTGAAAGTCTCGGATTCACTGCCTTGATACCTGCCTGTCTGTCGCGAAAGAAAAAGGGACGGATGTCGGCGGACAGTCCGTATTCTGCGATCTGGTGCTGCCTGGTACTGGCGTTCCCCCCGCCGGCTTCTCGATGCTGCACGTGCTGGTGAATGAACACAAGCGACGCGCATTATCCTCACTAATTTTCACCCGTCTGGCCAACAATGCAACCGTTGCCGGGGAAACCGTGAGATTTTCCGGGCCGCCGGCGCTCAGCGCGGCATGGAACGCCACACGCGGACCGGAATGACAACGGGGCGTTCTTGATAGTGCTCGTGCCGCATCGTCACGGCTGTCTGCTGCGCCAGGTGGCCAGCAATTCCGGCCGATGCGCGTAACTTGCTCCAGCAAGTCGATTGGCCGCCTACGCAAGTATGCGCGTCGCAATTGCGTCTCCGATGAACTCTAAGTCAGGTAGGCGCTTGCAAGCAGTAGTGCGACGCAGGCCACCGCAGCTACACCAATGCGCTTGCGAACCAGTGCCGTGATAATAAACGGTGTCGATATTGCGAATGCCTGGTACCAGCCCGGCACCATGGCTTGATCAGTGCTGCCGAACAGCCGCTCGGCGCCGCCGAAGGTCATGACCAGCAAGCTGACGAATACAATCACGAACGCCAGCACTTTTCTGAGCGCGCCGGACTCTGTCTCATCGTGGTCAGCATAGTCTCGCTCTGACTCGTTGCCCGACCAAGCTCCGGCAGAAGTTACGCCAAGATTGCTCTGGGTCTGCCGTTGGCGCGCGGTCTGGCGTTGCCGTTCCATCGCTTCCTGTTGCTGGCGGCGCTGCACTTCGGCGTTGTAGCTCACCCATCCGGTGGACGAGTTGGTCGGTGCGCCCGACCCGAATCGAGCTGCCTGCTGGCCCTTGAGGTGATCGTTGGACATGCTTTCCTCCGTAGCGAGGGTTCGAATGACGGCGCGGGTCGAGGTCCTGGTCAGCCCGGGATCGTCAGCTCGATCAACCGGGGTATAAATTGTGCAGCAGCATAGTCGCAGGCCCACATGCGGCATTGCGCTTCCGGGTGGTCGTACCTGGTGCGATAGTCAGCGCTGCCACCAGTGCCAGCGTGATCCGGTGTACGTCTCGCAACGAGTATACGGCGAGGCTATGCTGCGTGCATCTCGAGGCATATTCCGGACACAAAAAAGCCCCGCTGCGTTGGCAACGGGGCTTTCGAATCGCGCGGACAAGTTGGTTTACAGCTTGTCAGCAGGCCACGGTGTGCCTTGATCCATGACCGTTACGGGCTTCATGCCCTGGTAGCTGAACTTCTGCAGGCGTTTGCCTTCGTAAGTTTCCGTTGTGTAGATGTTGCCCTTCGAGTCAGTCGCGATGCCGTGTACCGCGAAGAACTGGCCCGGATTGCGGCCGCCGTCACCGAAATTGGTGAGTATTTCCAGCGACTCGCGTTCGATGATGAAGATTTTCCGGTTTGTGCCGTCGGCGAGGTAAATGTAGGTCTGGTCGTCGTCAGCCGAGAAGGAGATATCCCACACCGAGCCATCGCCGAGGCTGTTGGGCTTGACGAAGAGCTCACGAACAAATGTACCGTCGGTCTTGAACACTTGTAGCCGGTTGTTGACCCGGTCACAAACGTAGACGAGGCCGTCATGCGAAGGCTGAGCGCAATGCACCGGGTTGCGGAACTGTTGCGCGGGTTCCTGTCCCGGGCGGAACGGGCCGAGGTTGGTGTCGTCCGGCTCGTTGCCGTAAGCGCCCCAATAGCGTTTTAGGGCGCCGGTATCAGCATCCAGTACGGCGACGCGTTTGTTGCGGTAGCCGTCCGCCACATAGGCTTCATTCGCCGATGGATCAAACGATATTTCAGCCACACTGCCGAAGTTTTTCGGGTCATGACTGTCGGTCGGTGATCCGGGCGTGCCGTATTGCGCGATGAACTTGCCGTCGCGAGTGAACTTCAGAATGTGTGAGTCCGTTGGGCCGTTGCCGCCGATCCAGATGTTGTCTTTGTGATCGACAGTGATGCCATGGTTCGACGTTGGCCAGTCGTATCCTTCGTTCGGTCCGCCCCAGTGATTCACCAGGTTCCCCGCCGGGTCGAACTCGAGAACATTCGGTGCCGGTATGCAGCAATCTGCTTTGACCGGGTCGGTCGCGGCGCCGATTTCAGTACGTTCATTGAACGTGTCACGTCGGTGAATGATGTAGACGTGATCACGCGAATCAACCGCGAGTCCGATGGTTGCGCCAAGGATCCAGTGGTTCGGCAACGGCTTCGGCCAGAAAGGATCGACGACGAATGACGGTGCTTGCTTGGTCTGCGCGGTTGCGCTGTTGTCCAGTGCTTTCTGTCCGCAGCCGAGTGCAACGATCATGGCGATCACTGCAGTAGCAGCGTAAACGTGTTTCTTTGTCATCATCCGTGCTCCCCCCCCAAAATAGACCGTGACGATGTGCAGCGACAGCGTTGCTGTCAAGCGCAGCATAATACTATCGCGCCGGAAGCACAGTGCCACCTGAATCAGATGAAATCATTTATCGCGGCAGTAAATCCCGCTATTGTCGGCGACCATTGATCGGCAGAGAGGAAGGTTACCATTGCAATGACCTCATTGATGCGCAGGATAAGACCGCTTCTGGTATTGACGCTCTTGTTGCCGATCCTGGCTCCACCGATTGCGGATGCTCACGAAATTCCAACCGAAGTTGTCGTCCAAAGCTACGTCAAACCCGAAGGTTCCGAGCTCAAGCTGCTCGTGCGGGTGCCGCTGGAAGCCATGCGCGATGTCGTTTTTCCGCTGCGCGGGCCGGGTTTTCTCGACCTCGAGAACATTGATGAAACGTTGCACGACGCAGCAACAATCTGGATTGCTAACGAAGTACAGCTATTCGAAGGCGGTGTGGAGATAGACAGCTATACGATTTCCGCGGTGCGGCTGTCGCTGCCGTCCGATCGCTCTTTCAGGACTTATGAAGCAGCACTGGCGAACGTGCAAAGTGCACCATTGCCGACCAGCACCGAGCTGTACTACCAGCAAGCATTGCTTGATGTCCTTATCGAGTACCCGATACAGGCAGATACTGCCGAATTTTCCATTAACCCGAATTTCCGACGACTCGGTCTGAACACCACGACTGTCGTTCGTTTCCTCGCGCCCGGCGCGAGCGAACGTCTGTTCGAGTTTTCCAACGACCCTGGCGTCGTGCACCTGGATCCGCGCTGGCATCACGCCTTCGCTCGATTCGTGGTGTTCGGTTTCGAACATATTCTTGACGGCATTGATCATTTGCTCTTCGTCATGTGCCTCATTATTCCGTTTCGCCGTATCCGGCCGCTTGTGGTGATTGTCACTTCGTTTACAGTCGCGCATTCGATCACGCTGATGGGTTCCGCATTCGGCATTACGCCGAGTGCCATCTGGTTTCCATCGTTGATCGAATCATTGATAGCGGCGTCGATCGTCTATATGGCGCTGGAAAACATGGTGGGTTCCCGCTGGGAAAGACGTTGGCTGGTGGCCTTCGGCTTCGGACTGGTCCACGGCTTCGGGTTTTCTTTCGCGCTTGCCGAAACAATGCAGTTTGCCGGCGGGCACTTGCTGACATCGTTGCTGGCTTTCAATCTTGGCGTAGAAGCAGGGCAGATTCTTATCATCCTGATCGCTGTGCCTCTGCTTAACTTATTATTCCGCGCAGGTTTGCCGGAGCGGGCAGGGACCATCATTCTGTCGGCGATACTCGCGCACAGCGGTTGGCACTGGATGAGTGATCGTTTCAGCGAGTTCTTTGCCTACAACCACAGCTTGCCAGACCTTAACGCGGCGTTCTTCGCCTTGCTCATGCGCTGGATGTTGCTGGCAGGAATTACCGGCCTGATCGTCTGGTTTATGTATAGCGTTTTCTCTCGCTTTGTCGCCAGACAAAAGGGGAAAACGACTTAGCTTTCACTAACCGGCGGCACGCGCTAAGCTCTGCCGCCAAATTCCGCTAAGCGGGCGGCAGAAAAATTACTGGGGGGTAGGCATGCAATCCATCATGATTGTGCTACTTGGAATAGTCGGCATGACGTTCGGCTGGTTCGTGTATTCCAGGTTCATCGCGACAAAAATTTATCGACTGGATCCGGACTTTGTCACGCCGGCACATGAGTTTAATGATGGGGTCGACTACTGCCCAACCAACAAGTTCGTGCTGTGGGGGCATCACTTCACGTCCGTTGCCGGTGCCGCACCGATCGTCGGTCCGGCCATTGCCGTTTACTGGGGCTGGGTACCCGCCGTCTTGTGGGTAACGATCGGCACGGTGTTTTTCGCCGGCGTTCACGATTTCGGTGCATTGTGGGCAAGCGCACGACACAAGGGCAAATCAATTGGCGCATTGTCGGAAGACGTGATTGGCAAACGCACGCGTGCGTTGTTCATGATCGTTATCTTCCTGGTGCTGCTGATGGTAAACGCCGTGTTTGGCGTCGTGATCGCCAATGCATTCATTGGCACGCCGAGCGCCGTGGTTCCGGCATGGTCGGCGATCCTGGTGGCGCTGCTAATCGGTCAGTTTCTCCGGCGTGGATTCAATCTGACTCTGCTGTCGGTGCTCGGCGTTATTGCGCTGTACGCGTCGATTTACATTGGCAGTGTCGTACCGATGGAGTTGCCTGATTCGATGTTCGGGCTGACGGCCAATGCGAACTGGATCATCCTGCTGTTCATCTACGCGTCAATTGCATCGATGTTGCCGGTGTGGGTACTGCTGCAACCGCGCGATTTCATTAACGGCATGCAGTTGTTCGTCGGCCTGTTCCTGTTGTACGGCGCTGTCCTCCTGTCGCTTCCGGATATTTCCGCGCCGGCATTCAATACGCAGATGGTCGAAGGCGCGCCGTCATTGATGCCATTGTTGTTTGTCACTATCGCTTGCGGTGCGGTATCCGGTTTCCACGGCATCGTGTCGTCCGGTACCAGTTCCAAGCAACTCGACAAGGAAACGGATGCGCGGTTTGTCGGTTACCTTGGCGCAATCGGTGAAGGTTCGCTCGCGTTGATCACCATCGTTGCTGTAAGTGGTGTGGCGTTGGCGGCAACGCCCGAACTCTGGCATCAGATCTACGAAAAATACGGCACGGCCGGTGCGGGGACTTTCATCCAGGGCGGCGCGCAGATGATTCATAATGGCTGGGGATTGCCGATAGGCATCTCGACAACGTTGCTGGCGACGATGGTTGTGTTGTTCGCGGGTACAACCATGGATTCGGGCGTTCGTCTGCAGCGCTATATCATCCAGGAGTGGGGTGAAATTTACGGCATCCCGGTCTTCAGGAACGGCATTGTGGCGACCCTGGTTGCGGTGACCTGCTGTTTGCTGCTGGCCTTCGGTGCCGGCGGCGCGGGCGGTTCCGGTGGTCTTATCATCTGGCCATTGTTCGGTTCCACGAACCAGATTCTCGCAGGCATGACCTTGCTGGTGCTCAGTGTAATGTTGATCAAGCTGGGGCGCCCGGCGCGTTACACGTTGATACCAATGGTGTTCGTAATGATCACGTCTTGCTGGGCCGCGCTGATCAAGCTGCAGGAGTTCTGGCTGGCCGAGAACTGGCTGCTCGTGACCATTGACCTCATCGTGCTCATTACCAGCGTGCTTGTCATCCTCGAGGCGATATCCGTAATCGCCAAGTTTCGTAGCGATAACAGCGTCGTGTCGAAGAGCTAGACGATTCTTTTCCGGATTGATTTCCGGTCAGGCAAAAAAAAGGCAGCCCGATGGCTGCCTTTTTTTGTGTTCTGCTGGTCTTTTCGAGCCGCACCGGGTTGCTCAAAACTGTCCGCGCAATCCCACTATGTGTTCGCGGCGGTAGTATTGGTCGCGGACTTCGCGGCGCAGCAAAATGCCATCGGCCACGTTACCGTCGTAGCGCTCCCGGAACCGGCGACCGTGGCCGTCGAATACGAGGCGGGTGTCGAACCAGAGCACGATGCGATCTGTCAATCGGTATTGCATGTTCACGCTGGTGCGGGGGTTTACGGACTGCGAAGATTCGCGGTAGTTGATGTCGTTCGCGTAACGCTTGCCGTTCCAGTCGACTTCAATGTTGTAATTGAAGCGCAAGCTCGGTAGGTCGTGACGGAAATTGATTCCATACTGGGTTTTGTTCCGGTAGCTCATTTTTCGTTTATCGCCCGTAAACGGGTCCGTCGCTTCGCTGTCGCGGACGGTAAAATTGGCATCCAGCACCGCACCCTCCAGACCGATGGTTGCGAGGCGGAAGCTGCCTTTCAGCGTCAGCCCCATAACCATGGCATCGCCAATGTTGCCGGCCGCTGAAGTGCTGTCTGTTACCGGGATATTGTCGATGTGGTCTTCAATGTCCCGATAGAACAGCTGCGCTTCCAGAACTCCGGTGTCATTTGTCAGGCGACGTTCGTACGCGAGTTGGTAACGCCATGATTTTTCTGGCTCCAGGTCCGGATTTCCGGCGGCGACCTGAACGTCGTCGCTGTTGAAATTGGCGACGAAGTCGCTGAAGTTGAGCTGGCTGATCGTCCGTTCGGCTGAGCCACGGAGCTGATTCGAATCGTCGATGTCCCAGCGCAGGTCAAAGCGCGGCTTCACGTAGGTAAATGCTCGAGAGGTATCTACGTCCTGGCCTTCCTGAGAGATTTTCGAGTGCTCCACGTTCAGGGCGCTTTCCAGCGCCATGGTGTCACTGAACTGCCAGAAGTGGGTGCTGAAGAACTCAAAGCGGTCTTCATTAACGTCGGAGTCCGCATTGAACAGGGTTACCGGTGTCAACGTGCCGTCATTCCCGACTGCGAACAACGCGACATCCGTTTCCAGTGTGTTTCTTGCGCCCTCGGCACCCAGCTCCACGTTTTGACCGTTGCGCAGCGTCCAGCTGTAGGAGCTGCGAATAATGGTCTCGGTCCGTACCGAGTCGGTCTCAACCAGCGACTGTGCCGGCACGTTACCGGGGTCGGTGGAGGTCTGCGCGATGCGCTCACCTTCCTGTTCGTCTTCAAGCGCGTAGATAAGCCGGGTTTTCAGCACGCCGCGGCCGATTTCCTGTTCCAGATCGCCGCCGAGCTCCCACTCCAGCGCCTGCTCGGTCGACGTGTTTTCCAGCGTGTTGGTGTCCGCAACGCCGACGACGAACACCTGCGTGGTTTCGTTCTTGAATTCGTCGCGATCAGCGATGCGGCCATTCAGGTTAAGCATATCGCCGTTTGCGAAGCTCCAGCCAACGGAGCTGTTCAACACCAGCGCTTCTTTGAGTTCGGGCTCGTTGATTTCGCGGCGCTCGGTCAGTACCCCGCTATCCGGCGTGAAGTATTCTTCGTAGCGGTCTACATCGTTGCCGCGGTTGTACGGTCCCAGTTCGGCGCTGACCAGGTAATTCAGGCGACCCGCCGAGTTGCTGTAGGAGATCAGGCCATCGAGCTCGGTGTCGTTGCCGTAAAAGCCGGAATGGAGCTGCCAGGAGCCGGCCCCTCCGGAAATTTCTTCGCTAAGGACCACATTTATCAACGTGCCTTCGCTGCGCACGTCGAGGCCGGGACTGGTGCCGCGAATCAGTTCCACGCGTGATACCAGGTTGGCCTGGATGCGTTGCATGGCACTGCCGATGTCATTGGACTTGCCCGAAAGGCGCTTGCCATTGATCAGGATCTGGTCGCCACCGGAGCCGAAACCGCGTTTGTCTTTTTTGTTGTTATTGCCCCCGTTTCTGGGCAGGAGCTCCGCACCACCCGGCACCCAGCGCAACATGTCAGCGGCAGTAACTGCCTGATAAGCCTCGAAATACTGGGATTCGTAAGTCACCTTGCTGCCGTCTTCGGAGGTCCAGACACCGGCGGCTATGACGGTGCGCTCCGGGTCGGCCATGAGGATGGCCGAGTCACCTTCAGCCTGTGCCGTGCCCGGGTGGATCATTATCAGCCCAAATACGAGGGCCAGCAGGCCGCAAAAGTTACGCTTTAACGCCACAAATACACCTTACAAATCAATCATCAACACGAGGAACGGCTAGCCAGACTGGCTGTCGGGTCGCAAGGCTCGCATAACCATTGGTTTGAAAACAGTGTTTTATCTGTAACCGGTTAACTGCGTCACAAACTGGTCGATTGCACGTAGCCCGGGGGGGGAACTGGCGGCCAGCAACGGCTGCAGCCAAGAGCCGGCGTTGCGTGTTCGGGGTGTGCGGTCGCAAGGCGGGTGTGGCGCTCCCGAGACAACCGGCCAGTCCGGGCAAGAATCCAACGGATGGTGGCAACACGCCTCGGCAGACCCGGGCAAGCAGTATCGGGACGACGATAAAAACAATGTTGCGTGTTTGCCACGGTGGTCGGAAATTGCCATTTAGGGCGCATATGAATGGCGAAACTAAAGGATTTTACGGTAACTGTATTATTGTTGCCGTTCAGCCACAGGAGATTCCGGCTGAAACTAAAAAAAAGCTTCTAGCGGCATGTCGAATGCTGTATTTTCAGTCGGGAGAATGCTTCAATCACCTGGTCGCTGTCTGTTCCACTGCAAGGTGTTGCAAGAAAGCGATCAACATAATGCAGCTTCAATATTTGGGGGAGAATGCACATGCGGAATTTACCTAAGTCCCTTCGGTGGCTTATGTCTGCCTCTGCTATAGCACTGGTCGCACCGGGAATGTCTACAGTGTCGTTGGCGCAGCAGAATCGAGCCGACGAGCCGATTGAGGAAATCATTACAACGGGGACCCGCCGTGCTCAGCGCAGCGCGGCCGATTCCTCTGTGCCTATTGACGTAGTCAGCGGCCAGGAATTAGAGAACATGGGCACGACCGACCTCGACGACATGCTTCGCAATACGGTGCCGTCTTACAACGTCACTAGGCAGGCAATCTCCGATGCGGCCACCTTGGTACGCCCGGCGACTTTGCGCGGTTTGCCACCGGATAACTCGCTGGTGCTGGTTAACGGTAAGCGCCGCCACCGTTCCGGTGTTATCGCTGAACTGGGTGGCTCACTCGCCGCCGGTTCACAGGGCGCTGACATCTCTGCCATCCCGGCTCTCGCTATCAAACAGACGGAAATACTGCGAGATGGTGCAGCCGCACAGTACGGTTCTGATGCTATTGCCGGTGTAATGAACTTCGTACTGCGTGACGACCGCGATGGCGTGACCGTGGAAGCGCGTACCGGCGAATACATGGAGGGCGACGGTACTCTGTTTCAGCTTTCCGGTAACGCCGGTTTTCCGCTTGGCGATGACGGTTTTATCAACATCACCGGCCAATGGATGGAACAGGACGAGACCGTTCGCAGCTTGCAGCGGACTGACGCAACCAACCTGATAGCGGCAGGCAACACTGCCGTCCGGCAACCCTATACTCAGCTCTGGGGCGGACCGGAGTACCGGGATAACTACAACGTCTTTATCAATATGGGTATTCAGTTAACACCATCGCAGGAACTGTACGCGTTCGGTAACGTCGGTGGCCGGGAGACGGAAGGCGATTTCTTCTACCGCAATCCGAACGACCGCGGCGGCGTTTACACTGCCGGTTTCGGTGGTGAGACTTATCGCGCAATTGTCGACACCAATGTCGAGCGTGGTATGCAGAACTACGTGTCGAACTGTCCCGCGCTGGTCAGCCCTGGCTCCGGTGGCAGTGGCCCGCTGAACCAGGCAGCGGTCGATGCAGACAATGCCGCTCTGGCTGCTTTGCCTGCCAATTGCTGGGTTGTGAATCAGGAAATGCCGGGCGGTTACACGCCGCGTTTTGGCGGTACGCTCGAAGATACGTCGATTGTCGGCGGTATTCGCGGCGAGTTCGAGAATGGCATGTCCTACGATTTCAGTGGCAGCTACGGCCGAAACTCCGTCAGTTTTTTCCTGAATAACACCTGGAACCCGTCAAACGGTCCGGATGGCTTTGTCAACGGAGCGCTGCAGCGTGACTTTAACGTGGGCACGTACACGCAATCCGAGACCAACTTCAATGTGGACTTTGTAATGCCGATTAAGGTCGATGCTTTCGCATCGGACCTGAGCTTCGCATTCGGTGCGGAGTATCGCGACGAGGTTTTTGCGGTTCGTATCGGTGAAGAAGCCTCCTGGCAGGACGGTCGTTTCGCCTACAACAGCGGCGTAGGTACCAATTGCTACGGAGACGGCGTTAACTGCCAGGTCAATGGCGACGGCGATCCGATTCCATTGGCGGACCTCAGTGTTGGTGCGCACGGTTTTGCGGGCTTTAGCCCGAATCAGGCCGGTGAGTTCGGTCGTTCCAACGTTGCCATGTACGGTGAACTGGAAGCTGATATCGTACAAAACTTTACGCTGGCGCTGGCTTTGCGCTTCGAAGACTTCGAAGATTTCGGTGATACGACCAACGGCAAGATTTCTGCACGCTGGGCGCTGACCGATACGTTTGCAGTCCGCGGTTCAGCCAGTACCGGTTTCCGTGCACCGACGCCAGGTCAGTCGAACGTCACTAAGGTGTCGAGTACGGTAACTGACGGTGAACTGTTGCAACGCGGCCAGATTCCGCCGACCAACCAGATCGCTCAGTTCCTCGGTGCCGAGGCATTGCAGCCGGAAGATGCAACGAACTTCTCGGCCGGCATGGTCTGGGAGATCAGCGACACCCTGAATCTTACGGTCGATATATTCCAGATCGAGCTGGAAGACCGTATCGCTCAGACCGGTACCATTGACATCACCTCGACACCGATTCCGGCCGGTGCAAGTTGCCCGAATACGCAAGCCCTGCCGGTTGGGAACGAGTCGCGGAACCTTGCTCGCTGTCTTGAGGAAATCGGGGTTCCGGGTGCGTCTAGCCTGAGTGCCGTGTCGTTTTACACCAATGACTTTGCCACTACTACAACGGGTGTCGATCTTGTCGCAACGTACAATACGGACTTCGGCAATGCTGGCAACGGGTCGTTAACAGCTGCCTGGAACTACACTAAGACGGAAGTTGATAGTGCTGGTTCGGAGGTTTCACGCAATCGAGTTGTAGATCTTGAGCACTTTAATCCGCGAAATCGCGGTATCTTTACCTACAATCATTTTGTTGGTAACTGGCGTCTGCTCGCACGCGCGAGTTTTTATGACGATTGGGTCAGCTCAAGCTTCTCGAGCGATCCGACGCCACGAGGGCCGAATGGTACCAATTACACGTTGGACTGCAACAAGGCTAACTTCAACGATCACTGCAATGATTCGCAGTGGATCTTTGATGTTGAAGCTGGGTACACATTTAGCGACACGTGGTCTGCCATAGTTGGCGTCCAGAATCTGGCTGACGAAATGGGACCGCTTGATCAGGATAACTTCGACGGCAGCATTACATCGGGTAACAAGTACGACACCGGAACGCCATACGGCTTCGACGGTGGCTTCTGGTACTTCCGTCTGCGGGCGGACTTCGACTAAGCCGCAAGGCTGCTCACGCTTGAATCGGGCGTGAGGTTCGAATAAATGGCGCTTTCCTTCGGGTAAGCGCCATTTTTCGTGCTGTTGTCTGCTGGACCAGCGCTGGTTGTTCCGGCGGCAGTTGCGTGTCGTAAACCACTGCGGGCTATGCCGCTAGTTGTTGAGTCAGGCTGTCGACTGATCTATCCAGTCGATGACGAAACGCGTGAATTCGTCACGATTGGTTTCATTGAGCATCTCGTGGCGGGCGTCGTCGAAAAGGTTCAGTGTTACGTTCTCATGCCCTGTGTGGGTCCAACGCGCGGCGAGTCTTGCCATTCCGCGCCGGCCACCGACCGGGTCGTTGCTGCCACCGGTAATCAGTACCGGCAAGTCTGCAGGTACGGATCTGAGCGCCCGGGTTGTACCGATTTCCAGCAATCCGCCGATGAGGTCGAGCCAGAGTTGCGCGCTGGGAACTGCGCCGCAGTGCGGATCGGCCAGGTAACGATCGACCTCCCGGGTGTCGCGAGACAACCAGTCGAACGCCGTGCGCGCCGGTTCAAAGCGTTGGTTAAACGCGCCGAATGCCTGCTTGTTCAGCAGGGGACTGCGGTGTTTTTTGTCGTGCCGTTTGCTTTCCAGCCAGGCGGCGAATTGGCCAAGGCGCAATTGCAGGCGCGGTGCGTATGTCGAGCCTGACAGGACTAATGCGTCCACAGCGCCCGGGTGCCGCATGACAAACGACTGGGCGATATAACTGCCCATGCTGTGACCCAGCATGGCGAGCGGCCGGTCCTCAAACTCTTTGCGTACAGCCGCGTTGACGACTCTTACGTCAGCAATGACCTTGTCCCAGCCTGCGTCGTCGGCGAAGTGTCCAAGTGCCTCCGCCGTGCAGGCGACACCGTGTCCACGGTGATCGTGGGCGACAACCGTGAGGTTGCGGGCGGTACATGCGGCGGCAAATCGTTCATAGCGTGCGGCGTGTTCGGACAGGCCATGCACTACCTGCACCAGTCCTCGAGGTGCCGCGAGGGGTCGCCAGAGGTTTACCGAAATAAGCTGTCCGTCGTCGGCTGGCAGCGTTTGTTGTTCATGCGTGGCGCCCGTTGCCGGATCAGTCACGGCCGAAGTCCCAGGACTTTTGCATCACCAGAAAGGTAAACGAGGCAGACCAGGTGATGAAGGTCAGGCCGGCAATGGCCTCGGTTCCGGTCATGAAGCGAATTGCGCCGGTAGGGACAATGTCGCCGAAGCCCAGCGTCGTAAATACGGACGCGGAATAGTATACGCAGTCCAGTAGCGACATGGCTCCCGTGCCGGTAAGCGTGCCATTCTCGCCAAATGACAGCAGCAGGAAGTAGCTGCTGCCGAAGATCCATATCTCTGCAATGTGCAGCGTCAGCAAGCTGAGAATCAATGTGACGATTCGTGAGCGGTGCCGGTCGTTGGGCAACGGTACCCGTTTGCTGATGATGCGCAGCGTTTCGTAGTGCAGCACGACACAGGCGACAACCGCGGCGGCAGTGACCAATGCGGTGATCCAATAGCCGGATGAGATCATCAAACCTTCTGCTCCGAGCGATGCGTTGCATGCGGTAGTGAATGGCAAGCATACTCAAAAAGACGTATGGGTGTCGCGTTGACGCAGGTTCGGCCGCAAGCGCTTCGTAGCACTATCGTTTGTTGGCAAATGCCTGGCTCTTACTCCCGTTCGAAAAGGACTCGATCATGCAACTACTCGACTGTACCCGTGCACCCAACCCGCGCCGCGTGCGCATATTTATGGCCGAGAAAGGTATCGAGTTGCCACGCCGCGAAATCGATCTCAGCGCCGGGGAGCAGTTCAGTGAAGCGTTTCGCCGTATAAACCCGGAATGCGCGGTGCCGGTGCTCGAACTCGATGATGGCAGCGCTATTTGTGAGGTGCTCGCAATCTGCGACTATCTGGAGTCACAGTTCCCGGGCCAGGCGCTGCTGGGCGAGAACGCCCGGCAGCGCGCGGAGGTGCTGATGTGGAACTCGCGGCTGGAATTCAACGGTCTGCTGGCGGTCGCCGAATACATTCGGAATACGCTGAAGGGTTTCAAGGACCGGGCCATTTCCGGCGCGCAGAACTACCCGCAGATTCCCGAGCTTGCCGAACGCGGCCGGTTACGCGCTATCGCGTATTTCCAGCGTCTCGATGCGCATCTGGACGGACGCGAGTTCATCGCGACAGAGCGTTACACGCTCGCCGATATTTCGGCACAGGTCGCTGTTGATTTCGCACGCTGGCTGAAACTCGATCTCACCGCAGACTGCGCAAACTTACGACGCTGGCACGAGGCCGTTTCTGCGCGCCCGAGCGCCAGCGCCTAGGTTGTCTGCGTATTGCTCCCGCGACTAGCGGATGGCGCGTAACGAGCGAAACCCGAGTACCAGGAGCAGCAGCAGTTTGCTCAGTTCCAGTACCGCGTAGGTGCCGTGTGCGTACGACGCGGCCGGCTCGATACCGCTGACGATCATATGACTGCGCTCGGCAAGTATGGGTAGCAGCCAGATCGATTGGGCGAGCACGATCATCGCCAACCCACCGGCCAATGCCCACAGCGAGCGCGCCAGCGCCGAGCTTCTGACGAGTATCAATACCAGTATCAGCGCCACCAGTTCGGCTTTGTTAAGTGCGGCGAATACGACCCGGCCAACGTCCAGCGCCGCAATCCGGCTGAGTTCCGGGGCGGTGAATTTGACCGGGGCTTCCAGCAGCGAAATGCCTGCCGTCATGCCAAACCAGACGAAACACAACCAGCCCGGATTGCGCAGCAAGCGCAGATAGGGCTTCAGCCGGTCCTTCATTAGGCGCATAATTCTTTGCTTCCCCGTACGCAGTTGTTCGGGCGATGGCCCAAACGGCAGATGAAACCATATGACCTCAAGCGCTGAATCACAACTCGCCAATGCCGTGCTGATGATTCGGCCCGTGCGCTTTTTCAGTAATCCGCTGACGGCAGCGTCCAACCGCTTTCAGGGCAAGACCTCGCTAACCGCCGACGAACAGCAGTCCGCGGCATTGGCCGAGTTCAACGGGCTCGCGGCTGCACTTGAACGGGCCGGTGTCGATGTCGTCGTTGTCGATGACACGGCAGAGCCGCCGACGCCGGACGCCGTGTTTCCGAACAACTGGATCAGTACCCATGCCGATGGCACGGTCGTGCTCTACCCGATGGAGGCCGAGAACCGCCGTACCGAGCGTCGTCAGGACATCATCGACGGGCTGGCACAGCAACACGGTTTTCACGTTCGTCGGGTGATCGATCTGTCGCCGCATGAAGAACGCGGCCACTATCTGGAAGGAACCGGCAGCCTGGTGCTGGACCGGGTGAACCGGCTGGCGTATGCCTGCCTGTCGTCACGTACCCACCTCGACGTGCTTGGCGATTTCGCGCAACAGCTTGATTACGATGTGCTTGCCTTCGACGCCGTCGATAGCAACGGCGCGGCGATTTATCACACCAATGTGCTCATGAACGTCGGCGAGACGCTCGCCGTGATTTGCCTGCAGGCGATACGCGACGCTGCACAACGCGAGGCTGTGCAGAAAAGTCTCATTGATTCCGGGCACGCTCTGGTCGATCTCAGCTATGAACAGCTCGAGTCATTCGCTGGCAACATGCTGGAGTTGCGGGCGAAAGACGGGGGACGGGTACTGGCCATGTCAGCGCAGGCACATCAGTCCCTGACCGATGCGCAACGGGCAGCGATCGAGGCGGTTGCCACAATAGTCAGCGCACCCATTGACCGCATAGAAGCATCGGCCGGTGGCAGTGTGCGCTGCATGCTGGCCGAACTGCATCTGCCACGCGGTTAACAATACGGCACGGACCGGGTTTCAATGCCGGTAGCCGGTCGCTGTTACGCATCCGTTTTGCTGCAGCCATCGGCGGCCCGCAGCAATCGGGGCAAGACCAACTCATTGATCCTTGCGACAGCCTGATCGCTCCAGGCGTGGTCGGCCTGTCGGCTCGATTCTTACTGGCGACACTTTCTCACTCGTCTGTTTGTCGAGATGCAAAAACAACGCAACTCTGATCAACACTAGGTTTCGGTTGACGGTTGCGTAGCTGGCGTTCGTGACGGTTACGTCTTACTCTTTCCGCAGTTACAAATCCGATGTACCTGAACCAGCCTAAGAGCCCGTCTATGTCCGCCCCCCACTGCTACACAATTACACCCGTTAACCCGGGTGCGCACTTGTTTGAAGTCGTCCTGACGATCGCGGAGCCGGACCCCGCCGGACAGGAGATTGCCATTCCCGCCTGGATACCCGGCAGTTACATGATTCGCGATTACGCGAAGCACGTGGTTTCGATCAAGGCGGAAGCGGACGGCGAGGCGGTGGAGTTGCTGGCACTCGACAAGAGTCGCTGGCAGGCAGCACCGGTTGCAACCCGCCTGATAATTACCGCCGAGATTTTCGCCTTCGATCCCAGCGTGCGCGGCGCACACCTGGATACAACCCATGCCTACTTCAACGGGCCTTGCGTGTTCGCGGCCGTTGTCGGTCAGGAGGAGCGGGAGTGCATCGTCGATATCTGTCCGCCGCCGGCACCGGTTGGCAAAGACTGGCGCGTAGCCACGTCCATGCAAAGAGAGGGCGCGGAGGTCTACGGTTTCGGCACTTACAAGGCGAGCAATTACGACGAGTTGATTGATCACCCGGTTGAGATCGGCGACCTGCAGATCGGGGAATTCGCCGCTCGCGGTATTCCGCATGCGATCGCGATACGCGGCAACGCGCGCGTCGACATGGCTCGTCTGTGTCACGACCTTGAGACGGTGTGTTCGCAGCACCTCGATTTTCTCGGTGCACCGGCTGGCTTTGATCGTTACCTGTTCTTGTTACACGTCGTGAACGATGGCTACGGCGGGCTGGAGCATCGCTGGTCGTCCAGCCTGGTTTGCGCGCGCAGCGATCTGCCGAAGCGCTGCGACGCTACGGTATCCAGCGGTTATCGACGCTTTCTCGGCTTGTGCAGTCACGAGTACTTCCACTTGTGGAACGTGAAGCGCTTGCGTCCCGCCGCGTTTATCCCGTTCGATTTGCAGAACGAAACCTACACCGGTCTGATGTGGGTGTTCGAGGGCATTACCTCGTACTACGACGATCTCGCGCTCGTGCGTTCCGGTCTGATCACGCCCGAGAGTTATCTCGAGCTGCTCGGCCAGAACATCACCCGGATTCAGCGCACGCAGGGCCGGTTCCGGCAAAGCGTCGAGGAGTCGAGTTTTTATGCCTGGACCAAGTTCTACAAGCAGGACGCGAACGCGAGTAACGCCATCATCAGCTACTACGCGAAAGGTGCGTTGGTCGCGCTTGCTCTGGATTTACAGCTGCGGCATGGCACGGATGGCAAAGTTACGCTGGATGACGTTTTGCAGGAATGCTGGCAGCGTTATGCCGTGCTGGACGTGGGCATGCCCGAGCGCGGGCTGGAATCCGTTGCCGCGGAATTATCCGGCATGGAGCTGGGTGATTTCTTCGAGCGCTATGTGCGCGGGACGGCAGACCTGCCCATTGCCGCTCTGCTTAAAGAAGTCGGCGTTGCATTGCACTGGCGAGCGGCGGAAGGCGGCAGCGATGCCGGCGGCAAAGCCCCGGCCGGCAAACAGGCGCTGTCCTGGCTGGGAGCCAAACTTGTGGATGCAGCCGGCAGCAGCGTGTTCCGGATAGTGCACGCGGGCAGCCCGGCGGAGAAAGCCGGTATAGCGCCTGACGACGAAGCCGTGGCGTTCGATCACGTGCGCCTGACCGCCAGCAATCTCGATCAGCACCTTCGCGAGCATCTTCCCGGCGACCAGGTGGCGGTGACCGTGTATCGACGTGATGAACTGCTGGAGCTTAAAGTGAAGCTGGAGGCAGCCCCGGAAGACACGGCCTACCTGACGTTCGACAACGACATTGCCGATTCAGTGCAAACGACGCGTCGTTCCTGGTTGGGGCAGTCAGGCTGAGCGCTTGTTAGCAGCTTGAAGAGGCAGGTGCATGCCGTGCCCGGGCCATTGAATCACCGTTCCCGTGAGGTGGCGGAAGACATTCATCGGGTCTTTCAGGCGGCTTACCGAATTGAGGCAGAGCTGATCGGGGTCACCGATTTCCCGCCGCTGGAACGTGAGCCGGAACAAATTCGTACTGCGCCCACTTGCTTTCTCGGCTGTTGGTCGGGAACAGAGCTTGCCGCCGTTATGGAATACGAATGTAACGGTATGCACCTGAGTATCGACAGTCTGGTTGTGCATCCGCATTATTTCCGACAAGGCCTGGCCAGCAACTTGTTGCGGTCACGGCTGGCACTGGCCGACTGGCAAACGGCCAACGTTGAGACAGCCGCGAAGAACGACCCCGCTATCGCGCTGTACGAGAGGTTCGGCTTCTCGGTGTCGGCGCGCTGGGCAACGAAAGCAGGGATCGACAAAGTTCGTTTGTCGCTGGCTCGCGCGAACAACGACCGATAGCAGACCAACAACAGGCAAGTTACTTCAAAGGCAGATCATGGGCAGACTAACCGGCAAGACAGCATTGGTAACCGGCGCGGCGCGCGGTATTGGTGAGGCGATCGCTCGTGCGTTTGTGCAGGAAGGGGCATCGGTCGTGCTGAGCGATATCGACAATGACACCGGCGTGAAACTCGCGGCAGATCTTGGCGCGGAGTATCAGTCGCTGGACGTACGGCAAGAAGCCGACTGGGCGCGCGTGATTGGCGGGATGGAACGACTCGATATCCTCGTCAACAATGCCGGCATCACGGGCTTCGAAGCCGGTTGGGTCAGCCACGACCCGGAGCACGCGTCACTGGATGACTGGCATGCCGTGCACCGGACAAACCTGGATGGTGTGTTTCTTGGCTGCAAATACGCGATCAAAGCGATGCGTGCGGCAGGTGCGGGCTCCATCATCAATATTTCGTCACGTTCGGGCCTGGTGGGTATACCGGCAGCCAGCGCGTACGCCTCGTCCAAGGCCGCCGTCCGCAATCACACCAAAACCGTTGCGCTGTACTGCGCGGAACAAGGGCTTAATATCCGCTGCAACTCCATACACCCGGCAGCCATACAGACGCCGATGTGGGAGCCGATGCTGGGCGCTGGCCCGGAGCGTGCCGAACGTATGGCGGCGTTCGTGAAAGACACGCCGCTGCAGCGTTTTGGCGAGCCGTCTGAAGTGGCGGCGATTGCGGTGCTGCTCGCGTCCGACGAAGCGGCGTACATGACCGGCACAGAGCTCAACATCGATGGTGGCATTCTGGCCGGTTCAGCGGCCGCGCCGGGCAAGTAAGCCTATCCCCGTTCGTACCACTGTTTGGAATCGTTCACGACCCGCACGACCAGCAGCATGATCGGCACCTCGATCAATACGCCGACGACGGTGGCCAGGGCGGCACCCGATTCGAATCCAAACAGGCTGATGGCGACCGCGACCGCCAGCTCAAAAAAGTTACTCGCCCCGATCAGCGCCGACGGGCAGGCAATATTGTGTCTTTCGCCGACCAGGCGATTCAGCCAATAGGCCAGGCCGGAATTCAGCAGGACCTGGATCAGAATGGGCACGGCCAGCAGCGCAATGATCAATGGCTGCTGGATAATGGCATTGCCCTGAAACGCAAACAGCAGCACGAGCATGGCGAGCAAGGCAACGGTTGACCACGGCCCAATGCGTTCCATGGTGGCATCAAGATGCGCCTGCCCATTACGTAGCAGCCGTCGGCGCCAGGCTTGGGCGATGAACAACGGCACAACGATGTACAGGACAACCGAGGTCAGCAAGGTATCCCACGGCACGGATATCGCCGAGATGCCGAGTAACAAGCCAACGATGGGTGCAAACGCGAACACCATGATGGTGTCGTTCAGCGCGACCTGCGAAAGCGTAAAGAGCGGATCTCCTTTGCTGAGCCGGCTCCAGACAAAGACCATGGCCGTGCAGGGCGCGGCCGCCAGCAGGATCAGGCCGGCGATGTAACTGTCGATCTGGTCGGCGGGCAAATACGGCGCGAACAGGTGCCGAATGAACAACCAGCCAAGCAGCGCCATCGAGAACGGCTTTACGAGCCAGTTGATGAACAACGTAACGCCAATGCCGCGCACGTGCTGACGCACTTCGTGCAACGCGGTGAAGTCCACCTTCACCAGCATGGGAATGATCATTACCCAGATCAGCAGGCCTACCGGTATGTTGACGTTCGCGAACTCAACTGTACCGAGAGTACGGAACACACCCGGCAACACCTGCCCGGCGCCAATGCCGATGACGATGCAGGCAAATACCCAGACGGTCAGGTACCGCTCGAAAAAACTAATGGCTGATTGCTCGTCGCCGATGGTTTGCACTTCTTGTTGCGCTGACATGCTTACTCCTGTGCCTGCAACGCGTTCTGGATGGCGGGCAGAAGTTTGCTCTTAATGTCATCGCGCACCGCAACGAAACTCTCCAGCGGTTCACCGTGCGGATCGTGCAGGGGGAAATGCAGGCGCGGGATGTCGCCGGGGAAAACAGGGCAGGACTCTTTCGCGTTGTCGCACACGGTAACGACGAGATCGATGTCCTCGTGCAGCACCGCATCAATGTCTTTCGGGTGCAGGGTGTCGGTTTCGAGCCCGGCGAGCCGCAAGGCTTCGATGGCACCGTCAGCCACCTTGGGTTGCGGTTGGGTACCGGCGGAGATCGCGCGCACTTTGCCGCGCCACTGGTTATTGATGAGCGCTTCGGCCATTTGCGAGCGGCACGAGTTGCCCGTGCACAAGACGAGGACTGTTTTCATAATGTTTTTCGTTTTTTCTTGGTGAGGCTGGGCAGGCACTGTTCGCCTTCACAGCAGTTGCTGGTGAGGAACGCGATCAGCTTGTCCATCGTGCTGAAGTTCGCGGAATAGTGGATGAAACGACTCTCGCGCTGTCCCTGAATCAGGCCGACGCGGCTCAGGTGCGCGAGATGAAACGACAGTGTTGCCGGCGCGGTACCCAGTTTCTCGCCGATGGCGCTGGCATTCATGCCTTCGGGCCCGGCTTCCACCAGCAGGCGAAAAATAGTGAGCCTGGATTCGTGGCCCAGCGCTGCCAGCAGTTCGGCGGTTTCTAAGGTTTCCATAATTCGAGTATTATCGAAATGACAGGCGCGCAGAATAGACAGGTGCCCGCCCGCCGTCAAGGCCGGCGGTGCCGGAATAGCCCGCACGGAGCAGAGGAAAACATCGCGGTCAGGCACTCCGGCCGGAAATACCGCCGGTTCAGCCGTTCTCTGGCTGCGGCCGTGCCCGGGAAAGTGCCGCCGTCCGTGGTGCTGCGCGCACCGCGCTAGATCAGGTTCAGCGCACCGGGCAACAAGTCGATCTCGAAGTCCGTTTGCGGCGGCAGGTTTTCGCCGTCGAGGTGCGCGGGCACGGCTGAGGACGCGTGCACGTGACAGCTCGTGATCGGAACATGATGAACCTCGGCTTCACGCATGTGCTCGCCTTTGAGGAGTGTGGGTACCAGTCGCAGGATGCGCCGGCGTGACAGTGCTTCCGCGTACACGAGGTCCAGCAAGCCATCGTTGATCCTGGCCATCGGAGCAATCGGAAACATGCCGCCTACCCACTGACCGTTGCTGAAGTTCGCGAGCGTGAACCGGCCCTCTATGCACTGATCATCAAAAGTGATTTTCATGTGCGGCGTCGCCACGCCCGATATCAGCCCGCGCATGACCGCGAGCAAATAGACGAGGTCGCCAATCGGCAGCCGGATCGACGCAGCTATCGCCGAGACCTTGGCATCGAAGCCGATGCCCGCACCGTTCGCGAAGTAGCGGCCGTTGAGCCGACCGACATCCACTGTCCGCGTTGGGGTTTCACCCGAAAGGCGATCCGCCAGCAACTCGGCCGCGTCATTGGCGTGTTCGGGTATGGCATTGGCTTTGGCGAAGTCATTGCCGGTGCCGAGCGGGATCACGCCGAGCGCGGTTTTGCTGTCGCAGGCGAGGAGGCCATTGACCGCTTCGTGAATGCTGCCATCGCCGCCGGCCACGATGACGGCACGGTGACCCGCCTCGGCCAGTTGCCGTACCCGCTTTTCAATGTGGCCAGGTGCGGTGCTCGACTCCATCGTGACCGGTACGCCAAGCCGTTTGAGCTCGTCATGCACCGATGCCATCTGGCGGACGGCACGGCCGCGCCCGGCAACAGGATTAAAGATGAGCGGGACAGACGGCATCGGCATTTGGTCCGGTAATGATCCGGGCGGATGCTACAATGCGCGCAGCCCCGCCACCATACCGTTTTGTACTCATGCTCGAACTTGGACTGAAAATACTTCTTAGTTACCTGCTGGGCTCCCTGATGGGGTCGATGATCATGGGTCGTCTCGTCGGCGGCGTTGATATCCGCACGATGGGCAGCGGCAATGCGGGCGGCACCAATGCCCTGCGTACCCAGGGCTGGATGTTCGCCCTCGGAGTCGTGGCCATCGATGTGGGCAAGGGCATGATCGCTACCGGCGTCATTCCCGGCCTTAACCTGCCGTTCGCGGCAGAAGATCCCGAGATTTCACGCCTCTGGCTCATGATCGCCTGCGCGACGGCCTCGGTGGTTGGGCACGTCTGGCCGGTCTGGCACGGTTTCCGTGGCGGCAAAGGCGCCGCGACGCTGATGGGTACGCTCGCCGTGCTCGCGCCGTGGCTGCTCTTCCCCATTATTCTTATCTGGGCGTGGGTGCTGGTGCTGTTCGGCTATGTCGGCTTGGCAACGATGGTGGCCAGCGTGTCCGCGCCGCTCGCCGTCGCCCTGATGCGCCTGCCGCACGATCAGCCGCTCTTTATCTATTGCGCGGTGCTGTCGCTGTACATTATTTTCAGTCATCGTTCCAACATTCAACGGATGCGGGCGGGTACCGAACACCGCAACGACCGCCTTATGCTGTTCAAGAAAAACCGGGGCTAGACTGTGCCAGGAATGCTCGACGCGGACCTGATCTACCGTGCACTCAGCGAGACCAGCCGCAGCGGCCTCGACAGCTTCGATGTGCTCGACGTCGTGCCCTCAACCAACACCTGGCTCATGCAACAGGACACGCACGAACGCGGCCGCTTCCGCGTCGTGCTGGCCGAGCACCAGACCAACGGCCGTGGTCGCCAGAACAAGCGCTGGGTATCGCCGCCGCGCGCCGGCATCAGCCTGTCCATCGCTTATACGTTCAACCGCAACCCCGGCAATCTGTCCTGCGTCACGCTGGCGGCCGGCGTCGGTGTCGCCAACGCCTTGCAATCGTTCGGCCTCAACACCGTCAAACTGAAATGGCCCAATGACATCTATGTCGGTGGTGCCAAACTGGGTGGCATCCTCACCGACGCGCAAACCGCACCCGGCAGCCGTATCACGATGATTTTGGGCGTGGGCATCAATGTCGATATCGGCACAGTCAGCAACACGGACGAGTACGCCAACATCGACTACACCATCACGGACTTACAAAGCCACGTGATGCAGCAGTTGAACCGTTCGAAGGTGGCGGGAACGGTCATCGACCAACTGATAAGCACCGTGCTGCGTTTCGAGGAAGAGGGCCTGGCGCCGTTCCGGGCCGACTGGAACAAGTACGACTGGCTCAGATCCAAACAAATCGACGTGACCATGCCGGATTGCCAGCTGAGCGGCGCCGCTGACGGTATTGACAGCAATGGCGCGCTGCGGGTCATGACGGAGCACGGTCTGCGACGCGTTTACACCGGCTCCATTACCGTGCGGGGCGCCCGGGAGACGGAGGCGTGAGTGAACGCCGTGTGTTGTTGTTCGACATCGGTAACACGCGTCTGAAATGGGGTCTTGCACACGGGACCGGTTTGCGTCGCACCGGCAGCATTTCGCACGAGAAGCTGGCCGATGCCGGCTTTGCGGCCCTGACAACGCGCCTTCCGGAAGGTGTCGAAACCGTTCTGGCGAGCAACGTGGCAGGCGCCAGTTTCGCCACCCGGCTGTCCGGCATTATCGGCCTGCATTATTCGCTGGACGTCCACTTTGCGCGCAGTACGGCAAGTGCCTACGGCGTCACCAACAGTTACAAGCAGCCTCGCCGTATGGGTGTCGATCGCTGGGTGGCAATGATTGGCGCGCACCGTATGTACAACACCGCACTGTGCGTTGTTGATGCGGGTACGGCGGTAACCATCGATGCACTGGACAAGAACGGCCAGCATCTCGGCGGACAGATACTGCCGGGCTTCAGCCTGATGACCTCGGCATTGAACAGCGATACCAGCGATTTACCGGCCGTCAAACGTGCGCCACGAAAAGCGGATGATGATTTACACGCCTTCGCCAGCAGCACCGGCAGTGCGATTTACAACGGCTCGCTGGCGGCCGTTTGCGGCGCCATCGAACGCGCGTTGCGCAGTTTGCGCTCGGCGGGTTACCGGCCGAAGCTGGTGTTGACCGGCGGAGATGCGACGCGCATTCTGGATGAATTGGACGGGGCCGCTGAACACTGCCCCAATCTTGTGTTGCAAGGGCTCGCGATCATGGCGCAGGACATACAATGAGAAACCTGCTGTTGCTGTTGTTGCTGGCGAACGTGCTGTACTTCATGTGGGGCAAGTTTGTTGCTTCGCCGGATAGCACCGGCGTTGCGCTGGTCACTGAAAGCAAGCTCGGCCCGAAGCTGCAACTGGCCGATGCCAAGAGCATTGAAACCGCTGTCGAGAATGCCGAACAAACGGTCGTTGCCCGGCCCTCGGAAATCGAAGCGCATTTCGGCCGTTCCTGCGTAACCATCGGCCCGTTGCGTGAGAGCAGCGAAGCGGACGGCGCGCTCGCGGACATCGAAGACGAAGGCTTGCAGGGCACGGTGCGCGCCACCCAGGGCGAGGTGTTCGTGGGCCACTGGGTACAGGTGCGCGACATTCCGGACCGTGCCACCGCCAACGAGATGCTGCGCAAACTGCAGGACGGCGGTCTCGGTGAGGCCTACATCGTCGAAACACCCGAAGAGGGCGTCAAGATTTCCCTGGGGCTGTTCGGTGATCTGTCCGGTGCAGAACGCATCGAGTTGCAAGCCAAGTCGATGGACCTGCCCGCCGAGATCACCAACCGCATGCGAAATGCGACGGTGTTCTACGTGGACATTGGCTTGCCACCCGGACGCGGTGCCACCACCCTCATCGAACGCTACGGCGAAGACCGCGTGCTGCTGCGCGATGCCGCCACCTGTCCGCGCAGCGATTAGCCAGCACCCGCTACAGCCGAACTAGTACACGCTGGTTTTCTGGAACCACACCGCGCCCGTCAGCAACCGGTAGACGGACACCACAATGGGTATGGCGCAGAGCAACCATACGATCGCGCCAACGACCGGTCCCATCATGCTGGCAACGACGGCGAGAATGATCGGCATCGTGATGCCGTACCAGATCGTTTCCATGCGCCCGTAAATTCGTCCCCGGTTGTGGATGTAACCCTTTTGCGCATGGCAATTGGGGCAGTGCGTCGCGCCGAGGTTCATGACTTCGCGACAGAACGGACACTGCTCCTGATCGTCGCGGATAACCCGCGGCATGGGCGCGCCGCACTTCGGGCAACTGGCGGCGGAATCCGATACCTGGTTGTCACAGTCTTTGCATTTAACAAGTGCCATAGTTTTCTCCTTCGGTAGTGCTGTTCAACCGGCCTTACGGTGCGTTGCGAACCAGTGCGAGCCCCATCGGTCCGCGCAGCTCGTTGTCGTGAATATCCAGAACGACCGTGCCCTGCGGACTGCTGACCAGCACCTGCTCGCCGTCCACCCGGTAGCGCGCGGCCACCGTGGTGCCGAGCACCGTGATGCGCAGCTGGCCGTCGTCCAGGAATTCGTAGGTGCTGAGGCCGGTTTCCTCGGTCCAGACCCCGGCAATGTCCGGCTCGCAGGCAGCCAGCAGGAGGAGCATCGGGCAGAGCAGCAGTGCGCGCATGATCGGGTCCTCAGGAAAGCAGTGACCACCGTGCGCCGGATGGCAAAGTTGTGCATCCGCAGTTAACGGCAGATTGCGGCAGTTAGCGGATCAATTGAGCTGTGCTATAACCTTGGCTCCATTTTGTGCCGCCCGGAGCCCGCGAAACTTGCACGAACCGCCGAACAAACAGCGACGACGCGGCGTACAGGCCTCGCGTGTTCGCTTGACCAAAGCGCTGGCCGATGCCGGCTTGCGAACGCAGGCGGCACTGGCCGAGCGAATTGCCGATAAAGAAGATCTCGACAGCCCGCCGCGTGATGCGGTTAGCCGTGCATTTCGCGAGTTGCCTGTTGAGCTGACGACGCTGGAACGCATCGCCCGCGCACTCGATGTTGAAGTGCACACCTTGTACCTCACTGCCGATGAAGTGCCCGACGCCCGGCCAGAGCCGCGCGCGGATGCGGCAGCAAACGGGCCGCGAGCCGCGGCAGAAGACGATGACGACGAACCAAAGCCACGGGAAATGGATGGCCTGACGATGCTGTTCGCGTTGGTCATCGTCGTACTGCTGGCGGCGTACTGGCTGTATGACCGCTGGCAACCGCAGGCCGGTGATCAGCCATTAACGGGCGTATCGGCACCGCTGCTGGATCTCGGTACGGCCAAACTCGTGGTGCAGTTCATCGAGGGTGATGACAATGGCCGTCTCGCTGCGGCCATACGTTCACGCCTGGCTGAGCATTTCTCAGTAGCCTCGCCAACAGCCGCTGCGTTGACCTCCAACCTCGCCACCAATGAAACGGCGGAGACCTTGCGCACAGATGGGGTGGTGGAAGGCGAGTTGGTTACCGTTGGTCGCCTGAGTGCTGTGCGCGTCTATTTGTACGCGGCGGGTCAGCGTCACCAGGTGTGGGCGGAGAGTTTTCCGGCGGTGGCGTTTGCTGATCAGGTTGACGGTATTGCAACGAACGTAAGCAACGCAGTACTGCGCGCAACCGGTCAGGCGTCAGTCAATACGCCACGGCATTTTCCACTGGTGCCGGTGCAGAACGATTACCTCGAAGGCGAGTACCACCTGGACAGGCCTTCCAGCGAGCTGAACATCAAGCGCGCCCAAAGCCGCTTTGAAGCAGCACTGCGCCAGGATGCCAACTACGCACGCGCACACGCGGGGCTCTGCCAGACACTGCTGGAAGAACACTGGATGGCGAGCGAAGAACGCGCGTTACAGGATGCGGCCCGAGCGTGCGGACAAGCGTTGCAACTGGACGCCGACGACCCGGTAGTGGCCACCGCACACGCGCACTTCCTGCGGCGCACCGGACGCAACGACGAAGCCATGCAGTTGTATGCCGAGATTATTGAACGCGCGCCGAAGGATTCGGCGGCGTACTACGGCTACGCGAACAGCCTGTTGGCCGAGTGGCGGGAAAGCAGTGACGAAGCTGTTATGGAACAAGCAAAGGCAATGGCGAGTAAGGCCGCGGAAGTTGACCCGCAGGTGTGGAAGCCGCTGTTCGCACTGGCAACGATGTACTGGTTCGACGGCGATGTTGAGCAGGCCATTGCCATCAGCGAGAAGGCAAGGGCGCGCGACGAGAACGAATACGTGCTGGCGAACCTCGGCAGTTTCTACTTGTGCGACGGCGCGTTTGAGAAAGCACTGGAGGCCTACCGGGTAGCGCAACAACTCGCGCCGGAATCCTACGTGGGCGATGAGTTCATCGGGCTTACGCATTACTACCTCGGCGACTACGAACAATCCGCCGAGCTGCGGCAACGCGCGATCAACAAGGTGGCAACGGGCGAGCCGGAGATTCACGAAATGTGGGGCAGCCTCGCTGACTCGCAACGCATGGCCGGCAATACGGAGGCGGCGATAGCGGCCTACCGCCGCGCGGCAGAGATCGCCGAGCGCGATTACCTGCGCGGCACCCAACCCGCCGCCGACCAGGCCGCCCGCGCGTGGTACTACACCGCACTGGCCTCACTGGAGCCGGGCAGCGTACCGGCCGCGATAGCGCACAGCATCGACGATGACCTGGACCGGATTGAGGCCGAAGTGACGGAAGCCTCGGCCCACCGCCGCATGGCCCAGACCTTCATGCTGCGCGGCGAAACCGACAAGGCCAAAGCGGCCATCGACCGCGCAGCCACCGTCTGCCAGGGCTACCGGCAGATGCCGGATCTGGCGGGGTTGCGGGACTAATGCGGGGTAGCGGGGCTGTTCGGCCCTGCCGGATGGCGATTGAGGCTCAAAAACCACCCGGAACACTTGCCCCGCCGCGACGAAACACCAATAATGCGCGCCTGCGATTCCGCAGTCCTGCCAAAATGCCGGTATAGCTCAGTTGGTAGAGCAACTGATTTGTAATCAGTAGGTCCCGAGTTCGACTCTTGGTGCCGGCACCACCTAACCTGTTGCCCTGCTGGGAAATTCAACCAAGCAGGGTAGCGAAACGGTTTTAGTTAAAACCGCACTAAAACCGTCCCTGCCGGGAATCATCGAGGCAGCCGCCCGAAAAGGCAAGGCCGAGAGCGTTGCGGCACGCTAATCTTCGCGTCGGACGTGCTGCCTGTACAGAAAATCGCAGTCCGCGCCGGAGAACGTGTCCGCGGCATGAAGCGTTGCCTCGTACCGTTGGATGTGCAGTCGCTCAATCTCAAAAACCTGCTCTAGAGACGGTACGTTGTACTCGCCGCAAGTTAACTCCATTATTTCTTCTAAGACTAGGTCTAAGTACTCGTGGCCATTTTCAATCAACGCTCCGATATACTTGGGAGTGCGACCAGTGTGTACGATTAGGTTTCTGGTCCTGTAGAGTCTACGAAGCTCCCACTCGACTCTCTGGGAGTGCGCGTCTATGAGCGTTGCCAGTTTCTCCGGTGACGAGAAAGTCTCCGAAAGTCGGAATATGCGGTACCGAAGCAGGTGGTAATCCAAAAGTGCGGCGTAAAGCTCACTCCGGACACCTTCATTAGCCGGATCAGCCAATAGTCGCAGCATCTTTATCTTTATCTGTATCGGTTGCTTCTTTGCGTCCGGAATCTTGCTCAAAAATTTCCGCGCATACTGTTGGTTCCAAGAAACCAAATCAAACACAGCACGATCTATCAGTCTTTTCACGTACGTTAATCGCACGAATGGGTCTATCGACCGCACAATATTGTTTACCTTATTGCGCTTAACCGACGATGGAACCAAGGTCTCTAATGCGATCCAAAGATTAAGTAGCTGGTTCTCCGGGACATCGTTTGTTACACAGATTCCGTGTAGATCGACAATTCGGCTAAATTTCTGGAAACCGCCATCCCGCCAAAGCGCGATGTTTTCTAACAGCCAGTTTAGCTGCTGCGACGCTTTATCGGCTCGAAGGTCAAAACTTCGCTGCATCGCGTTCCCAGTTGACGAAATCATCTGCGGAGAATCGACACAGTACTGCCGAATCAGGGTTCGATCCTGCCAGCCGATTTGTTCCTTGTGGTGGAAAAGCGTAAAAAGGTCTTGGAGCATATCGAGGCGCCGATCCGCATGCTCTCTGGCCGAGATGCAGTCATAGTGCCGGGTATCCTTAACTTCTAGAAATATCTCGTCGTCTGCTAAAACGAAATTGTGTCTTTTCGCGAAATCTTCCAAGTCATCGGGTAGTTCGCCAAGAATTTCTAGATCAAACTTCGCTAGCGCGGATTCGACCTCGCAAATAAGTTTGTTTGCTATGTAATAGACATCAAACTCATGCTCAACTGGAATAATTGTCTGCACAAAATCGCCAAACTGCTCGGGTAATCCCCCCGGAAAGTAGCGGCGTTTGGAAGTAGAATTTTCCACCTAAGGAGATTCTACAGATGAAGAAGCCGAAGTTTTCGGAAAGCAAGATTTTTCAGGTACTTAAAGAAGCCGAGTCCGGCGTGCCGGTACCAGAGCTGTGCCGCAAGTACGGCATGAGCAACGCCAGTTTCTACAACTGGCGGTCGAAGTATGGCGGCATGCAGGTGTCGGACATGAAGCGGCTGAAGGAGCTAGAGGAGGAGAACCGGCGTTTAAAGAAGATGTACGCCGAGTCACAGATGGACGCCGAGATCTTGCGGGACGCCCTGGCGGGAAAGTACTGAGGCCATCTCAACGCAAGGAGATGGCCACTAATGTCGTGGCGGCGCAGGGCCTGTCGATCCGTCGTGCTTGCCGCGTGTTTTCGATCTCAGAGACCTGCTATCGGTACCAGCCGAAGCTAAGCGACGACAACGCGCTGATTGCAGACTGGTTGCTGCGTCTGACCTACGCCAACCGGCGCTGGGGCTTTGGACTGTGTTTTCTGTATCTCAGGAGCGTCCAGGGGCTGCCGTACAACCACAAACGGGTCTATCGGATCTACTGCGAGCTGGAGCTGAACTTGCGGATCAAGCCAAAACGTAGGCTCAAGCGCGACAAGCCGGATCCACTGGCCGTGCCCAGGAAGAAGAACACCGTTTGGTCGATCGACTTCATGCACGACCGGCTCGAAGATAGCCGAGCGTTCCGGACGTTCAACGTACTTGATGATTACAACCGCGAAGGGCTGGGCATCGAAGTCGATCTGTCGTTGCCCTCGGCAAGAATCATTCGTGCTCTTGATCAAATCATCGAGTGGCGAGGGCAACCACAAGTTATCCGAGCCGACAATGGGCCGGAAAATATCAGCGCCGAGTTCCGTGCCTGGGCAATGACGCGTGGCATCCACCTGCTATTTATCCAACCCGGCAAGCCGCAGCAGAATGCCTATGTCGAACGCTTCAACCGGACCGTGCGACATGAATGGCTGGATGAGCATCTGTTCGAATCAATTGAACACACACAACAGACAGCAACCGAATGGCTGTGGCGCTACAATGCCGAACGCCCCAACATGGCGCTTGGCGGAATTACCCCGTATCAGAAGTTGGCAAATGCCGCATGACATCTACTTCTGAGCGCTGCTAAAAATGGGAGGATTACCGCGTGGCATACCCCGTGCAGAATGGACAGAGGGCCAGCAGCAACATAAAGACGAGTGCGCCGACCTAACAGTTATATCCAGCGATCTGGTACTGTTTCCGCGACAACCTGGCCTTGGGATTTGTGTATGGAACTGCCTGATCGGCTTCAGCAATACGTAGACGCCATTTCGGCGAGCGGTCTCACCTTGTACGACCCAATAGAAATCGGCGATCCAGATTTGTGGATTCCTTCGGCCGAATTAGAGCAGATATTGGATTTGTCGCTGGCTGGCTACTCAGTAGCAGGGCTTCCACTCCGAACAAGATCTAAGGTAGTCAATCAAGAGATTTGTAAGGCGCTTGGTTATCCTGTCCCAAAGTCATTCACGAAAACCAACCCTAGGTTTCCCGGACAAGACTTCGACAAGTACACGCAGAAGGCAAACAATCTTCAAATATGGAACGAAGAAATCTCGCCGACTCGCCGTTATGCGGTAATCCGCATTGGGCCCGACGACGTCATCAGCAAAGTCAAGGTCGTATCAGGAGATGTGCTCGCTTTCTTGGATACGACTGGCACGCTTACTCAGAAGTATCAGGCTCGCCTCAATCCCGGAGCGGATGCCGCGGAATTGGTTTCGGAACAGGACACCGAAAACGTAACGGCACTGCTACACACTAATGCGCAGGCAGATTTAAGCGAATCTAGCCCGGTCGCATTGCCCTCGGACGAGACATTTTTGCCAGTTGCCGAGGTCCACAGGCGATTGTTGGGGTTGCTTGGATCAACATTTCCCGACCCCGGGTCAGACCAGGAACGTAATCGTGGTGGCGACCTGCACAGATTAGCGTGCTTGGCGTTGGGGTACCCGGGGTATGCAGACAACGGTCAGTTTCCCGACATCAGAAACCAATTAACAGAGGTCAAGCTTCAAACGTCGCCAACAATAGATCTCGGTTTGGTAACACCAGACAGTACCAGTCCGCTGGATATGCCCAAGATCAAAGGTAGGCAGTTAAGGCACTGCGATGTGCGATATGCGATGTTCCATGGAAGTATTACGGATGGCGTAGTGCATCTAGAAAGGCTCTACGTTACAACCGGTGCCGATTTCTTCGGTCGGTTCCCACAATTCGGCGGAAAGGTCCTAAACAAAAAGATTCAAATTCCGTTGCCGTCAGACTTCTTCCATGCATAGGCCGAATGCTTGGTAAACCAACTGCGAGAGCTGCACTTCTTGCGCGCTGGTGTCCTCCATTCCCGTTGTTTCGTAGATAGCCTTTGCCATCTCCACAATCTGCTTCGAGGAATCCGAAGCTGGGTCAGGAAGTGGGAACTCCTGCACGTACTGGGTAATAAAGCGCCGACGACCGGCGTAAAGTTGGTTCCTAAAACTGTGGTCGTAAAATTCTTCTGCAAAAGTAGAGTTCGCCACGCCTAATACTAGCCACAGGATTTCTTCCTCATGGCCGTTTTCGGATACGAGCCAATAGCAATCACCGTTTACAATCGAGCCGTTTCGGTCCAACCAGAATACTGGCTCTTGCGATATATCGCGGAAAACGATTTTCGGCTTCTCGAAGTCGGCGGGCTTTTGTGGCACCCAAATCTCGTACCAGTTTCTGCCGGCTTTTCGTACGTAGGTTCTCCGCTCCAGTGTCTCCCGGTGCTTAAGTAGATAGGCTTTTGTATGTGGCTTATCGTCCAATGCGATAGCTCTACGGCGGCCATCGACTGTCTCGTGTGTGTAGAGAATCTGCGTCGTAGGTACTTCCTGCATTGGCCGAAATCGGTTTGCGATAAGGTGCGTTGTCAGTGGTCGCAACGCTTCAATTGCGCCTTCAGTCTCCTCTTCGGTCCAGTCCTTTCGGATAAAGACCTTGTCGGCTGTGGTCTTAACCCCCACACGTATCTTCCCAATATCGCGGAATTTCCTCCACGTGTGGGCCTGGACGGTTTCAAGCCAGCAGTCGGACGCCTCGGTTGCAATACGCCATACTCCGTCAGACTTCTCGGTAGTAAATAGTCGACCCTGTTGTACCCGAAAGCGACGGGAATCCGAGACTTCTACAACGCCATTCTTCGACAAACCTTCAACCGGGTTGTCGACCAATATCTCTGCTTCATCTTTGGTTTCATATATCGAAGTAAACGCAGCATCACTACTGCTGCAGCTTTGCTGTTCGTTACTTAGGAGAAGCACGGCTGGCAATACTGCGACATCAAATAGCTTTGTATCACCAAGGTCCCACACATGCCGGATGCAGAAGTTCTCACGAATGCTCTTACGGACCGAGGTTCCCGACTTTATAGTCATAAAACGGTTGGAGACGATCACTCCGGCAATGGCACCGCGATTCAAGAAACATTTCATCCCGGCAAGGAAGGCGTAATAGAGGTCTACACGCCCACTCAGTTGGAATTGCTTGGCGATTCGTTGCGCAATATCGGCGCCCATGATCTGCGTTCGAACGTAAGGCGGATTGGCGATTAGGAGATCAAAGTCGCCATAACAATCCTCAGCGAACATGTCACCTTGCTCCGCTCTTGCGAGAACTAGGTCAAGAAAATTCGCGCAAATTAGCTCTAAGGAAGCGCCGTCGGGCAATTCGCTTCGAATGTTTCGTTCGGCAATCGCGAGAGCATTCTTGTCAGTGTCAAAACCAAATACCTCAAGGCGCGCGGAACCTACTTTCTTCAGCTGGCGGAGTAGCTCAATAAGTAATGCGCCATCGCCAACAGCGGGATCAAGAAGACGGAGGACTGGTTTCTCAAGGGTGCTTCCAGCTTCAGCTACAATCTGTTCAGCGACAAATCGCGCTAGCGATGCAGGCGTGTAAGTGGACCCCGTCGCCTTCTCGTCTGGCACCTCGCCGTATCGGTTTAGGGCTTGGTTCGCTTCAACCACTGCTTTGCATTCTCCATTTCTTTCAGTCCACGATAGGGCGTGGCATTGGACACTCAAGGGATACGGCTAGCCTACCTGTGTTGGCCGACGACAGCTAGCCGCGTTTCTTGTGCAAACTAGGTCAAATGCGGCGACACAACTATTCAGGAGTCCCTGGCACTAGATATCGGCCCGCAATCCGGATGTGCCGATATAGCGATATACCGCTGCCGAAACCCGAAGACAGGCCTTTTCAGTCGCCGTCAGCAGCCGCCAAGTGGGCGGTAGCCAGCCGAAGCACATCAACACATGGTCGGCGTTCGCGCCAAGCTCACGGGCGATTCGGGCAATCGTCTCAATCTCCGGCCGCCGCCCGGACCGACGTTCTAACAGCGCAACCTGCACAACCGCGTCGCGCACCGGCGGCGGAACTTCTTCCCACAATTGGTCGTCATTCAGCTCGGCAAGGACTTCGTCTCCGGGCAACAGATTTTGGACGATAAAGTCATGGTTGGACTTCAGCGTTTGGCCGTGTCCGCCAGCGAGCAATCAGGACACCCACGATTACCCGTTGAGAAAACGCGTCAGGTCGAGTTTTTGAGCTGGCTCGTAGAAAAATAGACCTGACACCGTTTAATCGCGGCTACGTCGTTGAAAGACCCAGCGGCAAGTTTCGTCTCGACCTGCAAGTGAACAATCCGGATTTCCCCGAAGAGACGGCGGCGAAGTTGTTGAACAACCTGATTGCCCGGACAAACTAGGGTAAGGAAAAAGTTGTCATCTCTGTTTCTCTGCCCGGTACGCAACTAATGATTCAATAGTACCCCGAAACATTTCGGCGTCTATCTCACTCCGGGTCAGTGCACTGCGCAATGATCGTTCTATGTCCTCGGGCCAGTAGTCCATGGGATAAGAACGCAGAACCATCATTGCCATGTGGCAATGAGTGGTTGATATCAGCCCGGTTCGTATCAGCTCTTTGCCCAGACCGGGCCTCGACCTCAGCAAAGGCAACGCACGTTGGAGAACGGATTGTGCGCCGGCGTTGAGGTTCTTACCGAACCCTCCCATGCATGCGAGGTAGTCTTCGCACCAAGCGATAGCTCTTGCTACGCTACCGGCGTCACCGTTCGTTGCCTCTATCATGGCTTCAAAGCCTGCAAGCGGTACGTTGCGTTGCGCGGCGCCGCGAGCGAGTCCGTCCTGAAGCAGGTTGAGACGTTCGTCGAAATCCTCGTAAGGCGTCCCCGGCTGGACCCCATAAATGCGGTCCAGGGTGCATTTTGCGTTGCTGCCGTCAATACCACCGGACTTCACCGCCGCTTCCAGCCGCTCTTTATTTTCCGGGCTCTTATAGACACTACGTATTTGTTTCGCCAGGTCCCGGTGTTCGCGTCGCCCTGCAACGAGATCACCTTCGTCAAACCGTGCGTCAGGGTCCTGGCTCAGCCAGCGATCAATTTCTTCAAAAACGCAGTCGTATATCCAGGCGAGGTCGAAGAGCTCATCGAGGGACAATGCCCGCCCCTTAAGATGCCCGATCGTAAGCGAAAGCAGTTCATCAACCGCTATTGTGCGTTTGAAATGACTGAGCTCGATACCGTTCGTCAGGCTTCCACAAACACCTTCTGCCAGAATTGTTAGCGCCGCCCGGCACAATGCATCGTCGATGGATTCGGCTCTAAGTTCTTCGAGCAACTTCGTCTTCTTGACGAAATTAATGAGCGCGGGTGCGAACTCGGGGTTAGGTTCGCCATACAACTCGATAGACTCAGGCGATGTATCCGAGTAGGCGAAGCGGAGAATCGAGGCTCGCACTTCATCCGAAGGATCGCTGTCAAGCTGATTGCAGAGCCACTGTTGCGCTTCAAACGAACCGGCCTTCGCCAGCGAGAAATGCAGCGCATTGGCTTGTACCTGTGTGGCCCCTGATTGTTCACAGACATACCAGATCGCGTCTGTCAGGTCGGGGTCGAAGCCAGCGATACGCCGGAACTCCTCATCCTGATCACGACTTAAGGCGAGTAACCAGATCACTGCATTGACGAACACGATCCGATGAGGGGTTTCATCGGCGATCTCGCGCAATCGGCTGATTGTCGATGCGTTAACTGCCAGACCCTCGGCGAGCGTATGGATGCGTTGCTCCGAGAACAGGCTAGCCCGCCATTTCTGTCTGGCGAGGCTGTCGTACACGGCCTTGTCAGTATCTTCTCCGGGCCGCGCATCGTAGGCCTTGAGAGCGGCTCGCACCGCCTGCTCCTGGGCGGGTCGGTCTATGCGGCTGTCAGCAAGGTAATAGTTCTTGTTGACGATAGCCCAGTCCAACTCTGGCACCACTGCGCCCGATGACAGTGCACGCAAGTAGGCAATGTACGGCGTGGACGGTCCATCCAGTGGACCCGGAGTCTGATTCTTACTCATCTGATTCTTATTTATACTTGTCTTTATCGATTTGAGCTGCTCACAGGGATCCCGGTCAAATGCAATCACTGGCAGCCAAGGTATCTCGATCGGCGACGATCGTCAGCTAACCATCGCGGTTAGGGATAATGGGCGGAAATTGTAATAGGAAAGTGGTTGCCGGGGCGTTTCTCGAGGGGCCGGTCAAGAGATCGAGCTTCATGATATTTGTCAGGCACCCGATGTGTACCTGGCCCAGCCGAATGAACCTCGCCGGTCATTCACTCTCTGCATCCGAACTCAGCGCTTTCTTCAACCAGATTTTTGCGACCCGCAGCTCGCGGCGCACAGTTGACTCCGAGACGTTCAGGGCAATGGCCGTCTGTTCGTGGGTCAAACCGCCAAAGTAGTGCAGTTCCAGCACCAAGCTCTTTCGCTCATCGTTGTTGGCCAACTCGGCGAGCGCCGCGTCCAGCTCAAGCAAATCTTCGTCCGGTGACTGCCCGGCATGCAGCTCTTCGTGCAAGGTCACCTTCAGTGCATCGCCGCCCCGTTTTTGTGCACGCCGGCTGTTCGCGTGATTGACCAGCAGACGACGCATCATGCGTGCGGCTAACGCGTAAAAATGTGCGCGGTCCTGCCACTCGGCATTGACACCGATGAGTTTCTCGTAGGCTTCATTGACCAGCGCGGTTGGCTGCAGTGTGTGGGCGGCCGATTCACGGGCAAATATTCGCTGCGCCATCTTCTTCAGCTCGTCATAGACCAACGGCGTAACCGATGACAGCGCGGCCTGATCGCCCGCGACCCACTGGTTGAGAAGTAACGTAATGTCAGTGCGCTGATTCACGCGCTGAGTGTAGCAGGGCGGGCAGACCCGAGCTAAACTTGTCTACCAGAAATGGACAGTGAACTGATTTCACCGTACGACTTATCAAAGCAATTGAACGCGCTTACTCCGCAGCGTTTGATGTCGGTCGGCTAAAGCGTGCACAGCTTTCTTTCAATCGAACTGCAATCAAATTATCGGCCTGATTCTGCAGGTCCAGTTTTTCCGCTGACTGCTTACACAGCGCCTCGGCACGCGGGTATTGTTCGGTCGATGTGTATGCCCGGACCAGGGCCTCGTAAAGGTCCAGACCATCGGCACTGATGCCTGTTTGTCGATGCTCCAGAATGCGCTCCAGGCGTTCGGCGGCCTCCCCATAATGCCCATCCTCAAGCATTACCATTGCCTCGGCATGCTCGGCCAACAACGCATCCGGGTGATCTTCGGGTGTGTACTCGGCGCGCAGCGCTTTGGCTCTGGACACTGCTGCATACGCCTGCTCCAACCGGCCGACAGGAGCGCTGGCCATGGCGAGTAGTTCGTACTGTGCCGCCAGGTGCCGCCATTCGATATCGCCTTCCGCACGCTCCGAAATAGAAATCGCTTCTGCTGCCATCGCGGCAGTCTCGAGATAATCTCCCTGGACGTAAGCGACTTCAGCAAGGTTTTGCAGGCTTAAGCCCACCAGGTAGTGATCGTCACCAAAATAGTCGCGACGCGCCTCTAGCCCTTTTTTCATGGAGTCCGCCGCCGCACCGTACTGGCCGAGGCCCAGCTGCAGAATTCCCATGCCGTCATACATGTCACCGATTCTCGGCGCATCCGGATCGATCTGCAGTCGGATATCAATGGCCTGCTGGACCAGCGGAATCGCTTCCGAAAAGCGACCCATGTAGTTGTACAAACCCGCGAGATTGTAAGCGCTGGTGGCGTGGCCTGCGCTGCCCGGTGCGGCATCCGAGACCAGTCGCAACGAGTCCTGCAACACCGGCTCCGCTTCCTCGTATTTTCCCAGCGTAAGCTTCGCAATACCGAGTGCGCTCAGAATATAACTCTCTGCAGCACCGTCGTTAGATCGGGTTCCGTGAAACGTGGCCAGCGCTTTCTCGGCCATATCGTGTGCATCCTGAAAGTCGCCGCGTCGCCGGTAGCTCACCGACAGGTCCGCGAGTACGGATGCATGCCGCAATGGGTCGGCGTTCTCCAGGCTGGCAAGTACCTGGGCAGCCTCGAATCGCTTGTCAAAAGATTCGTTCAGGAGTCCGAGAATTTCATACACGTTGCCAAGCGTCTGCAGAAGTTGCGCCTTCGTGTTTGGCTGATTGTTCAAACGACCATCGAGTTGCTGCGCACCGCGATCCAGCAACTCCCGCGCCGTGGTGTCAGCCGAGCCGCCCTTGTTGGGGTCGGATGCTTCAAACAGGCCGACAAGAAACTGCGACACTTCACCGGCCGCCTCAGCCTGTATCACCGCTTCCTTTTCGGCGGCCAGTGCCCGAACGAAACCCACGGTACCCATCGCCACGCCGATAATGATGGACGCGGTAACGGCAGCGGCAGCGAGTACGCCGATGCGATTGCGGCGATAAAACTTGCTCCAGCGATAACGGGCCGTCGGTGGACTCGCTTCAACCGGTTCGTTCTTGAGGTGACGTTCCAGGTCGCGCGCCAGTTCGCCCACTGAGCTGTAACGTTGTTCCCGGTCCTTCTGCAGTGCTTTGAGCAAAATCCAGTCCAGGTCGCCTTTGAGTTCTGACGGCGAGCGGGCGGCTGGAGTACTGCTGTCCGTGACACGACTGGGCGGTAGCGGGTCATACTCGCGGAACGCACGCTGACGTTCTGCAAAGCTCGCTGATGACATCGCCTCAGGATTCAGCGGATGACGGCCGGTCAGGATCTCGTAGAAGATCGTTCCGACTGCATAGACGTCGCTGCGGGTATCAACATCAACACCCATGGAATCTGCCTGCTCCGGGCTCATGTAACGCAAGGTGCCAATGAGCTGTCCGACTTGCGTCATGTGTTCATTGTCAGGGTTAACGGTTGAGGCGGCTTTGGCTATGCCGAAGTCGATAATCTTGGGCGTTGGCCGGCCGTCCTGTTCGATGACCAGAATATTGGACGGTTTAAGATCGCGATGTATGACGCCGCGTTGATGAGCATGCTGAACCCCGCGACACACACTGATCAAGAGTTCGAGTGTCTTCTGCAGTGACAAGCGATGCTCGCGCAGATAGGCATCAATCGGCACACCGTCAACGAGTTCCATCGCAAAGTACGGCCTGCCGTCAGGTGCGTAACCGGCGTCGTACACGGCTGCGATTGCGGGATGACTCATGAGGGCGAGAGTTTGTCGTTCTGAATCGAAGCGCGCCATGATGCCCGGATCCTGAGCGCCGTAGCGGATGACCTTGACCGCCACTGTCCGCTGTACCGGTTCCAGTTGCAGCGCCTCGTACACTTCACCCATGCCGCCACTGCCCAGCAGGCGCTGAATCTCAAACTGTCCGATCCGGTTGCCCTTGTTCAGTGTTTGCACGGCCTGGGGCCTGAATTCCTCCGACTGAAAAAAACTCAGGTCACTGAGACTCGCCGAATTCTGCTCGCCATCACCGCGGGAATCCGCCTGCCCGCCGGACAGTGATGGTAGCGCCTGTCTTAGCGCACCGTCGATCGCGGAATGCAGGCCACCGGTTTGGTCATCATCCAGCGCAATGAGTTCCAGCAATTCTGCCTGTAAGGCTTCGTCACCCTGACATTCGCGTGCAATGTAGCGATCACGCTCATCGCCAGACAAGCCCAGTGCCGTTTCCAGCATCGCGTTAAGGCGTTTCCATCTTTTCTTATCTACTGTCATCAATTCCAGCCTGGTTAACGTTGCGGATTTTGCGAGCACGGTTGTTGTGCTCTTTACTTCTTAGCAGCAAACGAAGCGCAACTCGCTCAACCGGCAGACGTATCGACCTGGCAACCAACAACAGCGTATTGCATGCAAAAAACTTTCGACTACTGCCTATAACGATACCAGTTTTTTTTTCTGGTTTTGAATCGGGGGGGCGAGGCTGCGGAATTGATGCACAGTGTTGCAAACAAACGCTGTGATACTGTGATGCCGTGACGCCGCATTACACGACGTCACGGCCCGGCCTTGTTACGCCTTACTGCAAACGCATCTCGCCGCTGTCTCCTTGCGGATTGACCGAAGGCGCGCCGTTCGCGCCTCCCGTACCCGCCGTGATCGTGTTGTTACTGACGACCGGCGTTACACCGTCCCCTACGTCCGAATCGATGATGCCGTAGGCCCAGCCACCGCCGCCGGCGGATGAGGCTTCGTACGACAGCCGGGGTGGGGCGCCGTCGCCGCCGCGCCCGGTAATGATCGTGTTTTCTTCGATGACCGGCGCAATGTCGGAGCCTACCCAGATGCCGTAAGACGGACCGCCGGCACCGCCGCCGCCGTAACCGCCCTGACCGCCATTACCGCCATCGCCGCCGTCGCCACCGTGGGCATTACTGCCGAAGTTGGCCGGTGCCCCAGCGCCGCCCGAGCCACCGGCACCGCCCGGTGCGCCGGTGCCACCCATGCCGCCGGTACCGCCCGTGCCGGAGGTGAGGTGATTGCGGGCGATGAGGGCGTTAACGACATCCTTGATGACAACCGCCACCGAAGCGCCACCGGGGGATCCGCCGTAGCCAAAGGCGCCGCCATCGCCGCCTTCGCCACCACCGCCACCACCACCGCCGTTGCGGCCAGCACTGGCGCCGGAACCACCGCCACCACCGCCACCGCCACCGCCGGCCCAACCGTTGCTGCCGTTTGCGCCCCAGCCCACGTTCGGGGAACCGACCAGGCTGACGGATTCACGCCCGATGCCGCCAGCGCCGGAACTGCCGCGAAGGCCATCGTCGCCATCGTCGCCGTCACCGCCGGGTCCTTCGGTCTGGTTATCCGTGTTGTAGTAGCCGCCATGGCCGCCGCTGCCACCGCTTGTGACGACCGGTGAAGTCCGGCCACTGCCACGTTCCCCACTTTCGCCGCCAGCGAAACTGGTACGTGCGCCGTCGCCACCATCGCCACCGTTCCAACCGACACCGGTCTGTGCGCCGCCGGCCCCACCGTTGGCATTGGTGCCTTCCCTCGCATCCGTACCATCGGCACCGTTTTGACCACTGCCGCCGCGGGCTACGGCGTCGTCGGCCAGCGTCCCGTCGCCGGCTTCGATGATATTGTCGAGCAAATGGACGTCGGCAAGCTGCTGCAGGGTGATGGCGAAGATTTCCACGCGCTTGTTGTTAAAGCTGCCATCCGGGCCGTGTACAACGACCGAGTTGTTCTCGATGACCACAGGCGAGTCGCCGCTTAAGAGCGCAATGCCGTGTAGCGCAAACCCAGAGAGGTCGCTTTCGGGAGCGTCCACCTCCAGTGAAATCCCGGAAATGGTCGTTGGCGAATGGATGAATCCCAGTTGCAACCCTGAACCATCGGAGTTGACCGGAGACGGATTGCCGACAGGATCCCGTTCCCAGTTCTGATCGTAACCACCGTAAAAGCTCTGCGCACGCAGCAACCGCGATTCATCGCGATTGGGCCACAGCGTGTAGGTTCTGTCGTCAGGCAGTGAGCGAATGTAGAAGTCGCTTGTATCGGCACTTGAGGTTACCGCGTTGAACAGGCTGGCATAGGGGTCGTCGATGGAACCATCACCCGTGCTGGTGGCATTGCCGTCGACAAAAACGGCCGTGTCCATGTCTTCAACCACGATCACGTGAACAGTTGCCGAATCGGACTGACCGCCGGCGGTAGCCGTGACGGTAAACACCAGCGTGTCGACGACATCCGGTGCCGTGAAGCTGGGCGTGGCGCTGTCGAAGCCGGATTGACCGCTAACGGCAACGCCGCTGTCCTGGCGCCACGAGTAGGCAATCGTGTCGCCGTCGGGGTCGCTTGCGGATGCCGATAAGGAGATCGCGCTGCCGATGTTGCCCATTGCGCGTGGCTCAGCCGTGACACTCGGCGGGTTGCCACCGCCGCCACCGCTGCCGCCGCTGTCACCACCGCCGCCACCGCCACCACAGGCGCCAAGTGCGGCCATTACGACAGCAACCGCCATCATCCTCACGGTAGCCGGAATCCAACTACCTGCCTCCCGTGTCATTGTTCTGATTGTCTTCACGATCCTCTCCCTGTGTATTGGTTCTGTCCCGTTAGCAGGGACGCGGGAGAAATCCGGTCACGTGGAAGAAAAAAAGAGTCGAGCCGACATTTTCCACCCCTTCACCTTTAAGGATCGGGTTTTTGCGTCCGTACCAGATGGCGTGGAGTGGAAAAGGTGTCAGTTCTGTTTTCTGGCGCTAGTGTTGTCACGACGAATCTAGCTGCTTTAGAACGCCAGGCACGACGGCGCTCAGCACCGGCAAGTCGGCTGCGTGTGTGTTGCAGGTTGCTTGTGCAGCGTCGGGTCGAAAGATAGATTTGCATGCAAATCGCATTTGCCGAGCATGCGCTCGCGTCCGCGCTTCTTACGCGTCGGCAGGTCTTCAGGTCGCGGTGCGCTACCTGCTACATCAAATGAATCATCAGGGAATCGGTCAGAACCCGTTCCATTCCCGGTTCTGCATCGCCAATCATTTCCAGGGTCGTCATTATGCCAACGCCGCCCTTCGCAAGCTCGCACTGCAGGAGATGGCTTTCGGCACGAACCGGGAAACTTCGGGGTGTGAGAGGAAAAAGATGTCGGAAAAAGGTGTCAGGTCTGTTTTGAGCTTAGTGTATGCGCGCGGGGATAAGATTAATGTACGGAAAAGCATTTTGCGAGATAGTCAGGGCGTCGTGGCCACTTCCTGCGGGAACCTCAGCCCCAACCACCTTAAGTTTATCCTGATCTTATTGCTACAATGGCAGCGTTGGTCTCTCGCTTTCGAGCTACATCGTACTGATGGAGAAGAACATGCGAACAAGATGCCTCACTCTGCTGCATAGCGTTCTGTTACTGCTACTGGTTTCCCCGGCGACCGCCTCTGAGCAGCCACCCGCCAATTTGTCATCGCCCGGTGAGGTTGCGTTGCAGCAGACTCAGGATGGCAAGTATCGGTACGTGTACGCCACCACGAACGTCCGGCTTTATGTTTATGACAAGGACGCACCCGGAAAGTCGAACTGTACGGGCGGGTGCGCGCTCGCTTGGCCACCGCTTGCCGCCAATGAGGATGACCAATCCATCGGCGACTGGACCGTTATAGAGCGGGAGGGTGGTGCTAAACAATGGGCCTACAAAGGACAGCCGGTTTACCGGTTTTACCACGATTCTGCGAATGACCCTCAAGGCTACAGGCCGGAAGATGGCTGGCATTTTTTGGAGCCATGATTCTTGGGCGCAAGCGGAGCATAGCTTCAGAGACGGTGTCGCAAACCGGATGATCGCAAAGAAACTGCTGACTCTATGAGGTGCATTTGCGACCGACAGGCCTTTGATCTAGAGAGTGAAAGTTCGTTCGACCGCACAGTTATTTCTACAACCTCGCGACGTGCTGTTTGACTATCATTCGCATGTCATCGCTTAACGTCAGCTCGGCGGCACGTCGCCAGAAATCGCTTGCCAGCACGGTTGCCTCGTCCCATACATCGAGCGTATTAACGGCGGGCACGGCTTCGTCGACAAGCGTCATTCGCAGGTGGCCACTTGCAGGTGGTGCATACGCCATTGGCAGTTGATCGTAGGCGGGCGCGACTTCATAGCCATGATCGCTCGGAAAGAGCGAGACGTTATACAAATGCCGGTCAGTGTTGGCTATCTGTGCACCGAACGCATCCAGCAGTGCGATTCGCCGGAATCCAGCTTCATTGAGTTCCTTGCTTTGCAGCATCTCGTAGGCGGCATCGGCCCATGATGCATTGGCGCGACCGGATGCCGCAGTCAATGTCAGGACGGCACGCCGCCCCTGTTCGGCCACCCGGTCAAATCGAGTGATAACCAGGAATCGCATTCCATCAGCATCTTTCAGCTGGGATTCTGCGGCATCAATGCCTGCGTCCGCCAATGTTTGTAACGCCACGTGTTCCAGTGCAAGCAGGTCTTGCCAGCGTCTTGCGTTGTCAGTTGCATTCGTCGCAAATTTTACGATCCGGTGTTGGCCATCCAGTAGTGCGGTGAATTTTGGTTGTTCGCCACCGGCAGATGAGCCGATATGCTCGCCAGCAAGTGCCGCCATGGCGCGAGCCGGAAAGTCCTTTTCGGCTGTCTCGTTGGCTCGCAACTGTTGATACCGGTCGAACGATTCCCGGCCAACTACAAGGTTGCCCGGGAGATCTTCACCGCGTTGGCTTATCGCTCGCAGAACGTGGTTATCGGACCAGTCGCGCACATCGTTCGGTAACCCGAGTTCAGCGTGCCGACGAACGAACGACCGACCCAGGAATCCGCGCGGCGCGATATCGTGCATCTCGGGGGGCAGGCCATCGACGATCGTCTCGTCAGGCAACCAGACGGACTCGTCGGCTTCGAGCGTCATGAGCGTACCAGCTGGCGCGATCCTGCCCGCCGAATCAACCCGGAAAACCGGAAATTCATCAGATGAGAGTCCGGCCAACGTTCGCCGGGCCGCGTAGCGCGTCGCCCGGGCCCGGCCAAGCCGGAGCACTCGGTGAGCGTCTTTCTCGTAGGCCCTTTTCAGGGCGACGCGTTGACCCGCAAAACTGTCGAGCAGCTCGCTCGATTTGCGTGATCCGGCCAGCAGGAGCGGTATCAGGTTTGGCATGGTGTAACGATTAATTAATCTATAAGTAACTGTACTATTAGACTATTTACCAAGTATGTCAACGATTTATGTAACGAGTTATTGCAATAAATTACCAAGCCGACTCTATCGTCGACCCTATAACTTCCGAGGATAACGTCGTCTCTCGCTGCCATGTCCTCAGGTCATCTCGGTCAAACGAGCCCAAGAATCGTGGCTCTAGGTTCTGGCCTATACCGGCATAAGCTTTACTGACGCCTCGAAGCACGCTTCCCACTTGGCGTGCCGGCTACTCCGGGATCACGCCATCCGGCCGTCAGATCAAAACACCGTCTGAACCGTCAGTATCAGGCGGCGGAAGCGGCTGCTGCAGGAGTCCTCGATCAACCGGAGCGCACCTTCCATCGTCGTGCCATTGAAGCGCTGGCGCTCCCGGCAACGGAAGTCGTCCAGCGTGTCGTTCGACTCCAGGCGAAAGGTGACGTCGTCGAAAAATACCTTGGAGACGAAAAGGTTGAGGTAAGGCGCATTGTCGTTGCGCGTGATCGTGGCGACGTCGATCTCGTAGTAACCGCCGTCAAAGGGGTAGTGGTATTCCATGCCATAGCTCAGTCCCAGGCCCGGAACATCGTGACGGAATTCGAAATCGGCCTGACCGCGGCCGTCGATGCGTTGCTCGGTACCGAGGAACGGATCGGTCGCATTGGAATCGCTCAAGGCGACTTCCAGCGAGGCAATGGCATCGGGCAAATTCCAGTAGCCGAGGCGAGTGCTGGCGTTGATGGTCATGCCGCGGCGCTCGGCCCGCCCGATGTTACCGACCGCGGACAGGGGTATGCCGGGATCGGTAGTGGCATTGATCCTGCCGATGAAATCTTCAATGTCGGCATGGAACAGGCTGACGCTGAACACGGCCGCGTCTTCGGGCAGGCGGTACTCGGCCTCCACCGAGTAGTTCCATTCCTTTTCCGGCACGAGCTCCGGGTTTCCGGCATCGGCGTTGCGGTCGCGATCGTCTTCGTTAGCGGTCGCGGCGAAGTTGGCGAAGCTGAGCTGGGACACATTGCGGCGAACGGACGCACGTAACTGGAAGTTGTCGGTGATGTTGAACCGGTAGTCCACGGCCGGACGCAGAAAATCGAAATCACGGACTTGTCGCACAGCGCCGCTCTGGGATATTTCCGATGTCTCGTACACGAGACTGCTTTCCAGGTTCATGCGCTCGTTCAGTGTCCAGTTGTGAAAGGCAAAACCCTCGTAGCGGATCTCTTTCACTTCGGTGCCCGGATTGTTCAGCGCCGGTATCGGCGGCAGGCCACCGAAACGGTCCGACGGTGGCTCGGTTCCCCCGGCGCTGCCTATGAACAGGCTGGAGTCGAGTCGTGTATCGGCGCGCTCCAGCCCGAAGCGAAGGCTCTGGTCATCCGCCAATGCAAAGCTGTAGTTGCCCTGAACAATGCGTTCGGTCGTGGCTTCGTTGGATTCGATAAACAGGTTCTTGCTTAGCTCTGCTGTGGGGTTTGCCGGCGGCGACGCGAAACGTTCCCGCACGCTGTCGCTCACATCTTCGTTGGCGATAAACAGAAACTGGAGGCGGGAGTTGTTCGCAAATCGGTACTCATAGTCACCGCCGACTTCCCAATTCTTCTCCGTGTTGTCGATGAGTTCCTCCTCAACACGGGTGAAGGTCTCGCTGTTCACGACATCGACGAAGTCACGGTGGATCGGCCGCGGATAGCTGTTGTCGCTAATCTGTGTGTTGAGCTGCATGCGGTGCGGTCCGCTGTTGTAGCTCATGTTGTTGGAGAACCGGAAATTGTCCTGATCGCGTATGTTGGTCTCGAACAATGTGCCGATGACGTCGCCGTCCGGCGCGAACCGGGTCTCGCGGGTCTCCCGGTTTTCGAAATTCGGGTTTGCCTCCAGATTGAACAGCGCCTGCAGCTTGCCAAGTTGGCGACTGAGGGAAACGGAGGCCCCGGCCTCAAAGGTGTCGTCGTGGTTCAGGCGCAGTATCAACTCCGCCTGGGTGCTGGAGCGCGAGGCGGAATCGCTGAGCACGATGTTGACCACCTGGTTCGCGCCGCGCACGTCCAGATCTCCGGACGTGTCGCGAATGATTTCGATGCGCTCAACGTCGCCAGCGCTGATGCGGCCGAGCAGATCGCTTGGCGAGTTCTCTTTGCCCGCGATACGCTGGCCGTTGATCAGCACGTTGCCGCCAGTACCAAGGCCCCGGTCATCGCTGTCATCCGAGCCATCAAGCGACAGGCCGGGAATGCGATCGAGCATGTCGTTGGCCGTGACGGGATTGTAGGGCGCGAAGAACTGTGCCTGGTAGACAACCGTGGAATTGCCTCCCCGTTCCGTCGTGCTGAATTCTGATTTATTGATCCCCGATACATTCGCACTCAGGGGCGCCTGCTGTGATTCAGCAACAGCGGTCGATGTAATCAGGAGCAAGGCACTCAAGGTCCGGTTCTGCTGAAAGCGAGTCATGATGATCGGCAAGTTTCTCATTATTGTCCGTAGCTTGATTTCCGGGAGGTGGCGAGCGTTGCCAACCCGGAGCGTCAGGTTGTGCCGGTGAAAGTGTATAGAATTTGCACGGCCGGTCACACCGACAGTCAGCACGCCGTTCAACGGGATAAGCGGAATACGCTTCTATGCAGACGGGTTAAGTCTTTTCCCGCGTCCGGCAATGCAACTAGGCAAATCACTCATCACTCACTATCAGTCGCGCTCCGCGATCGAACGTCAGATACGACCATAGCCACTGGATGGCGAAAGTGTGCCTGCTGCGATTGTTGACCAGAAAGTAGATGTGCACGATGCCCCAGAACCGCTACGACAGCCAGCCTTTGAATCGCACACGGCCGAGGTCAACGACTGCTTTGCGCCGACCAATGGTCGCGAGCTGACCGACATCTCGATAGCGGAATTCGTCCGGTTTCCCGCGTAAGCGTGCCGCAATGATCCGGCCGACGAACTTGCCCTGTTGCTTTGCAATCGTGGCGACACCGGGGAGCGGGTTTCCATCGGCACCGACGAATGTTGCGGTGTCTCCCACTACGAACACCTGAGGCAACCCTTCGATTTGCTACTTGCGATCAACAATGACGCGATCGTTGCGGTCTTTGTGAGCTTGCAGCCAGTTCGCGGCGGGCGAGGCCGCGACACCGGCGGCCCAGATTATCGTTGTCGCGGGTATGTTCCCGTCCTTCACCTGCACGCCGTCTGCAGAGCACTGCGTTACTGCGTCACCGAGCCTGATGTCTACGCCGAGTTTCTCCAGAGCGTTCCGCGCGTACTCAGGCATTGCTGGCGTAAACGATGACAGCAATCTTGGTCCTGCTTCAATGAGCAACACGCGCGCCGTTCGCGGATCGATGCGCCGGAAACCCTTTGACAGAGCCTTACGTGCAACCTCGGAGATTGCCCCCGCCATTTCGACACCGGTCGGGCCACCGCCCACTACAACAAAAGTCAGCAATCGCTCGCGTACCTTCCTGTCGGTCTCAATTTCTGCGCGTTCAAACGCCATCAGTACGCGCCGGCGTACGTCCGTCGCATCATTGATGCTTTTCAGGCCGGCGGTGCACAACGGGTGATCGTGACTCTGGACGGCGTACCCGGGCTGCTGGCGACTGGCTCAGTGACCGCCCCGGTATACGGGCGTGTGCCGGGAGGTATTTCTGATTTGCCGGGTGGTGTTTACGTTTCCACCTTCGCGGGTGGTGCGCGGGCACGGTTCTCGTTCAGTAATTCAATGCCCTGCGACGGAATCAACGGCAGTCAATCCAGTGATAGCTTTTCGGCCACCGGATCCATCATCGACAGTTGTGTGGTGGAAGCCGATGACCTGGATTTTGGCGCTCATACGCGACTCAATGCCTCGGTCGATGCAAGCAGCCAGATTCGATTGCAGTGCAGCTACAGCCTACTCAGTGTCGCTTGGCGCGGGTGGCGGCGGGGATCCCGGCGCACGACGAATGCTGCACGGAAGCATTCCGAGCGAACAGATTTGCTATCGGTTGTACAACGACCCCGCGCGTAGCCAGGTATGGGGCGACGGCTCGGGCAGCACGACGACAGTAGGTGGCACCGGCACCGGTGCACTGCAATCGCTCAGCGTCTACGGTCGAATTCCGCTGCAAGCGACACCCCGACCTGGCAAGTATGACGACACGGTAATCGTCACAATCAGTTATTAATAGTTAATGAGGCGGTTTATTGTCTGGCAGCCGATTGGGATGCGTCAGCGCCGTCGCACTAGCTGGGAACGTAGTGATCGAACGGGTGGCGGCCTTGCGGTTTCCGTCGCTGCAGTGAGCCCGCCACGCACAAGTTGCTGACGAGGCGCGTTGTCGTCCGGCAGTGCATTCGTCGTCAGCGCGGGATGATCAGAATCTCTTGAAGTCTTCACAGACTTTCTCCTGTCAGGTCGTCGCGTTGACAAACTGTAACGTTAAAGGCATATTTTGTTCATTCATACAAAATGATCAAGAACCGATTCAGGAGTGCCAAAATGGACAATACCCGTCGTCTCTTCTTGCAGAGTTCCGTCGCAGCAGGCGCCGCGACCGCGGCAGGCTTATCCTGGAGTGGCATCGCAAATGCGCTGGGGAGCAGCGAAAAACTCGAAGTGGCGGCTATCCGCTTCGGTACTACGGCGGATGTAGGCGATACTGGATCCAGCCGGGTCGGTGCGAAGATCGGCGAGGTTGCCAGTCCACTGAAAACGACAGCCATGCTGTTCAAGGACGGCGCGACGCAAGTTTGCCTGGTTGCCTGGGACATCGGCGGCAGCATTGAGTACACCAAGGATCTGGTTACGCGCCGCCTCGGAATTCCGCGGGAAAATGTACTGGTATTCTCTTCTCATAACCACAGCGGTGCACCAACCGGTGCCGGAGATCCTCCACCGTACTTCTACTCGATACCTTACGAGGCACCGGAGAAGCGCAAGCTGACGGGGTTCGGCAAACGGCTCTTCGGGCAGCTCGACGATGCTTTGAAGCGTTTGCCGAAAATGCTGGAACCGGTAACGGTCTGGCACGCGGAAGGTTCCGAGGACCGAATCACTTACTGTCGCAAAGGATACCGAGCCGACGGCTCGACGTTCTTCATGCGCGAAGAAGACCGTGTGTTGTACGGTAAAGACTTCAACGGCGACATCGATCGTCAGGCGCCAGTCGTGGTATTCAAGAACGCCAGTGGCCGGCCAGTTGCCGGCCTCGTGCAGTTCACCGGTCATCCAGTTACCAGTTACCACCCGGAGAAACCGGTTGTGCATGGCGACTGGCCACAGGTTGCCACCGATATCGTTGGCCGCGAACTGGCCGGCGGCAGTGGCGACCCCGTGCCGGTAGGATTTCTGCAAGGTTGCTGCGGTGACGTCAACTCCAAGGAGATGTTTGTTGGTGGTGTCGAGCGAGCCATTGAGTTCGGCGAAATGCTGGGCAGCAGTTACATCAGCGCACTCTCCAACCTGACAGCGTCCGACCGTCCCGGCATGAACTTCACCATGGCACCCGCCGATGTGCCTTGCGGCGAACTGCCGAGCGCGCAGGTGCTACGCGCCGAGATTGCCGAGATGAAAGACTTCATCAAGCGTGCCGACGCCGGCGACGAAAACACCATCACTTGTGTTGGCCTGAACTTCCCGCACGCACTGACACCCAAATACCGCGGTGCCCTGATTGAAGCCGTGTTGCCTTGGAGCGAATGGGCACTTGACCTCCAGGTTACTGGCCGCGCGGACACGGCGATGAAGGCCATCGACATGCCAGTGCACGTCATGCGTCTTGGCGATGTCGGCATACTCGGGCTCAGTTGCGAGCCTTTCCAGGGTATCGGTCGTCGCTTCCGCGAATTGTCACCACTGCCGCTCTCGATCCCCTGCGGCTATACCAACGGTTCGCACGGCTATATCACCGACTCGCCAAATACCGGCGACCGCGAATACATGAGCGCCTTTTATCGCTACACGAAGTTCCGTCCGCCGCTCGCGAAACCCGCCGGCGATGTTCTTGCAGACAGTGGCGTTAAAGCGCTCAAGTCGTTTCTATAGCTAACTCCCACCGGGGCCGCCCGAACCGGGCGACCCCGGTTAGCTGAAAATAAATGCCGCTTCGATTGTGAAAGCCGCGCAAATTTGTCCAGACCCAAGGATTATCTACATGAATCAAAACCGCCGCCGATTCCTTCAGAGCTCTGTCGCCGCAGGGGCCGCAACCGCAGCCGGGCTGTCCTGGAGCAACATTGCGAACGCCTTGGGGAGCAGCGGAAAGCTCGAAGTCGCTGCCATTCGTTTTGGCACACAAGCCGATCTTGGCGACCGGGGAGCCAGCCTGGTCGGCTCGAAGATCGGCGAGATCGCCAGTCCGCTGAAGACAACGGTAATGCTGTTCAAAGACGGTGCCACCCAGGTCTGTCTGGTCGCCTGGGATCTGGGTAATGGCACCATCGAATACACCAAAGATCTGGTCTCACGCCGACTTGGAATATCGCGGGACAATGTCGTGGTATGCGCCTCCCACAATCACAGTGGCGCACCGACCGGCGTCAGTGAACCGCCGTTCTACCATTACGCGAGCGACTTTAATGGCCCGGATAAACGTAACCTCACGCCCTTCGGCAAGCGCCTCTTTGGGCAGATCGACGATGCGTTGAAGCGTTTGCCGAAAATGCTGGAACCGGTCACGGTCTGGCACGCAGAAGGCTCCGAGAGTCGGATCACTTACTGTCGCAAAGGATACCGAGCCGACGGCTCGACCTTCTTCATGCGCGAAGAAGACCGCGTGTTGTACGGTAAAGACTTCAATGGCGACATCGATCGTCAGGCGCCGATTGTGGTCTTCAAGAGCGCCGGTGGTCGGCCGGTTGCCGGCCTGGTGCAGTTCACCGGCCACCCGGTCACCAGTTACCAGCCCGAGCAGCCCGTCGTGTTCGGCGACTATCCGCAAGTTGCAACGGACATCGTGGGCCGGGAACTGGCCGGTGGCAGTGGCGAGCCAGTGCCAGTGGGCTTCCTGCAAGGTTGTGCCGGTGACGTTAACTCCAAAGAGATGTTTGTTGGTGGTGTCGAGCGAGCCATTGAGTTCGGCGAAATGCTGGGCAGTACTTACGTCAACGCGCTCTCCAACCTGAAAGAGTCCGACCGTCCCGGTATGAACTTCACGATGGCGCCAGCAGCCGTGCCCTGCGGCGAGTTGCCGAGCGTAGAGGTGTTACGTGCCGAGATCGCCGAAATGCAGGACTTCATCAAGCGCGCCGACGCCGGCGATGAAAACACGCTGGGTTGCGTAGGTCTTAACTTCCCGCGTGCACTGACACCCAAATACCGCGGCGCTCTTATTAAAGCCGTATTGCCGTGGAATGAGTGGGCGCTCGACCTCAGGAGGACCGGCCGCACCGACGAGGCCATGAAGGCTGTCGACATGCCGGTGGCCGTCATGCGCCTCGGCGACGTCGGCATACTCGGCCTCAGTTGCGAACCTTTCCAGGGTATCGGCCGCCGCTTCCGCGAGTTGTCGCCACTGCCGTTGTCGATCCCCTGCGGCTATACCAACGGTTCGCACGGTTATATCACCGACTCGCCGAATACCGGCGACCGCGAGTACATGAGCGCCTTTTATCGCTACACGAAATTCCGGCCGCCGCTCGCGAAACCTGCCGGCAATGTTTTGGCAGACAGCGGTGTGAATGCGCTCAAGGCATTTCTGTAACCGATGAACCCGGGGCCGCTGTCCTTCTTGTTTGATCGTCACACTTGATGTTGTGGCAGCGGCTCACACCAACCCTCAATGGCAAGACATCATATTCTGATCAGGTCATTGGCCGTAATGCTGGTCACCTTGCAAGGGAGTTGTATCTCTGATGGAGGCAGTCGGAGCGTTGACCTCGACGTTACTCAGGAACAAAAGGCTGCTGACGTCGTGAGACAGAAAAGCATTGAAATTTTACGGGACGCGCTTGATTCCGATGGGTTCTGGATATCCATGCATGCGGCAGAAGCGTTGATACTGGCGGGCCAGCAGGATCGGGTAAGGGCCAGCCTAGAGCCTCGCTTGCTGTCAGAGACCGACGACCGCAAGCGATGCGGATTGGCACGAGAGCTAATTCGAGCGGGAGACAATTCCGCGATGTCCGTTCTGGAAGGTGTTCTTCGAAAGAAAGACACCTATGCCCATGTTCATGCGATGGAAAGCCTCTATAAGGTCGGGCAAATCAGCCCCGGCGATGCGTACCAGCAAGCGACACAACAAGATCTCAATCATGGGTTGAGAATTTGGGCGTCAGCTACTTTGGCCCGGCGTGGCGATGAAGGCGCATTGGCAATAATAAGCGCCTATCTCGATCACCAGGACCCAATGGCCCGGTCTCTGGCGGGCTACGTATTGGGTCAGCTGGGCGATCGTTCAGCGATCGACAAAATACGACGTAATCACCTGAACGCGGAAGAGCCCATTCAGCGTTTCTTCAATGTTGCTGCTCTGGTTTACCTTGATGACTCAGCGCTACATGCTGAGCTGCAAGACTACCTGCTGCATGCCGACGCCGGAATCCGTGCGCTCGCTGCCAATTTGCTGGCGGAAACGCGTTTGGATTCTTATGACGCGGTTCTTCACTCTAACCTTGAAGATTCTGATCCGGATGTTCGGGTGCGTTCAGCCGACGCGATCCTGCGATTCTAGCGTGCTTTAGCCGTTGCACGGTCCCAACGAGTGAAACTCGCGTCGTCGTTTCTGTTGCCCTGCGATGCTGGACAGGGAATCAGGAAACACAAGCTGCCGCCATACTGTTCAGCGGCGATTGGTAACGTCGAGAACACCTAAATTTCTCTGCTGTTGCGGCAACCAATCCATGGGCGAACCCGAATGAATCAGAGGCTCCGTCGTTTCTCGAAGACATCTCTTGCCCCAGCGTCGCAACGGCAACCGGCCGGTCCTGGAGCAGCGTAGCGAACCCGTTCGGGACTACCAGACGTGGTCGGATACGTACGTATTCCAGGCCGGAATACGTGGTTGGTCGGCGGGCGATCAAAGAGCGCAGAGCTGTTTAGCCCTGCCTCGCTGGCGATCCCTCCGTTTCCGGCCGTCGCACTCATCGGCGTTGGCAACCATAGCTGGCTTAGCAATCAGGCCGATTTGACGATTGTTCTAACGGGTGTTCCGTCAGGATGCCTTACGGTGCTTCGCTTTCGGGCCGAGATAGCTTACCGCGGATCCGGCAACCAGGCTTGTGACCAAAGAGCTGATCCCGATGTACTGGAAACTGATCGCCTGTGTGTTTGTGATGAGGTCCCAGTAAGCAACCACCATGCCGGCCAGAAAGCCGAGTATTGTCCCAACGATGGCTCCGGTTGCGGTCGCAAAGGGAACAAAAAGAGCAAAAACAAAAAGACAAAACAGCGGTACGACAAGAATGTTGGCCGTTTTCATGGTCAGTTCGAGAAAGTTACCTGGAACAAATTGCATGAAATGGCTGAGTGCGATAACCAGCAGCCCGGTTCCGGCGACCAGAAATTTACTGCCCGTCGTTTCGCCTGATTCGGAAGCGCCCGCTTGGCGATAGCGATCAACAAAGTCCGTTTGCACAACGGCGGAGATCGAATTGACGCCGGAGTCAATGCTGGACATTGCAGCGGCAAAGATCGCCACCACTACCAGTCCGGAAAATCCAACGGGAAGAAACTCTGCGATGAACAGCGGAAACAACTGATCGGCATTGTTTATCACGTCAACTCCCGGCGGCAGCGACCCGGGAAATTCGTTGAAAAACGCCAACAACCCGAATCCTATCGAGGACAAGATCAGGAAAACAAATACCTGCGCGATCGACTTCACCAGGTACGCTTTTCTCGCTGACTGTGGGCCGTCGGTGGACATGTAGCGCTGTATCGCGACCTGGTCTCCACCCGCCGTTGCTACCTGGATGATGAGAATCGAAATAATTGACCCGACGACGGTTGCGCGAACATGAACGTCGAAACTGAAAAACGGCTGATGATCCCAATGAGGCGCCCATTCAGTAGGTAGCCAATCGAAGCCATTCATCCTCGCGGTGACAATAGCAAGAGTGAGCAACGCGCCGCCCAGTAACAACACGAACTGGATGGCATCAGTCACTATGACCGTGCGAATGCCTCCCATGGAGGTATAAAGGATGGCGATTGATCCTGCGATCATTGCAACTACGGTCGTCCAGTCTTCGCTCAGACCGAGGACGGTAACGAGCGCAATGGCGGTCAAATACAGAAGCAGCGACATCCAGACGAGGCGCAGCAGGATAAACATTATTGCGCCCATCTGTCTGACGTTGGAGCCGAGTTGATTCTCCAGCAACTCGTAAGCGCTGGTGATTCGTCGCTGCATAATCGCAGGAATGAGGATGTAGCCGACGATCCAATAGCTAATGGGAATTGCGAGGAGCCCTGCGACAACGACGGGCCCATGTTTGATCATTTCGCCCGGCTGCGAAAGATAAGAGACAGTGCTCAGCAGTGTCACGAACAGGGAAACACCAACCAGCCCGGCAGGCATATTTCGTCCTCCGGTGAAATACTCCTCTTTAGAGTTCTGGCGCCGGGAGTTGTACCAGCCGAGGAGGACAACACCGATTCCGTATACCAGAATCAGCAGCCAGTCGATCCAATGCAATCGTGAGCCGATCACCAGGGCGTGTTACGGCAAGGATCTTAGAAACGGAGCCATAACCTTCTCGTATGTTTCATCAATACGATCGGTCAGGCCGATATAGCGTCGAAATCCGCTTTGGAGTTCTTCTTCCAGGAACGATCGCAGCTCTTGTGCAAGGTCGTCCTTGGCCGGTGCAACGTCCCACTCTTCCTGGGAAACACAATAGCCGGAAGTACCTCCTTCCTTTGGCGGTCGTACTTCGGTGTCTTCTAGGCGGACGAACCCATCGAACCCGCCGACGCCCAACGTATAGTTGAAGCCGACACCACGGGCATCCTCGGAAATGAGTACAGAGGGTCGTCGTTGCCGGATGAAGCTGAGATGCGCATGGCATTCAAAGCCAACATGAAGGTCACAATCCCGATAAAAATCCAACTTCTTGGAATCGCCGGCCATTTCAAGGACTTCGTATCCGGCCTCGGCTGCATAGGCGCGGATCATGGCGTTTTTCCTGGCAACGTCCGGCCTCATCGAGGCGTCATTGGTCATGCTCTTGTCGTCGAAAGGCGATGCAGCAGGGTCTGTCAAATGAAACGCACAATACCGGGTGGCATCGGGAAACATGTCTTTAAGCAAGTCCAGGCACTGTACGGCCAGGTCCCCGTAAAAAGCGCTCAATGGTGGGCTGAAGACCAGCGTATCGATGTGACTCGGGCGATGAATTGGTGTGCCGAAAAAATCCGGGTCATACCATGAGGGATCGCCCGTCATGACCGTGTTCTCAATACCGTGTTTTCTCAGCACATCCATGAGCAAATACTCGCGACATGAGAACTGGCTGATCCCTGAGGCGACGCGGTGCAGAAACCGGGTGGTTTCCTGAGAGTATTGAGTCGTCTTGCGACTGTACGCGTCACCCGGGTATACATTCCAGTTTGCCCCGACAGGAACCATCGGTACCTTTATACGATCCAGGTTATCAGTCAGCCGGTAGCATCCCGGATACAGCGGGATACCGTCGCGGATAGGAAATGCCGGCAGCAATATTGCGGCCGTGCGGTTGATTTCATCGATGTAATCGTCGAGCGGGTCTTCGCGGAAGATGCTCAGGAACTCAACGTTGCCTTGCTCTCTCCTCACAAGTTTCTCGAGTGCCACTGATATAAGGTGGTCACCCACGTTGGCCGAACTGCGATGGCCGGGGTAAGTGGAGAGTACGGTATATTTCTTCACCGCCGAGGACATCTGCGTATTTCCGGAAGAGTTGGAGAGAATATTTAACGTTATAGTTTGCCCGATTGGATGTCAATTATCTTGCGGGTGATCATCTCGCGGCTTTTGACTCCGGGTTCGGTGGCGGTGCATTTTTCTGCATATCTCAAAGTATCGGTTGACTTTCCAGGTGCGGAAAATTAACGTTAAATGTCGTGAATTTCGCGGGCTTGAACTACAGCTTGCCGGGTAAGGTTTCAGCGAGGCGCGGAGGCCGGCGGTTGTTTTCCACGGCTCGCATCATATGTTCCAAACACAATATTTACGCAATAAAAAGGCACATCAATGAAATTACTTCGAGTAGGACCCCCTGGCAAAGAAAAGCCTGCAGTTCTCGATGATTCTGGTATTCCCCGGGATCTGTCTGCGCACGTGCCGGACATTGGCGGTGCTGCTCTTCTCCCGGAGGCGCTCGAGAAATTGCGCGCGATTGACCCGAACAGCCTTCCGGCACTGAATGCCGATGATCGTATTGGCGCCTGCGTTGCGGGTGCCGGTAAGTTCATCTGTATTGGCCTTAACTTTGCTGATCACGCGAAAGAAGCCGGTGCACAGATTCCTGATGAACCGATCGTCTTCAACAAATGGACCAGCTGCATCGTTGGCCCCAATGACGACGTGATCAAGCCCAGAGGGAGTACCAAGCTCGATTGGGAAGTCGAACTCGGCATCGTGATTGGCAAACCCGGGGCGTATATCGATGAATCGGATGCGGAAGACCACATTGCCGGCTATTGCCTGGTCAATGACGTTTCGGAACGCCATTTTCAACTGGAATGCGGTGGCCAATGGGCCAAGGGCAAGGGTTGCGATACGTTCGGCCCGGTCGGTCCCTGGCTGGTTACGCCGGATGAGATTGACGACGTTAATAATCTGCGGATGTGGCTGGATGTTAACGGCAAGCGTTACCAGGACGGCAGTTCAAGCACCATGATTTTCAAGCCAAACTTCATTGTCAGCTACCTGAGTCGTTTCATGAGTCTGCAAGCTGGCGACATTATCTCAACGGGTACACCGCCGGGCGTTGGGATGGGGCAAAAGCCGCCTGTTTACCTGAATGCTGGTGACACCATGAAACTCGGCATTGAAGGGCTCGGCGAACAGGCCCAGGCCGTTGTTTCAGCAGATTGAAGCCATGAGTACCGCAGCAGGGCAGGAGTACCACTGAGAGATGCCATCCCTTCATCGAAAAATCGGCCTGGGAACTGCTCAATTCGGCATGGCCTACGGCGTGACCAACCGCAGTGGTCAGGTGAATCGCCATGAGTTGGACGAAATCATGGCGATGGCCGCACGCTACGGAATCGATGTATTCGATACGGCACCCGCGTACGACCAGAGCGAGAAGGTTCTGGGGCATTACACAAGCACTCGCGAAGGTCTGCGGATAGTTACCAAAACTCCGCATTTCAAAGCCCCGGAAACGACCGATTCCGATGTGGAGCTGTTGCAGTCGACATTTGCGCAGTCGCTAAAAAGTTTGCAGGTTGATTCTGTACACGCTCTTCTTTTGCATGGCGGCGCCAATCTTCTGCGGCCAAATTCCGGCATTATTTGGGCTGCACTCGAAGCCTTGAAGTCGGAAATGAAGGTTGGGCGGATAGGCGTATCGGTGTATACGCCGGACGAGCTGAAGGGCATCCTCGACCTGTTCCCGGTCGACATCGTTCAGGTGCCGGCGAATATCCTCGACCAGCGTTTCAGCAAGTCCGGGCTGCTGAAGCAGCTCCGAGAGGCCGGAGTGGAGATTCACGTCCGTTCAGCGTTCCTGCAGGGTGTGCTTCTGTCGGAGCCGCATACTCTTGGCGAATTCTTCGATCCACTCAAGCCACATCTACTGTCGTTGCGCCAGACAGCGGCCGACGCGGGCATGTCCATGTTGCAGATGGCGTTGAACTACGTGTTGCATATGGACGAAACAGGCACGGCGCTGGTTGGTGTGGATTCAGCGGCACAGTTCCAGGAAATCCTGGATTCTGTTGACGACGACTTCCAGGTCGACACGGACTGGCAGCGCTGGGCTGTGAATGACACGTGTTGGATCAACCCCGGAGAGTGGAAGCTCTGACTTCCGGTTGTGGTCGAATAAGCTTGAGAGTTGAGGCCGCAGTTAGCTTGAGCGCTACATGCTCTCCTAGAATCGGCCGCGCAGACCCACAATAGTTTCTGGCCGGTATTCTTGCAGCCGGCTCTCCTGCTGCAACAATATGCCATCAGCTATGTTGCCGGTGTATATCTCGCGTATCCGGCGGCGCGGGTCACCGAAAATCACGCGACCCTGGAGCCACAGAACCAGGTTGTCCATCAAATGTAGCTGGCCGGTTACAAAGGCTCTTGGCTTTCGCAACGATTCTTGTTGCCGAAAATTGATGTCTTGCGTGTAAGTATCAGTATTCCAATCCAGATCCAATGCGTAATTGAAGCGCCAGTCCGGTATGTCATGCCGCCAGCGCAGGGACCATTGCTGCCTTCCAACATTTGCCATTGGTCGCTCTTCACCCGTAAACGGGTCAATGGTTTCCGAGTTCTGGATCTTGTAAATTGCATCCAGAACCGCTGTATCCAAGCCGATCTGATCAAGGCGTAAACTGCTTTTGAACTCGATACCGTAGAGTCGGGCGTCACCGATATTGCCCGGCGCGGATGCGGTTTCACTGATGGCAACCTTATCGATGTGGTCATCGTAATCGTTATAAAAAGCGCGGGCAGCCATCATGCCGCGATCGTCGGTCAATCGACGTTCGTAGGTCATTTGGATAACCCAGGCTTTCTGCGGCTCGAGGTCGGGGTTGCCGGCATCAATCTCCACGTCTTCCCGGTCGAAGGTGGCCACGAAATTGTTGAAATTCAGCTGACTCGTGGAGCGCGCGAGCGAGCTGCGCAGTTGCGACTGTTCGCTGATATCCCAGCGGAGATCGAACCGCGGTTTGACGAACACAAAGGTACGATCATCGTCGACATCAGCTCCAATCTGACTGATATTCGAGTATTCAACATTAATGGCGCTTTCCAGCGCAATGACACTGCTCAGCGGCCAGTAATGTTTGCCAAAAGCTTCGTAGCGGATTTCCTCGACATTCGAATCGGAATTGAAGATGTCTACCGGTACGAGTGTGTCCGTGGCGTCCTGCTCGAACAAGCTGACTGCCTTTTGGAGCGTGTTTTTCGCGACCTCTGCACCAAGTTCAAGGTTTCGACCCTTGTTCAGGGCGCTTCTGAACGATGAGCGAAGTATTGTCTCAGTGGTTTCCTGATCCGTTACGACGAGCGTCTGAGTGTCGGTTGCTTCGGCACTTGTCGACGTCAGCGTCGTGAAGTCTGAAGTTAACGAAGCCGAGTCGGCATAGATAAGGCGTGTCTTTAGCGCGCCCCGGCCAAGCCGCTGTTCGAGATCCCCTCCGATTTCCCACGATTTGCTGTCGGTATCCAACAGCGAGTGCGTGTCTTCAACTTCGGCAGTATTCACATCTGTTGCTGCAATGTTTCTATTGCTTTCAGTCTGCAGGTTCGCGAGTCGGGCATTCACGTTCAGGATGCGTCCGTCGCTGCCGTGCAAGGTGCCAGAGGCGGTATAGATGTGGTCGTGCTGGAGTGCCTGCTCTTCATAATCCCGACGTTCAAACAATTGGCCATCTTCGGGGGAAAGGTAATCTTCAGTGCGGGTGAAGTTCGTCCCTCGGTTGAGCGGTCCACTCTCGGCGCTAAGCAGGTAGTTAAGCGGGCCGATTTCATTGCTGTACGACATTCGACCATCAAACTTCCCGGGCGCATTTTCGAAATAGTCTCCGTAATGAACCTGCCAGGACCCGGAACCGGTAGACCCGCCCTCGATCAATACGATATTGACTATGATGCCCTGGCTTTGGACTTCGAGGCCCGGAGCCGTGCCGCGAATCACTTCGATGCGCGCAACCCGTTCAGCCTTCATCCGTTGTACGACGGAACCAATGTCGGTTGCCTTTCCCGACAACCGTTTGCCGTTAATCAGTATCTGGTCGCCGCCAGAGCCGAAGCCGCGCGCACTGGCACTCGGCGCATTCCCATCTCGCGGTACCAGGGCGGCAGTACCGGGGATCCAGCGCAACATGTCGGCCACGCTATTGACACCGTAAGCGGCAAAGTAGTTCGCATCGTAAATCACGATTGAACTACTGTTATCGGTTTTATCCCCGTTCGGACCCGGGCGGGCATCGTCGAGTGTCTGTTGTTCGATTTGATCCCCGCTTGTGGCGCTCGGAACCGCATGCGCGGCGAGCGGCGAGCAAGCAAACAGCAGGGCGCCGGCCGCGGCTACCATTGGCCGCGTAGCGCGGTCGCAGTTCGTTGATCGGTAAGAATATTGTTCAGTCCGGCGCACCGCACGATCCGGACCATGAAAGGCCAGCCACTTAACTTTAGGATTGGGGCTCATCATGTTTTGCTGAACTCGTCTTCTTCAAGATGCTTAATCGCACGCTATAGCTGCTTGTGCCTGGCGTCGGCAGTGCATTGCGAGACGATGAGGCTTGCTCCGGTTCACTGGGTCGCTCCGGCCGGCTCAGCTTTTCAATGGCCCCGTTACAGCATGTTCCTGTCGCAAAACATTGAACGTTAAAGGTCATGGCTCTGTCAAGGCACTGGTCCACGCAAAGCGGTTAGCTGGCGGAGCAGCAGGCGGATGTGTCAATCACCGTCTGCACGGTGGGTGTATTCCGGGATGGCCTGCCGTGTTCCGTGAGCTTCATGCGACCGGGTTTTTCATATGCGGTGGTTCGCTTGCAGGTGTGTAACGTTAAATATATAGTCGGCTGACCACTGCGATTGGATGCCTTTGGAGCTGCGCATGAGCCACACGGATCGACGTACATTCCTGCAAAAATCACTTGCCGCCGGCGCAGTAGCTGCTTCGGGTGCCTCTTTCAGCAGCTTTGCCAACGCAATGAGGCCGGGCAAACGACTTGAGGTAGCGGCTGTTCGCTTTGGCACAATGGCAGATGTTGGCGAAAACGGTGGCAGTCATCTTGGGCATGTGATCAGCAAGGTTGCCGGCCCCTTGAAAACGACGGTTATGTTGCTGAAGGACGGCGAGCTCCGTACCTGTATCGTGTGCTTTGATGGTGCCTTGCCGCTCAAGTACACGAAAAAGATGATTTCGCGCGAGCTTGGCATGGCGCTGGAAAACATCGTGATATTTACATCGCATAATCACAGTGGCGCGCCAACCGGCGGAACCACGGTGCCGGGCGAAAACTTCTACAATGTGGACCGTAACGATCCAAAATACGATGCACCGCTGACCCCATTCGGTCAGAGAGTGTTTGCGGAGCTAACCGCTTCGGTCCGGCGTTTGCCGGGCATGCTCGAGCCAGTCAGTGTGTGGCATGCCGAAGGAACGGAAGGTCGGATTACCTACAATCGCAAGGGACGTCGCGCTGATGGCTCGACCTATTTCATGCGTGAAGAAGATCGTGTGCTCATTGATAAAGATTTCAATGGCGATATTGACCGCCAGGCGCCTGTCGTAGTTTTCAGAAATGATCGGGACAAGGCCGTCGCCGCGCTTGTGCAATTTACCGGGCACCCGGTTACCAGTTACAAGCCGGAAGACCCCGTTGTCTTCGGTGAATGGCCGCAAATTGCGACGGATATCGTCGCGCGCGAACTGGCCAATGGTGGCGAGCCGGTTCCGGTAGGGTTCTTGCAGGGTTGTTGCGGTGACGTCAACTCCAAGGAGATGTTCACCGGCGGTGTTGAACGTGCAACTGAATTTGGCGAGATGCTTGGCGAGAGCTATGTAAAGGCCCTGCAAGACCTTCGGCTGTCCGAACGCGACGGCATGAGCTTCACGGTTGAATCAGTGCCGGTTCCCTGCGGCCCGTTACCGAGCCTCGGCATTCTCAAAGACGAAATCGCGGAAATGCACGACTTTATCAAGCGTGCCGATGCCGGCAGGGAGGACACGCTTGATTGTGTGGGGCTGAATTTTCCACGCGCGTTATCGCCGAAATACCGCGGCGCTCTGGTGAAATCTATCCTCCCGTGGAGTGAATGGGCGCTGGACCTGCGCAAGACCGGGCGCGCCGACACCGTGCTGAAATCGGTGGACCTGCCGACCCATGTATTCCGTATTGGTGACGTTGGGATTATTGGCATGCAGTGCGAGCCCTTCCAGGGCATCGGTCGCAGGATGCGGGAGCTTTCGCCTACGGCCCTGACCATTCCTTGTGGATACGCGAACGGGTCGCAAGGTTATTTTACGGATTCGGCAAATACCGGCGACCGCGAGTACATGAGCTCCTTCTACCGTTACACTTCGTTTCGGCCGCCCTTCAAGGCACCGGCCGGTGACGTTGTGGCCGATCGCGCCGTACAAATATTAAGACAGTCCTGAGTTTGCACTGACCGGTAGTTTGCCAGTGCGGTCCAGTTGCAGGAATATCGCAGAACAGGCCGCAGGCTCGTGCGTTAGAGTGCAAGCGTTACCGCAAGATGAGACCGCAGAGAGGAGATACTGACATCGAACCAATACAACAAGCTGGTGACTACTACAGCATCGGTGAGAACGCACAGGTGGATGCCGGCGTTGCGCTTGGCTACCGGTATTCCGGTGATCGCGAACCGACCCGTATTGGGGACAATGCGGTCATTCGGTCAGGGTCAACGATCTACGCGGACACGGTTATCGGTAACCGGTTCTCCTGTGGCCACAATGTCCTGATCCGGGCGAATATTAAAATCGGCGATCGCGTTGTTGTGCATCATGGCTCGACACTGGAAGGCTCGCTGGAAATTGGTTCGGGCGTCAAGATCATGGCGCATGTCTATGTGCCCAGTCAGGCGAAAATTGGCAATATGGTTTTCATTGGCCCCGGCGTGACCATTCTGAATGACAAGATGCCGATGCGCAGAAAGGTCGCTCAGCTGTCCGGAGTCATGATCCAGGATCACGTGATGATCGGTGGTCACGTAACGATTTGCCCCGGCGTGACTGTGGGCGCGCGTTCCTTTATCGCCGCCGGTGCGTTGCTGACCAAGGACGTGCCTCCTGACACGCTCGCGTTCGGGACGCCGGCCCAATTCACTGAATTGCCCGAGCAGCTGGCCGGGGGCAATCTGCCTGAACACCTGTTGCCACAGACAGACTTGTTCGGGGCTCAGCAAGACCCGAGCTGGCAGAACGAGGATCCGCGGCTCTGGTCCGGATCTCGCTAGCGAACGTTGAATGTCGCGTTGCGACCGGGTGGACATGAACGCAAGTGCCAAGACCGATGATGGTGGCAAGCTAGCGCTAGCGGCGCGATTTCGCGAGCTCCTGCGGGCCGATCAAATCATCGTGGATGCCGAAAGCAAGCGGCCTTACGAATGCGATGCGTTGCCGGTGTACAAGGCGATGCCACTGCTGGTGCTGGTGCCGGAAACGACGCGGCAGGTCCAGGCCATAGTTCGTTTGTGCTATGAGCTCAAGGTGCCAGTGGTGGCACGCGGAGCAGGAACCGGGCTCAGTGCAGGTGCATTGCCTGACAGCAACGGGGTACTGGTTTCTCTGGCGCGTCTGTCCAGGATAATTGAAGTCGATCCGGACGCCCGGATTGCGCGTGTGCAGCCCGGTGTTCGCAATCTGGCTATCAGCGAAGCGGCCGAAGAGTTCGGCCTCTACTATGCGCCGGATCCGTCATCGCAGATCGCCTGCAGCATCGGCGGCAACATTGCGGAAAACTCAGGCGGGGTTCATTGCCTGAAGTATGGTCTGACGGTGCACAACGTGCTGGGCATGGAAATAGTCACAGCGGAAGGTGAGATCCTGCAGGTGGGCGGGCGCGGCCTCGATACCGCGGGTTACGACCTCAATGCGTTGTTTATCGGCTCGGAAGGGTTGCTGGGCATTGTCACGGAAGTGTGGGTCAAGCTGCTGCCGAAACCCGAACATGCCCGGGTAGTCATGGCGGGATTCGATAGCGTCCTGAATGCGGGCGATGCCGTGAGCGCAGTCATTGCGGCCGGAATCATACCGGCCGGTCTCGAAATGATGGACGGCTTCGCGATCCAGGCGGCGGAAGATTTCGTCAATGCGGGCTATCCGCGGGATGCCCGGGCACTTTTATTGTGCGAGGTGGACGGCAACGAAGACGAAGTTCTCGAGCATGTCGAGCGCATCGAGAGTCTTTTCCGCGAGTTCGGCGCAACGTCCTGCCGCGTGTCACGGGACGACGCAGAAAGAGCGCTGTTCTGGAAAGGCAGGAAGGCCGCCTTTCCGGCCGCCGGGCGCATTTCGCCCGACTACTACTGCATGGACGGCACGATCCCGCGCCGAAAGATCGGCGCCGTGCTGGAAGCAATCCAGCAATTGTCGGAGCAGTACGGTCTGCGGATCTCCAACGTTTTTCACGCGGGTGACGGTAATCTTCATCCGCTCATTCTTTTTGATGCCAGTGTTCCGGGTGAGCTGCACGCTGCGGAAGAGCTCGGAGGCAAGATCCTCGAACTGTGCGTGCAAGTGGGTGGCTCGATTACCGGCGAACATGGGGTTGGAGTCGAGAAGCTCCGCTACATGCTGGCCCAGTTCAATGATGCCGAGCTTGCACAGTTCCATGCCATCAAGGACGCACTCGACCCGGCCGGCATACTGAACCCGGGCAAAGGTATTCCGACCTTGCGCCAGTGCCAGGAATACCGCTCTATCGATGCGTCGGGCGGGGCGAAACGCTAATGGGCGACATCGCTGCCGAACTTGAGGCTACCGTGCGTGCTGCCGCCGCCAGCGGCACAAAACTGTCGATTGTTGCGGGTGGCAGTAAGTCATTTCTCGGCCGGGATGTTGCGGGTGAGTGCCTGGACGTGTCAGGTCACAGCGGCATACTCGACTACCAGCCGGCCGAGCTCGTACTGACTGCGCGCGCCGGAACGACGTTGACCGAGATCGCGCAGTGCCTGGAGGATTGTGGCCAGATGCTCCCGTTCGAGCCTCCGGTATTCGATGGCAAAGCGACTATCGGCGGAACTCTCGCCTGCGATGCGGCAGGTCCGGCAAGGCCGTGGCGGGGTTCGGTTCGCGATGCGACGCTCGGCGTTACATTGATTAACGGCAGGGGCGAGCGGCTCCGCTTTGGTGGCCAGGTCCTGAAGAATGTAGCGGGCTACGACGTCTCGCGGCTGCAGGCCGGGGCGATGGGGACGTTGGGTGTCATGACGGAGGTAACTGTGCGCTTGTTGCCCATACCCGCTGCGACCGCGACCCTGGTCCGCGAAATGGACGCTGCCGCTGCTATCAGGCGAATGAACGAAATGACGCGCACGCCGTTGCCGATTTCCGCCGCGGCGTGGCTGGACGGCAAGCTGTACATGCGGCTCGAAGGTGCGGAACGCGCTGTAGCGGGTGCTCGTGGCAAGATTGAGGCTGATTTTGATTCCGGCGACGAGTCGATATGGCGTCACATTCGGGAACAGTCACTGGAGTTCTTCAAGGGCAGTACTCCGCTTTGGCGTTTCTCCGTGGCATCCAACAGCGGGCACAGAAATGCAGACGAGCCCTGGCTGCTCGATTGGGGTGGCGCACAACGTTGGCTGCGCGGGGAGTTTGACGCGCAGTACCTCGAATCGCTGGCATGTGATCTGGGAGGACAGGTTTCCCTGTACCGTCACGGCGATCGCTCCGGGGAGGTTTTCCACCCGCAGGTGCCGGCAATGCGTAACGTGCAGATGCGCTTGAAGAAAAGCTTTGACCCACACGGCATATTCAATGTGGGCCGTATGTACGACGGCATATAGCAGGGACAGCGGTGCAAACTTCCATTCACGAATCATTCCGCGAGTTGGCCGAAGCTGCCGAAGCCGAGGCGATTTTAAGCTCATGCGTGCATTGCGGTTTCTGCAATGCAACCTGCCCGACGTACCAGCAGTTACACGATGAGCGGGACGGGCCCAGGGGCCGTATCTACCTGATCAAACAGTTTCTTGAGAGCGGAGAGGCGACCGAGAATACGCGGGTCCACCTCGATCGTTGTCTCACGTGCCGGAGCTGCGAGACCACGTGTCCATCCGGTGTGCAGTACGCACGGTTGGCCGATATCGGCCGGGGCATTCTTGAGCGCAAGTTGCCGAGGCCTGTAACAGCGCGCGGAATTCGCTGGTTGCTGAGAAACGTGGTGGCATTTCGGCGACGTTTTGCCATGGCGTTTACAGCGGCCCGAGTCATGAAGCCGTTGTTGCCGTCATTCTTGCGGCGCAAGATTCCCAGTCGAACGCCGCCCGGAGTCTGGCCCGCAGTACGGCATGATCGGGTAATGTTCACGCCCAAAGGTTGTGTGCAGTCCTCAGTCTCACCCAATACCAATGCGGCTGCTGCACGAGTCCTCGACAAGCTTGGCGTCTCGCTCATTGATGAATCGGCATCGGGTTGTTGTGGTGCAGTGAGTTACCACCTTGGGCATCACGATGAGGGCAAAGCCTTTTTCAGGAAGAACATCGATGCCTGGTGGCCGCTGGTTGAATCCGGTGCAGAAGCGCTTGTGCTTACTGCTTCCGGTTGCGGTTCGATGGTTAAGGAATACGGAGAGATACTGAAATCCGACCCCGAATACGCGGAGAAAGCCGCGGTCATTTCCGGGCTCGCCCGGGACCTGAGTGAGGTGGTCCTCGCAGAAGACATCGAGCGTTTGAACGTTGCACCCGATAGCGAGAAAGTTGCCGTCCACTGTCCATGTACCCTGCAACACGCGCAGAAGCTTCCCGATGGAGTCGACCGCATACTGGCCAGAATGGGGTTCAATCTGGCCAGGACCCGGGACAAACACTTGTGTTGCGGATCGGCCGGGACTTATTCGATTCTGCAGCCACAACTGAGCAGGAAGTTGTTGGCGCAAAAGGTTGAGGCTCTGTCGATTGACGCACCGGACAAGATCGTAACCGCCAATGTCGGCTGCCAGCTGGATTTAGGCGCCGCTGCCAGGGTTCCGGTACGTCACTGGGTCGAGATCGTTGACGATGCGTTAGTTGATCGCTGAGAGCGTGCGAATGCGTTCGCTTGCTTGAGGTCGGCTGACCACCTGATCGTCTTGAGTGCAGAATACGGCGTGCGCGCCTGAATGAAAAGCAAACGCCCTGTCAGCCTACCGGGGGAGAGCATGCTGACAGGGCGCTTACGGTTTAACTAATGGTGGTCGTCGGCAGGATTCTAGCCAACAGCATCAAGGCACTTGCCGAATTGCTCAACCATCAACTGGATATCGTCCAGCGTGTGGCTGGCTGAAATCGAACATTGCTTGGTAGCAATAGGGATGAAGTAAATCCCTGCGCTTATCAGTGCCCGTCGCACCGCCACATCCCGTTCGAAGTCATGATTGGTCAGCATGTCGTGAAAGTCACGTGGCGCATGATCCATGAAGTAGAAAGAGAAAGCGGATCCCAGTCGCACAACCGTTCCAACAATATTCCGGGATTCGAATGCCTGTCGAAGTCCGGCTTCAGCCGCACGACCCAGCGTGTCCAGGTGCGCATAAACCTCGCCGCCTCGCGACTTCAGTATTTCGAGTGTTGCGATAGCTGCTGCAACCGCCGCCGGATGCCCGTTGTATGTGCCGGCAACCAATGGTCGCTTGCTTGGATCATCGTCAGCCAGCAGGTCCATGAGTTCCGCCTTGCCGCCGAGCAACGAAATTGGATAGCCGTTCGCGACAGCCTTGCCGTAGGTGACAAGGTCTGGTTTGACGCCGCAAAGCTCGGCATAGCCACCCAGTGCATGGCGAAAGCCGGTCTTCACCTCGTCAAAAATCAGCACAAAACCAAGTTCATCTGCGAGCTCGCGCAAGCCGCTGAGGTAACCCTCCTCGGGGCCTACAATGCCGATGTTCTGCAGAACCGGCTCCGTTATCAAAGCCGCTACCGGGTAGCGCTTGCACACGTAGCGAACTGATTCAAGATCATTGTAGTTGATGACGTGAACATACCGTTGTTCACTAATGACAGTACCTGCCCCAAGCGGTCGGATCGGGTACTCACCGGGACTGACGCGCTCGCCGATTTCAGCAATGGTATTGAAAACATTGCAGGCAAGTTCATCCGAGTTGCCGTTGTAGCCACCCTGCATGACGATGAAATGTTTGCGGCCCGTTGCGGCCCTGCTCAATTTAATGGCCAGTGCTGTTGCTTCACTGCCGGTATTAAGCATCGTCACTTTTTCAACGTGTTTGATGTCGCCACAGACCGATTCCGCCAGTGCGATCTCAAGTTCGTTTGGACCGGAGCCGTACAGACTCGAACGGTTGGCAATGACCGAGGTAACCGCATTGTTCACTTGTGACTCGTTGTGCCCCAGCAAGTGCGGTGCGAACGCGGCATGGAAATCGAGGTATCGGTTCTGCTCCGAATCCCATAGGTAGGCGCCTTCAGCTTTGGAAAAGGCGAGTGACGGACTTACTTGCCTGTTCAACGAGCTGACGCCGCCAGGGATGTATTGCAAGCTTCGTTTATGAATATTAATGACAGTCTCTCTTTAATTTTTCGTGATCATGACCTGTTCGATGATGCAGGGAAGCAACAACCGACATTTGCAGCATTTGACGTTAAATGAAAAGAAAAGTCAATTAGAGCAGGATAGCTGCACGTGATAGTTTTCGGGCTGCATTGCTGCTTGCAAGATTCATCTTTCCCTATCGACCGGACTCGAGAGAAGCAGGCTGCCGATCGCAAGATGGAGCATGGCGGAAATCGGCGGCCATTTCCGATTGCGGGATGACTGTGAGATTCAGCGCGCATCGGTGGTCGCAGTGGCAAAACCCGACCCGAGTACAACGACCACTTGCTGGCTCGGTCGGAGTATCGCGGCCGGCGGGCATAGATGCTGTCCTCGACAAGACTCAATGCAAGTGAATAGAGGTGTCGCCTGAAAGCATTTCGGTGCACCGATGTGTTGCACACGCAGCGTCCGTCGAACCCGGCTTCAGAACATGACGTTGCGGAATTGGAGAGCAGGGGGAAGGGCTGCGTGCGCCATTTTGAAGCAAGCATGATTGCGGCGATGCAAGGGGCCTGCGCCCTTTTCAGGCTTATTCGTTGGCTTGGAAAAACCTGCGCTGAAATCTTGCCCCTATCCGGGGCATGTAATGTTAAAGGTTGACTTTATGAAATGGCGCATATAACGTTAAAGCTTGTGGGGGTTGTAGTCAGGTTACACGAAGTGCGGGCATGCCGCAGCTTTGTTAAGGCAGATAATAAACGGGCCGGCCACTATGCGCGGCTTCGGGGAGGCTAAGTAATTAAGATGCGTGAACTAATTAAAGAAAAACGACTATCGCAGCGCGCGGCGGTAAGTAAGGTTGCCACATTGAAGGTTAGTATGGCAGTTATGTGCGCGGTTTCCTCGGGAGCTCTTGCCATACCGGCTGTGTCACAGGCTCAGCAAGACGACAATGCTGTAGAAGAGATCGTCGTCACGGGTTCACATATTCGCCGGGATACCTTTTCCTCATCATCGCCGATCACTGTTGTGGACTCGGAGTTGATCGGCCAGGTGGGCGAAACGAATCTGGGCGACTTCCTGGAGCGAGTGCCATCCATAACCAGTGGCAGTAATGGTTCCAATACCTCGGGCAACGCAGGTATGTCGACCGGCCTGAATACGGCTTCATTGCGTAACCTGGGCTCGGAAAGAACGCTTGTGCTGGTCAACGGGCGCCGCTTCGTTTCGGGTGTCTCTGCGAGTTCCGGCTACGGTGTGGACCTGAACGCAATTCCGACCGCGATTATCGAGCGTATCGAAGTGCTGACCGGTAACCAGTCAGCCGTGTATGGCTCGGACGCAATGGCCGGTGTCATTAACGTCATTACCAAGACGAATTTTGAAGGCGTGAAGTTACACGCTCAGACCGGTCAGGCGACCGAGGGTGACCGTCAACGCAACGACATTGATATCACGCTGGGTAAAAACTTCGAAGGCGGCGGTAATGTCTGGGTCTCTATGGCCTATTCAGATGCATCCGAAGTCTGGATGCGTGATCGTGACTACGCTCCGTACAGCCTTACGGGAGTAGATACCACCGGAGATGGCCTGCGTGACTCGCTGCAATTCGAGGGTTCATCCTTTATTCCTGAGAGTCGTCTGCTGGGTATGGGCGTCGATATCAAGGGAGACGGATCGCCTTTCGAAGGTTCACGTAATGTGGATACCTCGGATAGGCTGAATTTTCATGACTTCTGGTTGCTGCGTCTTCCCCAGGAAAAGCAGTACGTGTCCGCGGGGCTGAATTTGCCCCTTAGCGAGAAGACGGCCGCCACAGTTCAGATGAATTACTCCCGTATCGAATCGTCAGGACGGTTTGAACCTCTGCCGCTGAACACGGTTACAGAAACGTTCAGGACCACGGCAGGCGGTGCTTCAAACATGGATCTGGCAACTCATCCCTTGTGGGCGGGCAGTTCCGCAGGTGCACAGTTCCTCGCGGCTGGTGCAACGACCCTTGACGACATCTCCAATACATTCCGCCGCGTAAACGAATTCGGCCCACTGGGAAATGACGCATTGCGCACGACCTTCCGCGTTGTTGGTGCAGTGGATCACGATTTTGACAACGGTATGAGGCTGGATGTTTCAGCTGTGTACGGCGTGACTGATTCTGATGTCTTCTTTAACGGTGATATCAATCTCGAGCGCGCAGCAACTGCGTTAAATATTGAGCCCGATGGGTTCGGTGGCTACCAGTGCGTCGATGCTGTTGCTCGTTTGCAGGGATGTGTGCCGTACAACCCATTCAACACGGTTGATAGCGTTGCAGGGGTCGCCGGCGTGACCGGATTTTCAGAAGAAGCTATAAACTACTTGAGCGTCAATTTGTCTTCGCAGGGCAAGATCGAGCAGACAGTTGTCAGCGCGGTACTTTCTGGCGAAATGCCTTTCAGTGTCGGGCAGCAGGACAACATCGGCTTTGCAACGGGTATCGAATACCGGAAAGAAGCTGCTGAAGAAATTCCTGATGGTTTGCGCCAAGCGGGTTTGACCCGTGTTCAGAACCTGCAGGCCACTGGTGGTGAGTTCGACGTTGCCGAGATTTATGGTGAGTTGAACATTCCATTAATGGATAAGCTGATACTTGAAGTGGCCGGTCGTTTTGGCGATTACTCCAGTGTTGGCAATATCAGTAGCTGGAAGGTTGGCCTCGATGCGCCGATCAATGACTCCGTCCGCTTCCGTGCCGCTACCTCATCGGCTATTCGTGCGCCGAATGTCAGTGACCTGTTTGCCGGAGGTACGAACAGTGCCGGTGCCACTGTCGATCCTTGTGACGGGGTAACCAATGCAACGACGGGTAATGTAGCGGAAAATTGCCGTACCCTCGCAGCAATCCAGAACCGGATCGACACGACTGGTGCGTTTACCTTGTCTCAGATCGAATCGCAGATGACCCGGGTACTGTCATCAGGCAATCCGAATGTGCAGGAAGAAACGGCAATGTCGTACTCAGCTGGCGTGATTTTTACGCCCGTGTCTTTGGAAGCTTTCTCGATAGCCGCCGACTTTTATAGCATCGAGATCGAGGACCAGATTGGCCGTCAGAGCAAAGGCCAAATACTGGATGATTGCCACGAGGTGTCACCGACATCGTTTGACCCGACCTGTGGTGGTGTGCTGGTTCGAGACCCTGCCGCGGGCGCAATGCTCGAACTGCAAGTGGGTACCGTCAACAACCCGGAGAAGTCTGAATTTAGCGGCGTCGACCTGGAAACTGCCTACCAGTTCGGTCAGGTAGGACCGGGTGATCTTATGGTATCGCTGGGTGCGAACTTCATCATCCATGCGGGCCGAAAAGACGAGAACCAGAAGGGTCAACTGCTGTATCCGGACTACCGATTCAACCTGAACGTGGATTACAGCATCAAAGATGTCGACCTGTTTGCCACCTGGCGGTATCGCGCGGAGTCCAAAGACCGCGTCAACAACACGGTTAATGCGCCAAACCTGAACACGATGAAGGCCGCATCTTACCTTGATGTCCGTGCCAGCTATCGCGCTACTGATACAGTGCAGGTGTACTTGGGAGCTACCAACCTGTTTGACGCCTCGCCGCAGCTCATGGGCTTCACGCATGCGTCACGCAACACCGCGGGCACCAACGGAACCGTTTACGATGTGATCGGTCGACAGGTGTTTGCGGGCCTGAACGTCGACTTCTGATCGGCTTTAGGGCCGGCGCACCCGGTTGACGTTACACCGTGTTGCGCCAATACTAACGACTGGCCCTGCAATTCATTACGAGTTGCAGGGCCATTTTTTTCGAATCGTTCATTTCATACGAGTATTAGTTCAATGGGCTCAGTCGGTAAACTCAACGGCATCATCGTGGCGCTCATCACGCCTTTTGACAGTAATGGCAAGCTTGCGCCCGAACGCGCGAGAAGATTGATAGAGAGCCATATTGAAACGGGCGTGCAGGGCTTCTACGTTGGTGGTAGTTCTGGCGAGGGCTTTCTGCAATCTGTAGAGGAACGCCGTGAATATCTGCAGTTCGTTGCCGATGTCTGCGCAAACAGGGTTACCTTGATTGCCCAGGTCGGCGCACTATCCTCGCGTGATGCATGGACGCTGGCAGACGATGCCGGCCGGATTGGCTACGACGTCGTGTCGTCTACGCCACCGTTTTACTACGCGTACACCGAACAAGAAGTGCTCGACTACTACCGGGATCTGGCTGAGCGCAGCCCGTTGCCGGTATTGCTGTACAACGCACCGCATACTACGGGCCGGAAATTATCGCTCGATGCGCAAGAAGCGATGCTGAAACTGCCGAACGTCATTGGCTCCAAACATACGGACACCAATCTCTTTACGGCAGAACGTCTAATGCACATTGTGAAAGGCGTTCAGTTCATAAACGGGCCTGACGACATGCTAACCGCCGGTCTGGCGATGGGCATGGTCGGTGGTATTGGTACTACCTACAATTTCATACCGCGCATTTACCTTGACATCTATCGGCATGTGCAGAGTGGCGATTTGGCCAGTGCCCGGGCTTCCCAGTCCATTGCCAATGAGCTCATTGACGAACTGGTTCGTGTGTCCCCGAGTGTTATTCCGGGTACGAAGCTTGCGCTTGACATTCTGGGCTACGACATCGGTCCTGCCCGGAAGCCATTCCAGAAAATCACCGCCGACACGTCACGGTTCGAAAAGCTCTTGCAAGACTGCGATGCATTCTAAAGCCGTCGATCCGACAACGGTTCCAAACGAACAAGGCGTCGACTGCGGTCGACGAATAGTCAGCGTCGCACTGAACATGACTGCCATTCGCTCTCATGTGCTGTGCGGCAAGTTGTATGAATATGCTGTAACTCCAGGGAGTAGCGGATGAGTTTGATCTCGACATCTGATAGTCGCAACGCCGAGCCGGTAATCGTCCGACGAATGCTTGGGGTGTTTGCGACGGCAACTCTGGTTTTCGGATTCCCGCTGCTGGCTTTGGCTGACGATGGCGCCCCCGAATCATTAACGACTATCGGGTTTACCGAGGTCAGTGAACTGGTTTCGACCGGATCAGAAGCAGGTGCGGGAATCGTGGGCGCCTATGTCGGCGTACAGAACGGCGCACTTATTGTCGCCGGTGGAGTGAGCGGAACCAGCACCTCAGGGTCGCAGAGTTCCGGCACGCGGCAGGATTTTCACGACAGGGTCTGGGTCGCTACCCGTGCTGACGGTTCTGACGAGAACGGCGACGGCAAGATTGCGGGCGACGAGCGTCTGCTCAAATGGCACGACACGGGATTGAAGCTGCCGGGCAAGAGGGCCTATGGCGCCTACGCCGGCCATGACTTGGGTCTGATCGCGGTGGGCGGCAGCGACGGCGCTGCCGCACGGAAAGAAGCTTTTCTGATTCGCTGGGATAGCCCGTCGTCAGCCGCGCGCTTGCTCCAACTGCCGGATATGCCCAAAGCAGCCATGAACGGCGGCGCGACCGTACTCGGCAATAGTTTGTATGTTGTGGCCGGCGGCAATGCTGACGCTACGAGCCACGACTTTTTCAGATTCGATCTCAGCCGCATTCAAACGGATGCGTTCGGTGAGCCGGTTGCCGACGGCCATCTTGCGAGCATAAGCGAGCAGCGGGACGAACAGGGACGAGTTGTCAGTCCCTGGGAGCAACTGCCGTCCTTGCCATTACCTGGCAGTCAAACGTCTGGCGACGTGTCGATGACGGTCGCCGCCCAGAATAACGGCATTGGTGACCGGTTGTTCGTAGTCATGCCAAGCTCAACTGCTGCAGGTGCAGGAGGCGGGCAGGCCGGATCAAGTCAGCAGGGTACAGTCTGGTCTTTTGACCCGGGCGCCAGCGCGTGGACCCGGAAGGCCGACATGCCACTGGATGGCAGCGGCGCCGGCGTCAACGGCTTTGTCGGTGGTGCACTTGGGCAGTCCCATATCATCGTCCTTGCTGATGCAATACCCGGAGAAAGCCGCGTGGCCCGTTCCTATAACGCAGTGACCAATACCTGGGCCGATTACGCCGAGGTGTCAACCGGACCGGATTCACAAGAGGCTGCGGGCACTGATTCGCTGGCTCCGCGGTCAGCAGCAACGTTCGTCAATTGGGACGGCGATTTGATGTTACTGGGTAACGGAGTCCGGGCCGGTGTTCCTTTTGAAGGAATCTGGCAGGTAGACGTCAAGAGCCCGCTCTCACATTTCGGCTGGCCGAATATGACTGTGCTGGTCATCTACTTGTTATCGATGGTGCTGATCGGTGTCTATTTCGCGCGCAAGAACAGTGACACGGATGACTATTTCCGGGGCGGCCAGAACATTCCATGGTGGGCGGCCGGTTGTTCAATCTACGCAACCATGCTGAGCTCGCTGACTTACCTCGCGCTGCCGGCACTCGTCTACCAGACAGACTGGCTCTTATATATCGGTATTCTGACCGTGTTGCTGGTGGCGCCGATCATCGTGCACCTCATCATGCCGTTTTTCCGAAACATTGATGCGACCAGTGCCTACGAGTACCTGTCCAAACGCTTCAATATGCCCGTGAGACTGTTTGCCAGTGCGCTGTTCATCTGCTTCCAGGTTGGGCGGATGGGTATCGTAATGGCACTAACCGCGCTTGCGTTGGCGGCCGTCACCCCGCTTGACGCTTGGCAGTCGGTACTGCTGATGGGCGTGCTGTCGATGCTCTACAGTGCAATGGGCGGAATTGAAGCGGTGGTCTGGACAGACACTATCCAGGTATTTGTGCTTACCCTCGGTGCGGTGCTGTGTTTCGTCTTCATCATCAGCGGTATCGATGGCGGCCTGTCGGGTTTCTTCAGTGCCGGCATTGCGGATAATAAGTTCCGGCTGCTCGATCTCGACTTCAGCGCGAGCAGTATCACGTCGCTTTCCATCTGGGTCATTGTTCTGGGCGGCATAGGCCAGAACATGTCCAGCTATTCCGCGGATCAGGCGGTGGTTCAGCGCTACATGACCACCAAGAGCACCAAGGCGGCGGCCGAATCGATCTGGACGAACGCGATCGTTACGGTGCCGGGTGTGTTGATGTTCTTCTTCATTGGTACCGGACTGTATGCCTACTACCAGTCCAATCCTGCGAAGCTGGACCCGAACCTGCAGATTGACCAGATTTTCCCTGCCTTTGTTGGCGCAGAACTTCCCATCGGTATTGCCGGACTGATCGTCGCCGGTATTTTCGCTGCGGCACAATCCACGGTGTCATCTGGGATGAATTCGACGGCGACGGCGTTGGTCACGGATTTCTTGCGGCCGTTCAACGTCTGTCAGGACGATAACAGCTACCTGCGGGCGGCGAGAATTCTGACCGTGGTGATGGGCGTACTCGGCACCGCCGTCGGCTTGTTGTTTATCAGTCCGGAAATTCGCTCGCTGATGGCGGAATACTTCAAAGTGATTGGCATGTTCATGGGCGCATTGGCCGGACTGTTTATTCTTGGAATTACAACACGGCGGGCGACAGGCGCTGGCGCACTCGTCGGCATAGCCTGCGGTGCCGGCATTAATATCGTGGTGTGGCTGATGGAATGGGCCAACGGCTACCTGTTTGCAACCATTGGCATCGCCTGCAGCATTGGAATCGGCTATTTGGCCAGCTTGATGTTGCCTGCTGATAATCAGGATATTGACGGATTGACTATCTACACGGTGCAACGCAATCCGTAATGTACGAGGCGGGTGTTCGCGAACCGTTGCGTCGGTTACGGGCCGGCCGGAGAATGTGCTGATGCGAGCAACGCTGGCGGGTGGAAAGTTTCCGCAATGCTGACGGGACCGAGAGCGACATGTCGTTCGATCGGGTCATGGGGCGTCTGACGGACACTGGCAGTCGAATGCGCTGGCTGTTCGCGAAGCAATCAATGTGCAGATGAAAGCAAGACAGGTGGTAAAAGGCTCGGTCGAGCGGAGCATGCTCGTCTTCTGTGCGTCGTTTCCGAACGGGCGCGGCGGCGCCATTCATGGCTGTCGCCTGGATCCGGACAGCGGGCAGCTTACCGCAGTGCACCACACCTGCGATATTGAGAACCCGTTTTTCCTGGTCTTGTCACCGTCCGGCAATGAGCTTTATTCCGTGCATGCGCCCGGAAAATTTGCCGGGCCGGAACACAGTCAGATAGCGGCCTACAAGCTCGAAGGGCGAGACAGGGTGCCGCGCCTCCTCAAGCGCCAATCAACGCATGGCGCGGGTGCTTGTTACCTCAGCATTTCCGCATCGGGCAAGACGCTGCTGGCTGCGAACTACGCCAGCGGCTCGCTGGCCTCGATCCCCCTTGATGATAACGGTTCACCGAGCGAAGCGGCGTCCGTCATCGGGGTTACTCACGCTGAAAGTGAGCCTGAACCGCAAACGCAGTCACATCCGCATTGCATCGTGACCAGCGCGGATGACCGCTTTGCGATCATCGCGGATCTGGGGCTTGACCTGATTCAGTCGTACCGCTTCGATGCAGTGACTCACAGACTGGCGCCTGCCGGTTCTTCGGGCATCGCCTTGACGACGGGCTCGGGCCCGCGTCACTTGGTGTTTGCACGCGAAGGTGAGTACGGTTACGTAATTAATGAACGGCGTTCAACCATCACCTTGTTCGGCTACGACAAACAGACCGGCGATCTGATCGAGCGGCATAGCTGTTCTACACTCCCTGATGGGTACGATGGAGAGAACGCGGCTGCCGATATCGTGTTAGCCGCCAATGGACGATACATGTATGCCTGTAATCGCGGGCACGACAGTATCGCGGTGTACTGCATAGCTGACGACGGGCTGCCGGACTGCATCGAGATTACCTCGAGCCATGGTCACTTGCCGCAGAGTCTTGCGATATCACCGTGTGGTTCGTTTCTGCTGTGTGCCAATTCAGGCAGCGGCTGCATCGTGGTTTTCCGCATTGACGCTGTGACCGGACAGCTATCCACAACCGGTCAGTCTATCGCGCTACCGTTTCCTTCATGCCTGGCGATCTGCTGACACACGAGACGCCGGGTGCCAAGCCTAATTGAATTGCTGGAGCTGAAAGATGAATTTGTTCGATCTCAAGGGTAAAACGGTCCTGATCACGGGAGGCTATGGTTACTTGGGCGGGGCTATGGCTACGGGTCTGTCTCAATACCAGGCCAATGTCTGTGTCCTTGCACGCTCTGAAAGCAAATTCAGGGAAGCCTTTGGAAGTGATGCAGATCAGTTCAGTTTCATCCCTTGTGATATCGCGGATGCAACCAGCATCAAGTCGGCGGTGACCATCGCCGCGGAGAACCACGGTTCGATCGATGTCCTTATCAACAATGCCATGTACTGCCGTGGTAATGATCCTCTGGGCATCAGTGATGAAGACTGGGAATTCAGCGTCGACGGCGTGATTAACAGCGTGTATCGCTGCATTCGCGAGGTGGCACCCATCATGAAACAGCAGGCCAGCGGCAGCATCATCAACATTTCATCGATGTATGGCATTGTGGCACCCGATTTCGCGGCCTATGAAAATGCGCCATCGTCGCTGAATCCACCGCACTACGGGGCAGGAAAAGCGGCTGTTATCCAAATGACAAAATACTATGCACAGTTGCTTGGCCCGCAAAACGTCAGGGTCAATTGCATTTCACCGGGACCGTTCCCAAATCCAGACACGCAAAGAAACCAGAGTTTTATTTCGGCGCTAGGGGAGCGGACCAGTCTCGGAAGAATCGGAAGACCGGAAGAGCTGGTGGGCGCTGCAGTGTACCTGGCGTCACATGCGTCCTCCTATGTTACGGGCCAGAATCTGGTCGTCGATGGCGGTTGGACCGTTACCTGAGGGCGGCCCTCTAAGCGTCCGGATGGAGGGCGTATGTTGCTTGAAAAAGCAGAACACATGCCCTCTCCATCCGTTCACCAAAGATTCGAGTGTTGTTTCGGCTCATCGGAAAAAAAACGCCGGTAGTTGATCCGTAATTTTTTGGCCTGACTTATCGTTTGAAGCGCTGCCTTCGTCAAGCCCAATGGATCAGCGTGGTCGTGAATTGAATGAACGGCACAGGGTTTGTCGCCCGGCATTCCGGCCCCGCGACATAGAGTTTGGTTCTCCGGCAGGACGCTTCGCTCTTTTCGATAGCCTTACAAAATCTTGACACCGTAAACCCTTTAACGTAAAAGGCAATATCGTTTAACGTAACATGTAAGTACCTTTGTCTTATTTTCAATGACCTCTTGGGGGGCGTAGATGAATAAACGAATACGTGCGTTGCTTGTGGCGGTTGCGGCCACGTCGGCAATTATGAGTACAACTGGGCAAGCGGCGTTGGCGCAAGAGGCAGGCGGCAACAGCGCGGAACGCCGCAACGATGCTGCATCCAAAAGATCAAAGGAGGTCATTGAAGAGGTCGTTACAGTAGGTTCGCGCCGCGCAGAAAGAACAGTTGCCGAATCAATGGTCCCGATCGATGTACTAAGTGGTGCCGAGCTAGAGAGTCAGGGTGCCCCCGATATGGACGATATGCTGAGAACGACGATTCCGTCCTACAACGTACGCCGTTGGGGAACCGGAGACGAGGCATCAATCGTACGTCCGGCGCAGATGCGCGGGCTACCGGCCGATAACAACCTTGTTCTCGTCAATGGCAAACGGCGACACAGATCGGGCGTTATTACGCAGGATGGCGTTCATGGTCCGGACCTCGGCTCCATCCCCGCGATGGCTATCAAGCAGGTGGAAGTATTGCGTGACGGCGCCTCCGCCCAATACGGCTCCGATGCGGTAGCTGGTGTCTTGAACTTCATGTTGAAAGACGCGAGCGAGGGCGTGACCCTGGAAGCGCGGACTGGTCAATTCTTTAAAGGCGATGGCGAGCTCTACCAGTTGAGCGCCAATGCCGGGTTTCCGCTCGGGCAAAACGGCTTTGCGAATGTGACAGCACAGTGGCGGGAGATGGCTCCGACTGATACGGCTACACAACGAACAGCGGCTGCGACAATTCGCCGTTCCGGCAACGCTGCGCAGCGTGATGCCATTCCGGAGATTGCCCAGGAATGGGGGCAGCAGGAAGTCAACGACGATTGGATAGTCTTCCTGAATTCAGAGCTGGAAATCACCGATTCGCAGAGTTTTTACTTTTTCGGGAATGTCGGAAGTCGCAGTACCGAGACCGGCTTTAATTGGCGCAACCCGAATAGCCAGGGTTCAGTGTTCACCCACAACTTCAATGGCCAGACTTACCGTGCCGTCATGGACAGCAACATCATTCCCAACCTCGGTGGCCAGGTTTCCAATTGTCCCGCGATGATCGTTCCGGGTACTGGCCTGGACGGCGTTGACCTGGACCCAACGGCGGTTGCCAATGATTTCGCGGCAATGAATTCACTGCCTGACAATTGTCTGGTCTACAACGAGTTCATGCCGGGAGGTTTTACTCCAAAGTTCAGCGGAAAGGTGCGAGATGCTTCGGGTGTGATGGGAATTCAAGGCGTCTCCAAACGTTTTCACGACTTGACCTATGACATCAGTCTGGGTGTTGGCTGGAATGATGCCGATTTTCATATTCGGGAAACTGTCAATCCATCACTGGGGCAGACCGCTATTACTGCCGGAGTACTGCAGCGGGCTTTCGATGTCGGTTCTTACTCACAGTTTGAGAAGAGCTTCAACGCAAATTTCACCAAAGCGTTACCGATGGAAGCATTCGTTTCCGATCTCAATCTGGCCTTCGGTGTGGAGTGGCGAGAAGAAGAATGGACTGCATCAATTGGCGAAGTTAATTCATGGATTAATGGACCGTTCACCACACAGGCCGGCCCGTCATCGAACCCCAACTGCTACGGCGATGGCACGACGTGCCAGCTTGATGCTACCGGTGCGCCAATTCCATTGACCAATATGGGGATCGGAAGCAACGGTTTGCCAGGGTACTCGCCACAGCAAGCGGGTACTTGGGCTCGAAGTAACTGGGCATTCTATACTGACGTCGAGGGCGATGTTACGGAGAAGTTTACGGTTGGCGCCGCACTGCGATACGAAAACTTCAACACCTTCGGCAGTACAGTAAATGGAAAACTCAGTAGTCGATTGGAATTGACTGAAAATGTCGCTCTTCGCGCTTCTTTGAGCACAGGCTTTCGCGCACCAACTCCGGCGCAGAGCAATCAGACAAAACTGCGTACGACGCTCATAGACAACGAACTTCTGCAATCCGGCCGGATACCGTCGACCAATCCAATCGCAGTTTCTCTTGGCGGTAAGGTACTGCAGGAAGAGAAGGCAACGAGTTTCACGTTAGGTGGCGTATTCGATGTGACAGAAACCTTGAGCGTCACAGTGGATTACTTCAATATTGAGTTAACAGATCGTCTTGCTACTACTGGTAACCTGTCAATCATCGCTCTCGGCCCGTTAACGGATGGGAGTTGCCCGATCGCAGCCGCCGACCCTGCGGCCAATCTCGCACAATGTTTGCAAGAAAGCGGTGTCCCCGGGGCCGCAGAAAGTTCTGCGGTAAGCTTTTTCACCAACAACTTTGATACGACGACTCAGGGCATCGACATTGTTGCGACCTGGTTGACGGATTTTGGTCGGGCTGGTACAGGTAACTTCACTGCCGCCTGGAACTGGACGGACACGCAAGTCGATCGCATTGAAGATGACATCAGTCGAAACACTGTTGTCAACCTTGAGAATGCCTTACCGGATCAACGTGGAATTTTCACCTACAACCATTCAGTTGGCGATTTTGGGCTGATGCTTCGTGCCAGTTATTACGGTGAACGAAAGAATGGTGGTAACAACGGGGATCCGTTGTTTACGGGTGCCGGAGACAATCCGCAATACGCACTGGATTGCACAGGAACGCCTAACGCAATAGGTGGTACCGTTTACACGGATTACTGTTTTGGCTCTGACTGGGTGTTTGATGTCGAAGCATCTTACTATGCTGGCGAGAATGTGACGCTGGTTCTTGGTGCTCAGAACTTCACCGATAATTTCGGTCCGCTGGACAAAGGTAATGAGAGTGGACTGAATAACATTGGTCTCACTTACAGTAACCAAACACCATTTGGTTTCGATGGCGGGTTTGCTTATTTTCGTATGAAGGTTGATTTCTGATTCTGGAGCAAACTGTCAGGTGATTGTGAGGCCACCCGTACATCGAGGTGGCCTCCGTTATTACTTTGCTCTCCGACCGTGCTGGTTCAGCCTGTTGAAGTGACTTATGTTGCCGAATGACGTGGGTAGCCTGAACCGATATCGAGGTATACAGGTACAACTCCCGTTGCAGGCAGAGTAGGCTGACAGGTGACATTTTCTGATAGCGATTACCCGGAGCTGCCGTCTTGATGCAGCACAAAATGGATGGGAGAGATCATAGTGGAACGGCGTGAATTTCTCGGGTTAATGTCTGCTTCTTACGTGGCCTTGCACTCGCAGGCAGCCGGGGCGGTTGCGTCGGCTGTTGCTGGTGTCTCGCAGGACCCTGAATCGGCCAGTACGGATGAAGAGTTCTGGCTGCAGATTCGACAGGCATTCAGTGTCGATGGTAATCAGATCAACCTAAATAGTGGCAGCGTTAGCCCGGCACCCCAAGTGGTTCAGAAGGCGATGCAAGACTATCTGACCGTTATGAACATGAGCCCTTCTCTTTATGTGGAAAAGCTGCTCTTGCCGCAGCGTGAAGGGGTCAGGCGTCGGTTGGCAAGCGCATTCGGTTGTGATCCCGAAGAGCTGGCAATAACCCGAAATACCACGGAGTCTCTGGAGAACGTGATTCTTGGTATTGATCTGAAGCCTGGCGACGAGGTTCTCACGACCAACCAAGACTACATCAGCATGCTTTGGAGTTGGCGGCAGCGCGAGAAAAGGGATGGAATTGTTCTGAAGACGATTTCATTTCCGGTCCCGCCACCAAGTCCGGATGATCTGGTTAAGAGGTTTGAAGAGGCTATAACGGATCGTACCCGGGTCATTATGTTGAGCCATGTGACATACACAACAGGTCAGATATTCCCTGTCCGGGAAATCTGCAGAATGGCACGCGATCGTGGGATCCAGACGATCGTGGATGGCGCACACAGCTTCGCGCACTTTCCATTCCAGCAGGCGGATCTGGACTGCGACTACTATGGCACTAGTTTGCACAAGTGGCTGACGGCGCCAATCGGCACCGGTTTTCTTTACGTCCGGAAGGAAAGGATACCGGATGTGTGGCCCCTCATGCCGTCCAGTGAAAGCAACGCAGCTAATATTCGAAAGTTTGAGGCGATCGGTACGCATCCGGTTGCTGCGAAGAACGCAATCTCATCCGCACTTACCTTTCATCAGCGTATCGGCCCGGAACGCAAAGCGGCTCGCCTCAACTATTTGCGCGAACGTTGGTCTCGTCGCGTTGAGTCGATTCGCGGTGTGCGTATCCTGAATAGTAATGATCCGGGTCAGGCATGCGGAATAGGCGCTATGACAATCGAGGGGATTGAAGGGCCTGCGCTCAGTGAGCATCTGTTGCGGACTTCACGCATTCACGTGAGGGCACGGGTACTGCCCGGTGAGTATTCGGCAATCCGCGTGGCACCAAACGTATTTACCAGTGTCGACGAAATAGATGTGTTTAGTCAGGCAATCGAAAAAATCGCCCACAAAGGCCTTTGACTGCAGCTTGCGACCGCACCAACCCAGATGTTACCCATCCTGACCGCGTCTGGTAGCGGACAGTGTGACTGACCTTTCGGGTTCTGGCCAAGGCCTTTTGTCGCAGCAAGAGCAGTGTGTCCAGAAAGCCGGCCGGCACAAGCACCGGCATTTTTCCTGAAACAATCACCGTCTCTGCTCCGGGTTATTCAAGGTAAACCGTTCACCCGGCTTCGCAATTTACGGTAGTCAGAGGGGCTCTATGGCGCCCGGAATCGGGTGGCGGTTGGCAGCGTGTGTCGCAAGGCGCTTGGTGTGTATAATTGACTGGCTCCGAATAATAATAAAACCGTTGTGTGCTTGATATGGCAGTGCACGACATTTATCCCCCTAAGAGCCAAATCAAAGGTTGAACACGTCTCATGGTAAAGAAGAAGATGAGTTCAAGAGTGAACCGGCGGGTAACTCTTCGCGACATAGCGGAGGCTACCAACGTTTCGGTAATGACCGTTTCCAATGTCGTTAACGGCAAATCTCAGTTTGTCAGCAGCGCAACTCGGCAGAAGGTCGATGCGGCGATCAAGAAGCTGAAATACGTACCAAGTGCAACCAGCCGGAAATTACGAAGCAGCCAGGAATTCTCCATTGGCATGATTATCATGGATGAGGCGCCGGTATTTCTCGCCGATCCATTCATAGGCCAGCTTGTGGCCGGCCTGAGTAACCACCTCAGCACCAATAATTACTCATTAACTGTGCAGGGCGTGCGCCCAGAGAGCTTTCAGCGAGCGTCATTGTTTTCGGTGGCTGGCACCGACGCCTTATGCGCCATATTGTGTGGCCCGAAGGCGGAGAGGCGGAAGAATGTTGATTTCATGCTGGGCAGGCACCAGCCTGTGGTTATCTTTCAGGACAGCCTGGACATCAAGGCCAGTGGCATCGCTATCGTCAATCAGGACGACGAGAAAGGTGGTTATGAAATAACCTCGCACGTGATCTCACGAGGCGCCAAAAAGTTGCTCTTCGTCAGGCCGTTGGTGCAATGGCCTGCCATAGAGAAGCGTTTGAAGGGCGTCAAAAAGGCCATTGCTCGGAAAAAAGGGGTGACTCTGGAGATTCTTAAATGCGAAGAGTCGACATTCGAGAAGACTCAGGAAGCCCTTGCCGAATACCTGGCCGTCACCAAGGTACCGGATGCTATTCTTGGTGGCACTGATGCCATGGCCATTGCTGCGATGCGCTATTGTCAGGATCAGGGCTACAAGGTCCCTGAGGACATCATGGTGACCGGCTTCAATGGCTTTTCTGCGAGTAGTTATTCGACCCCATCATTGACTACAATCGTTTCGCCAGCCTACGAGATGGGGCAGTTGGCCGGCCAACTGATCCTTGACCGGCTGCGGACCGGTCGTTTTTCAGCGCGCAAAACGCTTCTCCCAGTATCTTTCAAGCAGGGCGGATCCGCGTAGTTCAGATTCTTGCCGGCAATAGCCCGCAAGCCACTGGCCGAAAAAAGTACGACCATTCCCCATCGGGTGCATTGCGCATCGGGTTTTCGGCGCACTCGTTCTGTACACGCTGCAGCCTGTGATAATGGTCTTACCGGCGAGCCCTTCCGCATGCGCCTGCGTCTCCGTTTCACTACCTCACCCTCAAGCACTTGACGAGCGGCTCTCTACAGCGCTATGCGCGGAGTGGCCGAGTGCGGTGAATTGACAAAATGTAACGTTAAAGGTATTTTCGGTTTTATTGACTGACCGCATATCTGGAGCATTCATGACTGATACAGACAGACGCGCATTCCTGCAAAAGTCACTCGCCGCAGGTACCGTTGCCGCATCGGGCGTGTCCCTAAGCAGCATTGCGCATGGCATGAGCAGGCGCGGGCAACTGGAAGTTGCCGCAATTCGATTCGGCACCATGGCGGACGTGGGCGATGCTGGAGCGAGCAAGCTCGGCAATAAGATTTTGGAAGTTGCCGGTCCTCTAAAGACAACTATCATGCTCCTCCGGGAAGGAAACCACGAGGTCTGCATTGTCTGCATCGACTTGATTCTGAGTCGGTCGCTGGCCTATTTCAAGAAGATCATTTCACAAGAACTGGGAATTGCCGCTGATAACATTGTGCTGTTCGCCTCGCACAATCACAGTGATGCTCCGCCGGGCGGCTCTACCGGCCACAATGATCAGGACTACCGCGACCGGCTGGTTTCAACTAAAGAGTCACCTTTGACACCCTTCGGTGAGCGCTTGTTCAAAGAGCTCAGAGAATCTGCGCGACGCTTACGTGGAATGTTGGAGCCGGTCAGCGTCTGGTATGCCGAAGGCAGCGAAGGACGCATAACCTACAACCGGAAAGGCCGTCGGGCGGACGGTTCGACGTATTTCATGCGCGAGGAGGACCGGGTCCTCGTCGGTGCTGACTACAATGGTGACATTGACCGTCAGGCGCCAGTTGTGGTTTTCAAAAACCGGCAAAACAAGCCGATTGCCGCTCTCGTGCAGTTTACCGGGCACCCGGTTACCAGCTACAAGCCGGAGGCACCCGTCGTGTATGGGGAGTGGTCGCAGGTCGCGACGGATATCGTTGGCCGGGAACTGGCAGAGGGTGGCGAGCCTATTCCCGTCGGCTTCCTGCAAGGATGCGCGGGCGATGTGAATTCGAAGGAAATGTTCAGCGGTGGCGTCGAACGAGCGCGCTTGTTCGGCGAGATGCTGGGAGAAAGCTACCTCAAGGCGCTGAATGATCTCCAGCCTTCAGAGCGAAACAGTTTGATGTATAAGACGGAACCCGTTCCGGTGCCGTGCGGACCGTTGCCGGACATGCGCGCATTGAAACTGGAAATCGAAGAAATGAACGATTTCATTCGACGCGCTGATGCGGGAGATGAGAATACGCTCACCTGCGTTGGATTGAACTTCCCACGGGCATTGTCACCTGAATACCGTGGAGCACTGATCAAGTCGGTTCTACCTTGGAGCGAGTGGGCTCTGGATATTCGCAAGACGGGCCGCGAAAACACGATCATGAAAGCGCTTGATCTGCCAATTTACGTCATCGGCCTGGGCGATGTGGGCATAGTTGGCCTGCAATGTGAACCGTTCCAGGGTATCGGTCGCAGACTGCGTGAGCTTTCACCTTTGCCTATGACTATTCCCTGCGGATACGCCAATGGTTCTCACGGCTACGTGACCGACTCGGCCAATACGGGCGATCGCGAGTACATGAGTTCTTACTACCGCTACACGCGATTCAGGCCTCAGTTCGAGCGACCGGCCGGCGATGTTCTGGCGGATCGAGGCGCACAGATTCTCGCCAAGGGCTAGCGACGAAAGCGAAGGGCGGCTGCACATGAGCATTTTGTCTGCGAAAGAACAGGCGGCAGGCATTCGGTTTGTCGCCGCGGTTGGAGCATGCATACGGACGCTCCGACATATTGGGACGATGCCGCACGGCGGTCATCCCCAATATTCCATTCTTCACGCAAGCTCCTAGCCAGAGACGAGTCAATCCAGGATGCATAGAGCAAACATGAAAAGAGCAGACACAAAACATATGCACGGTTATCTAGCGGGTGTGCCACTGCCTTGGGACAAGCGCGGAGCTATTCTCAAGGACCAGTTTCGTGGTGCGATTGAGGCCCTGCTGGAGGACGGTTGTGATGGACTGTACCTGTTCGGTACCAGTGGCGAAGGGTACGCAGTCTCCGACGAGGAATTCGGGACGATTATCGAAACCTTTGTGGAGGCGACCGGGGGTGCCGATGTTTTCAGGCAGGTTGGTTGCTTCGGGCTTAGCTCCGACCAGGTCATTCGTCGCTGCAAAGTGGCTTCTGACCTTGGGGCGGACAGTGTTCAGATTACGCTGCCATTCTGGAAAGAGCTGAATGATATTGAGCTCAGAACGTACTTTGCAGATGTCTGCGGCGATTTAGCGGATATCCAGTTCCTGCTTTACAACAATCCGAGAAACAAGCGGCGGCTCAACGGCAAGGAACTGGAAGCGCTTGCCTCGGCTACTCCGAATCTTTGTGCGACGAAAACGGGTTCTGGGGCGTGGATCGAGTTTTACGAGCTGGTCACGGAGTCACCTTCGTTGCAACACTTTGTCACCGAGCCGGCATTCCAGTTTTGTCGGGGTGTGGCCAACGTCGGATTGATTCCTTCATCGAACTACGCGAACCCTGAGAAATGTCGTGCATACTACAAAGCGGTGATCGAGGGAGATCAGAAGCTTGCACAGCTTCTTCATGCGGAAATTATCAACTTCTTTCACAAGACTGCGGTGCCGCTCTTGCGTAAAGGGTACATCGATGGCGCGGTGGACAAGGCGTACGCCAGGATACGTGGCATGGAGTTTTCACTTGAGATGAAATCGCCGTACGCTTCACTGAGTGACGAAGATTTCAGCTGGCTCAAGGAGACTGTCGCAGAAACCGGGTTTCTGCAGAGGACCGGTTTCTGAGTCAGTAGCCAGTAACATTTAGCAGGCAGTACTCAGGCGCTACGGTTCGGGTAACTGTCACCACTTTGTTCCAGTTTGGGCGTAGATACCCAGATATTGAAGGTTGGAGTTGTAAGATGAGAATAGCCTGTGACGTCCATGTACACCTGTGGGATGCAAACGATCGCGAGCATATCGACGAGAGTTTTATCAAGGAGCTGCGCGATGTCTCCGGGAGAGACGGCACCCTGAACGTCGATTTGCAGCAGTTCTCGAACCACTACGCGAATGTTGACAAGGTAGTCGTCTTTGGCGGCATGGCCCGGCATACGGGTTTGCATGTGCCGAACCAGTTCATTCATGATTTTGTGCAAAGCAGTGACATCGGCGGGAAGCTGATACCGTTCGTCGGCATCGACCCCTATGATGACAACTACATGGATGAATTCGAACGTGCGGTTGATGACTGGGGCTTCCGGGGCGTCAAGCTCATGCCGATGTACGCCAACTTTGATCCACGTGACGAGCTGCTCGCGCCGCTTTATGAAGCCTGTGAACGCAGAGGTCTGCCAATTCTCATTCACATGGGCACGACATTTTGTCGTTGTGCACCGTTGAACTTTGCCGAGCCGATGATGCTGGAACCGGTGGCACTTAAGTACCCCGATCTCAAGATGATCGTGGCGCACATGGGACACCCCTTCGAGAATCAGACCGTTGTGCTGATTCGCAAGCAACCGAATATCTATTCCGATCTGTCCGCGCTGCATTATCGGCCATGGCAGCTCTTCAACAGCATGATGCTGGCACAGGAGTACGGGGTGACGCACAAGTTGCTGTTTGGCACGGATTACCCGTTTACCATGCCCGATGAGTCTATGGTCAAACTCCGGGAGATCATGCGGTTTTCATTCGGCGCCGGTTCCAATATGCCGCACCTGAATCCCGCATGGATGGAAGATGTGTTTGCCAGGGATACGGTTTCCTTGCTGGGCTTAGTCTAGTAACAGCCAATTGCCGCTGGCTTTGTCCGCACAGCGTTCGCCGCAACAAAACCGGCGGTCCTGCCGGTTTTGTCGGTGCTCGTTTGGCCGGACAGGTGCGCGCAATCAGAGTGCATTGGAATGACACACAAAGAGTACCTGGTTCAACGGCTGGCGGGCAGCACGCCAATCCCAATCGATGGCGCGGGCAAAAGCCCTGCCTGGGCCGCGGCACGTGCGCTGGACGATTTTTCATTTCCATGGCTGGATGCGGTGGCGCCCGCGACCCGCTTTCGTGCCCTCTGGGATAGCCAGTATTTTTATTTCTTCTTTGAAGCTGCCGACACCGACATCGTGTTGGCGCAAGGGGCTGACGCCAAAGAACGGGTGATCGGCTCCGATCGCGTCGAGATATTTTTTGCGACCGGGCATGATCTGCAGCCGTACTATGGTCTGGAGGTGGATCCGCGCGGTGAGGTTCTCGACTACCGGGGGCGCTACCACCGGCTAATCGAATGGGACTGGTCTTGCGCCGGACTGGAATTTCAATCCCGGCAAAATGCGCAAGGCTATACCGTTGAGGGGCGCATCGCGCTGACTTCGTTGCAGCAGCTAGGCTGTCTGCATGAAGATGAAAAAGGGCAGTACCTCATTGCCGGCCTGTTTCGCGCGGAGTTCAGTCTCGACGACAAGCAGCAGACGATTCAGAACTGGATCGCGTGGGTCGATCCGCAGGTCGCAGACCCGGATTTTCACGTGCCATCCGCATTCGGTCATCTGCGCTTGTCATAAGTATCAATGCTCGCCGGCATGCCTGTGCACGGGCAAGCGGACGCCGGGCCGTTGCGGCTCATCGGCGTTGTCACCGAATACACGTTGTCCGGCTATCCAGACTCCGTCCATGCCGGTCGATAACTGGCAGGGTTCGCTGAAGGTGGCGTTTTCCCGCAGATTTTCCATTGCAAACAGTGCGATATCGGCACGCCGTCCAACGGCGAGGTGGCCGGCGTCAAGGCCGAAGTAGTCGGCGGCACTCGATGTTATGCGGCGCAGCCCGGCAACGAGGTCAATTGGCCCGTTTCGCACGAAGCGGGTAAGAAAGCCGGTAAACGCGCCGAAATTTCGTGGATGGCAGGCACCCCTGAAGTTTGTCGCGTACAGCCAGGCATCGGAACCGAGCAGGCAACGGTCGTGCTGGATCAGGCGCCCGACGCTTTCCTGTGTGGAGGTATTGTCGAAAATGCAGACACAGTTGGGATCGGCAAGATAGACCTGCTGGATGACGCTGGCGGCATCCTCTCCCAGCGACAATGCGATCTCGCCAATCGTCTTTTTCGTGTAGTCGTGATTTGCATGCTGGATCACGTGAATATCGTCATAGGAATTAATGCATACGTTGCGGATTGCCGCATCGACATCTGCCCCGGCAAACATTGCTGATGCTTTCGGTACCGATTGAAAGGCATTCTGAAAGACGAGGCTCAGGGTCGTGCAGCCGGCGACGTAGGGATACATGTCGAAGTGAGCATGATCGTTGTTGTCAAAGCGACGTTCCATTTCCGGAACCAGATGGTCGAGGCGGTCAGAAAGGGGGCGCAAGTGTGATACCAGTACCGGGCAGCCTGCGTCGCGGCTGATGTCGATCACCTCGTCCATCGCCTGCAGGATTCCCGCGCCCTGGTCCCGAATATGGCAGGTTAATGGTTTGCCGAATTTCGCAAGAACCGTGCACAACGCATGCAGTTCCTGAGCGCTGTAACCGGCGGCCTCGGGGTAATTAAGACCGACCGACATGCCGGCCCAGCCGGCTTCCAGGTACTCCCTGAGTCTCGAGCACATGCTGGCAATTTCAGCCTGCGACGGCGTGCGGGCTGATTCCATGACCGATAGTCGCAGGGTGCCGTGACCCAGGAGCTCGCCGATATTGAGGGAGAGCCCGCGTTCTACCGCGCGCAAGTGATCCCGGCAATTGTGGTTCGTATCGCTGCTCCTGAACGCGATCAGCGGAAACGGCGCTGTTTCCGGAACGCTGGACATGCCGCAATTTCCGACCACCAGGGTGCCCACTCCCTGTGACACAGACGAGCCGCCGTCGTTGTCGTCGTGCGTGACCATGAAGTCGGCGTGACTGTGCGTGTCGACGAACGCCGGCGTTAGCAGTCGATCACTGGCGTCGATAATCCGGGCCGCTGGTACGGCCTCGTTGCCAAGGTAGGTTATCGACGCCCCTTTTATGCCGAGATGCCTGTAATCGTTGAAATCATGGCCGTCAAAAATTCTTGCGTTGTCAATGCGAAGATCCAGCAAGTGTTACTCTCCTGAGTGTCCTTTCCGTATGGCCTTGAGGGCGCTGATTCCGCACGGTTTCACTGCCATTGGGCAGTGTCCGGCGGGTCGATGAGCTTGCAGCATCGGTTGGCTTCCGCTTGTAGAAGTCACCAAAGTTTAACGTTATACTTCCTTAGAATATGTAATTGCAAGGCATGAAATTCTGCGATTATGACAGGCGCCGGCTGTTTACCCAACGACGCCTGTCAACGGCAAGTATCGGTGCACCGCGCAATCCCTTTCGACCCAGACCCTTGAGGAACTTACGATAATGTCACGCCAATTTTTTGGATCCCACCCCCAACTCAAAGATGGTCGCAGAACGCCGCTGTCGCATGCTGTCCGAGCAGGTGATTATGTCTACGTATCTGGCCAGGTACCGTTCGGTCCGGACGGGAAGTTGGTCACCAGCGGCTTTGAGGACCAGGTACATCAAGTTATAGAAAATCTCAGCAATGTACTGACCGAGGCAGGGTGTACCTTGTCGGATGTGGTCAAATGCACGGTCTGGCTGGAGGATGTGCGAAATTTCGTCAGCTTTAATGATGTGTACGGACAGTACTTCAAAGAAAATCCGCCAGCCAGGTCAACAGTCCATTCGACCCTGATGGTCGATGCAGGTGTGGAAATAGAGGCGATCGCGTACAAGCCTTTGTAGCATTGGCGCTGCTGCCGTTTGTGTTCGCGCACTCCGGGCGCAGGAACTCAAGGAGTCATGAGTGACTATTGAAGGTAAGACCGCACTCGTTACAGGCGGCGGTCAGGGTATTGGTCAGGGTTGTGCGCTGGCGCTCGCGAAAGCGGGTGCCACGCTGGTCCTGAACGACCGGCCCGGAAGTGCCGAACTCGCGCGCACGGCGGATCAAATCAGAGCGCTCGGCGGCAAATGCCATACAGTCGAAGGTGACGTCTTCTGTGGCGAAGTGCGTGAGCGCCTCGTCGCCGAGGCTATCGACAAGGCAGGAGCTATCAATATCTTTGTAAGTAATCCCGCCTTGAATATTAGGCGACCGTTCCTGGAATTTGAGCTGGCCGATTTTGAGCGCATCGTGGCTGCAACGCTGGTCAGTGCCTTTCACATGAGCCAATTGGTCGCACGAAGTATGGTCAGTGCGGGCCGCGGCGGTAAGATTGTGTTCGTTTCCAGCGTGCATGCCGAAATGCCATTCGCCAACAACGTCGCCTACGGTGCTTCCAAAGCAGGACTCAATCACTTGGCGGAAACGATGTCAGTCGAGTTGGCACCGCACCGGGTCAATGTGAACACCATCGAGCCGGGTTGGATTGATACTCCCGGCGAGCGGGCCATGTCATCAGAGGATGTCCTCGAGAGAGAAGGCAAAAAGTTGCCATGGAAGCGTATGGGAACTGTAGACGATATCGGTGACGCGGTTGTTTTTCTGGCCTCCGATGCGGCTGACTACATTACGGGCGCAACAATTCCCGTGGACGGTGGTTTCCGCTTCAGGCACTGTGCCCCGGGCAGTTCCGAATAGCGCAACACTCTCGACCAACGTCCCCAGCGGCGCGAAGCAACAGCCGATTTCCGCACACTTTCTGATGCCTGATTCATTCACTTCCGACACACTAAGCGCCATGCCAAAACTTCAACTGCAAGAGATTCACGCGACAACAATTGACGGTGCGACCAAGGGTTTTCCCGGTACCGCGCAGCCCCTGCGTTTGGATGAACTCGGCGCGATGAACTGGAACGTTCTTGCACACGATCTGCCGTTCCCGGTGGCGGTCCTGAAAGACAGCGCGTTACGGAACAATAGCGACCAGATGAAGAAGTATCTGGATGCAACCGGCGTGTCTTTGAGCCCGCATGGCAAAACAACGATGTCCCCGCAACTTTTTGACCGGCAATTGGCTGAAGGAGCATGGGGACTTACGGCTGCGACCACCACGCACGTGAATGTGTTCAGGAAGGCAGGCGTACAGCGTGTCATTCTTGCCAATCAATTGGTCGGCGAACAGAACGTTGCGTACATTGCGAGCGAGCTCAAAAGAGATCCGGAATTCGAATTCTATTGCCTGGTCGACTCGATTCGGCAGGCAGACCAGCTCGCTGAACTGCTGTTGAAATATGCACCGGGTCGTCCATTGAACGTGCTTGTGGAAATGGGCTCGAAAAACGGTCGCTGTGGTGTGCGTAGCCTGGAGGAAGGGATAGAACTCGCGAGACATGTTTCCGCCCGGAATGACGTGTTTTGTCTGGCAGGTATTGAAGTATTCGAGGCCATATTCGGTGGTGATCCACACGATGCCGCCATCAAGACAGATGGATTACTTGGGCAGGCGGTAAAGCTGGCGGAAGAATGTGATGAAGCGGGCCTGTTTGGCACTTCGGAACTGCTGTTGACCGCCGGTGGCACCATGTACTTTGCCAGGGCAGCGAGGGCGTTGCTCAAGGCCTCCGTATCCCGCAAAACAACGGTCGTTCTGCGTAGCGGGTGCTACCTGACTCACGATCATGGCCTGTACGCAAAAGGCGCTGAATTTGAGAAGGAACAAACCAGCGGTGACCATCCGGAGTTCATTCCTGCTCTCGAAGTCTGGGCCAGCGTGCAGTCAGTGCCCGAGCCGGGGCTTGCCATTCTGGCCTTGGGCAAGCGGGATATTTCGTACGATATACAGTTACCAATGGTTTGTTATTCCGCTGAAGGTGGTCGCGCCAGAGCGGTCGCTCCGGGCAATTATGAAATAGTCGCCCTCAATGATCAGCATGCCTACATGCGCTGTCCCGCTGGACAGGAACCGAAACCTGGCGACCTATTTGGTCTTGGCATATCGCATCCTTGCACGACCTTTGATAAGTGGCAGCTCTTGTACATCGTTGACGATGACTATCGAGTGGTCGAGGGAATTCGGACCTTCTTCTGAAGCGATGATGCGCAACCTGTTCATGATTTGTGTGATGGCGGCAAAAGATGCTTCAGGTCAGAAGCCCGGTAAGCATATGCGCGTCGCAGAAAAGGTGGCGAGGCAATTTCTTCTGCCGAGTGATCGCGTCCTCCGCAAGAACAAGCGAAAGGCGTTCAATAAGCACACCCGGACTGACCGTCCGCAAACTTGGGTGAATTAACCGGCTTCGAATCAATTAGCAGCGGTAATCAGAAACCCAGTTTCTGGAGGGCCGTTGCGAACTGCGTGCGCAACGGTTCCTTGCGCATAGGGAATGCGCCGAAAAATTCGGCGCTGCCGAGTTGCGGGCTGCGCTCGCGCACGTTTGCCGCCCAGGTTGCCGCTGCCGCTGCATTGCCGGCGAGTTCCTGGGTGGCCGCGGCGATCATCGCAATCAGCACATGGGCACCTGGCGAGCGCGCGGCGCGCTCGGCCCATTGCACGGCTTCCGCCATCTCGCCGCGCGCCACGTGCGTGATGCCACGGGTGCCGAGCATCGCGTAGTACAACGGATCAAGTGGACTCAGGCGCATGGCGAGATCGACCTGGTCGCGTCCTTCCTGATCCGCGCCTGCAATCGTGTTGGTCCAGGCCAGTGCGTAAACGCCTTGCGCGTAGTTCGGGCACAGTGACGTGGCGCGTTCCAGCCACGAGTGGGCGCGATCGAGATCGGCGCTCAACCAGAAACTGCGGCCCATCGTGAAATTAACAAACGGATCCAGCGGATCAATCTCAAGCCCGGCTTGAGCGCAACGGCGGGCGAGTGCGGTCTCGCCTGCAATGTCGTCCGTGTGCCGCAGGAATGCCGTCTGAAAATGCACGAAGGAAAGGCCGGCATGGGCCCGGGCAAACGCCGGGTCGAGCTTGATCGCCCGCTGAAAAAGTGCGGCTGCTGCCGCATTGTCTTTCTGATTGAAGCGAAAGATATGCTGCAGGCCAACGTGGTACGCGGACCACGCATCCATGTTCTCCGTCACTATCAGGCGTGCGGCAGTTGCCTCGTGCAACGGAATCTGGATTTCCAGGGCCGCCAGAATCTTTTCCCGAATCTCCTTTCGAACCGCGTGAATGTCCTCGACTTTGCCCGTGAACCGCTCGGCCCAGACAATCTCGCCGCTGCGTGTATCAACAAGTTCAGTGGTAATGACCAGTTGTCGATCGCTGGCTTCCACGCAGCCGGACAGCAGGTAACGCGCACCCAGTAACTGGCCGATATGGTGCTGGTCGGGGTCCCGATCACGAAAGCGAAACGACGATGCTCTGGCTATCACGAGCAGCCAGCGCAGGCGCGCAAGCTCGGCGATGATCTCGTGCGGTAGGCCGTCGGCGATGGTGTCGTACGGACCCGGCTTACCGAGCAACTGGAACGGCAGTACGGCAATGGAGGGGCGATACGAAACATCGTCCGCCGCCTGGGGCGTGTCTGCCTCTTGTCGGGAATCGTCCTCGGGCGACACGATCGGGCTGTTGCGCAACGGTCGAACGTCGGCGACGAATCGCAGGCCTTTGCCGTGCACGGTCTTAATAAAGCGCTGAGTGTGGCCGGTATCGCCCAGCACCTTGCGCGCCAGCTTGATCCGGCTCGCCAGCGCCGAGTCGGTCACAATGCGCCCGTCCCAGAGTTTCTCGAAGATCTCTTCCTTTGACACCAGTCGCTCGCGATGCTCGACCAGGTAGGCCAGCAAGGCGAGAACCTTGGGTTCGATCGGACACGGCTCACCGTCCTTGCGAAGTTCAAACTTCGCCATGTCCAGTTCAAAGGGGCTGAACGCGTAGATCATCGCCTGAGCATAGAGCACTAACCCTGCCGCGCCTAGAAAACGCTATAAATTCTCCATACAAGCGCCAAGCACGCACAGGCCGAGCGCGCTACAAATGAGTCCGGCGGTGGACAGGTCACCGCCGCGAACACCCAGGAGGAACAGGGTATGAAGGAATCACGAAGCAAACTGCCGGTACGGCTGGAGGCTGGTGGGGTATGCATCCAGGCTCACGACTGGGCCGATATCAACGTCGCCCGCATTCGTTTCCCCAAAGGGGCAGATGCAGCTCCCCTTCTGAAAGGGCTGCCTCAGGATCTCTGCCAGTGCCCGCACTGGGGCACGGTACTGAAGGGCGCCATCCACGTGCGGTATGCCGATGGCAGCGAGGAAACGGTTCGAGCCGGCGAAGTGTATTACTGGCCGCCGGGCCACACGGTCCGCGTCGATGAGGACTACGAAGCGATCGAGTTCAGCCCCAGCGGCCCGATGGGTGAAGTTATCAATCATTTGCAAACACAACTAAGCAAGTAACGGAGACTGACATGCCACTGGTAACGATAGATGTCATCAAGAATGTGTTTACCCCGCAGCAAAAAGAGCAGCTGATCGAAAAAGTGACTGCCGCGATGATCGAGGTGGAAGGCGAAAGTATGCGACCGGTCACATGGGTCCGGATCAACGAGTTCGAAGGCGGAGACTGGGCCATCGGCGGCAAGCGTCTCGCGGCGGCCGATGTACATGCGATGGCGAAAGGTAAGGCAGCTTAACGGATCACTGCCGCCACCCCGGGCTCCCGGGGTGGCAACTGAATTTTGCCGACAAAGTGGGTTGGACCGAATTCTTGAGCAAGCGGACAGAATGACGAGACGGTTCGCAGGCCGGCAAGCCCTGAATCAAGAACAGGGGCATCGGCTCGACCCCTTTCCCCGCTACTGATTTTTCCTTTCTTATCATTTCTTGAACTTTCTTAAAATTTGCACGTCATTCGTGCAGCGGGCTGGCTGCTGACTCCATGGGGGCACAACGTCTGCCGAGGGTTTTGGTGGCTCGCTGACGCGGCACTTGATGAAGTACCGTGGTGATTAGTGCATGCCGGACAGCCGGCGTTGCCCGCATTCACACGGGAAATAAAGGACGGCCCGCCGCTGGCAAGCATGCCGGCCGTTCCTGGCTGTGCAAATGGCCGGTCGGTGCATCGTCACCGAAATGCAGGCTGCCGTGCGGACCGCGATGTCATGGTAGATGCTGGTGAAGCGCGCGGTGTATTTCGCGACTGTGTCAGTCCCGGTCACTTCCCTTACGGTACGCTCCAGCTGACTTTTAGGGGGCCGTATTATAAGTTTAGGCATTACTGTATAAAAACGTGATTGATCCATACTCCAGGCCGTTCCAGTGTAAGAACAGTGCTTGCGTTCAGCATTCAAAACCCAGATGTCGGGTTCTTAGAAATTCAAGGCTATCCCAGATAATGAGAAATTCAGCGCTGCTTCTATTTGTAACGTTGTTGCTTTCCAGCGCCCAGTCTTTCGGGCAAAGAGAGGGTGCACAGAATGCGACGGCAGTCATCGTCGCACCCGTTGTAAGTGGTGAGTTTGCAGATCAGGTTGAGGCGCTGGGCACCACCAGGGCTAACGAGTCGGTAGTGATTACAGCCGATCGCTCGGAAAAGGTCATGGCCATCCATTTCGACGATGGCCAGGCGGTCAAAAAAGGCGACCTTCTGCTTACTCTTGATAAGAGACAGGAAGAAGCGCAGCTGCGTGCATCGCAGGCTGTAACCGATGAAACCCGCAATTCGTACAACAGGGCCCAAGGCCTCAGTGGTACCAGTGCGCTGCCCAGAGCGACATTGCAGGAGCGTGCCGCGCAACTGGCGCAGGCGCAGGCGGTCACCGATTCCTTGCAAGCCAGCCTTACGAGTTACGAGATTACCGCACCGTTCGACGGCATTCTGGGTCTGCGGCAGGTTAGTGTCGGCACGCTGGTACAACCGGGCGACCAAATAACAACGATCGACGATCTCAGTCAGATCAAAATCGATTTCGATGTGCCGTCGGTGTTTTTGGCGACCCTCAAGCCAGGCTTGCCTATTCGCGGGACAATTGAAGCGTTTGGCGATCGCCAGTTTGAAGGCGTCGTTACCACGGTTAATTCCCGCATCGACCCGATAACACGCACGGTCATCGTGCGCGCGATCATCCCTAACCCGGATAACATTCTGAAACCAGGGTTGTTGATGAGCATCACCTTGTACAAGAACCCGCGCCAGACTTTGCTGGTCCCGGAAGAGGCGCTGATCAAGCGCGCCGACCGCAATTACGTATATGTCATTGAACAAGACCAGGGCCAAACCATTGCCCGGCAAAGAAGTATTGAATTGGGTGCCCGAAAACCCGGCATTATTGAGGTGCTGTCTGGCCTCGAGGAAGGCGACAAAGTTGTGGTTCAGGGAATCATCAAGCTTCGTGATGGCATGCCGGTCAGCATCCGCGCGGAGCAAACAGGCAATGAATCACTGGAAGATTTATTGACGCAAAAACCGACTACTGGCGGGCAATAACATGGTTTTGTCGGATCTCTCAGTTACGCGACCGGTCTTTGCCTCAGTGCTGTCATTACTGCTGATCGCATTCGGCCTGATGTCCTATTCCAAATTGTCCATGCGCGAATACCCGGACATCGATCCACCTGTTGTCTCTATCGATACCAGCTACGCTGGCGCTGCCGCCAATGTCGTCGAGACCCGGATCACCGAGGCTATCGAAGATCGCATTTCCGGTGTCGAAGGCATCAAGTACGTTTCCTCTACGTCGTCGGACGGGCGCTCCAGGATCAATATCGAGTTTGATATCGGGCGAAATATTGAAGATGCCGCGAACGATATTCGCGACCGCGTCTCCGGCATCGTTGACAACCTGCCGGAGGAAGCCGATCCACCGGATATTCAGAAAGCCGATTCCAGCGACGATGTCATCCTGTGGATGAATCTGGTCAACGAAAACATGGACCTGCTGGAGCTGACCGACTACGCCAAACGCAATCTGCAAGACCGCTTCTCAGTCATTCCTGGTGTTGCTCGTGTGCGTATCGGCGGCGGTCTCGAATACTCCATGCGCGTTTGGGTGGATCGCAACAAGCTTGCGGCGCGCGGCTTGACCGTGCAGGACATAGAAGTGGCATTGCGCACGGAAAACGTGGAACTGCCAGCCGGCGGTATCGAGTCTGAAAAGGTTCAGTTTACGGCGCGCGTTGAACGCGGTTACCGCACGCCGGAAGATTTCAAAAACCTGGTTATCGCCAAACGGGCCGATTACCTGGTACGTCTCGGCGATGTGGCGCGAGTTGAAAGAGAAGCGGTTGAAACACGTACGTTGTTCCGCGGCAATGGTGCACCGATGGTTGGTCTCGGAATCATCAAACAATCCAAAGGCAATACCGTTGAAGTTGCGCAAAGCGCAATTGAGCTTGCAGCCCGGTTAGGCCCCAATTTACCGCCGGGCATGGAAATTATTCCCGCCTACGACACGTCCGTTTTCATTCGTGGTGCGATTGCGGAAGTTTACAAAACGCTGGCTATCGCAATGATCCTGGTTGTCAGTGTGATCTATCTCTTCCTCGGAAGCTGGCGGGCGATGCTTGTTCCAGCCGTAACCGTTCCGGTTTCGCTGGTGTCAACATTTATCGTGCTTAATCTGGCAGGGTTCTCCATCAATCTGCTTACCCTGCTCGCGCTGGTGTTGGCGATCGGACTGGTAGTGGATGACGCGATTGTCGTACTGGAAAATATCTATCGGCGTATTGAAGAAGGAGAGCCACCGTTGTCGGCGGCTTTTCATGGTACCCGCCAGGTGGGTTTCGCCGTCATAGCAACAACCATTGTTCTGGTGGCTGTGTTCGTACCTATCACGTTCCTCGAAGGAGACTTGGGCCGACTGTTTTCTGAGTTCGCCATCACGATGGCGGCTGCAGTCAGCTTTTCCACCTTCGTGGCTGTGACGCTTTGCGCGATGATTGCCTCCAAGGTCTTGCGAAAGGCGGAGAAGAGCAGGTTCCACAATCAGGTTGACCGCCTGTTTGACCGGTTTTCTTCGGCCTACGGTCGTGCTTTGACTTGGGCATTGCGGCGGAAATCAATAGTCATCGCCGGCTTTGCAGGAGTGGCTGGACTGTCTTTCTTTCTGTTCAATGCCTTGCCTTCCGAATATGCGCCGAAAGAAGATCGCGGTGCATTCTTTTTGATGATCAATGCGCCGGAAGGTAGTTCGTTCGAATTTACCAAAGAGTACATGGAGGAAGTCGAGCAGCGCCTGATGCCCTATGTCGATGCGGGCGAGTTGAATCGTGTGCTCGTGAGAGCGCCGCGCAATTTCGGCAACTCAACGACATTTAACGATGGCATCGTTATCAGCGTCATGAACGATTGGGCCAGTCGCCGACCGGCCGATGAAGTCATGGCAGAGATTTCGCAAAAGATGGCGGACTTGCCTGGCGTGCGCGCTTTTCCCGTCATGCGGCAAGGCTTCGGCGGCGGCACGCGGAAACCTGTTCAGTTCGTTCTGGGTGGTGGCACCTATGAAGAGCTGGCGCAATGGCGCGACCTCCTGATTGAGAAGATTGAAGAGGACAACCCCGGGTTAACGGATATCGACAGCGATTTCAAAGAAACCAAACCGCAGCTCAAGATCAGTATTAACAAGAACCGCGCAGGAGACCTGGGCGTCAGTAGCCAGGTTATTGGCACAACACTGGAATCGATGCTTGGCTCCAGACGGGTGACTACGTATATCGATAACGGCGAGGAGTACGACGTTATCTTGGAAGGCGAACGCGACTCGCAGCGCACACCGACCAACATGCAGAACATTTACGTACGCTCGGATACCGGTGCACTGATTCCATTGTCCAACCTGGTGAATATCACGGAGTTCGCCGATTCAGGTGACCTGAACCGTTATAACCGCGTTCGCGCCATTACTTTGGAGGCCGGGTTGGCCGATGGCTATGTACTCGGCGACGCGCTCGATCACCTGCGTGAACTGGTGAGGTTGCACCTGCCGGGTGATGTAACTATTGACTACAAAGGCCAGTCACTGGACTACCAAACCAGTGGTTCGTCGCTGATGTTTGTTTTCATGCTCGGTTTTGTCATCGTGTTCCTGGTCCTTGCGGCACAGTTCGAAAGCTATATCCATCCACTGGTTATTATTCTGACAGTTCCTCTCGCAATGACAGGTGCGCTTACCGGTCTTTTCATTACCGGCAATTCACTCAACGTGTATACCCAGATCGGGCTGATCATGTTGATTGGCCTGGCGGCGAAGAACGGAATTCTTATCGTCGAATTTGTCAATCAGTTGCGTGATCAAGGCATCGAGTTTGGTGAGGCCTTGATCAAGGCAGCACAGATTCGATTGCGACCGATTCTGATGACGGGTATCACGACGATTGCCGGCTCGCTGCCGTTGATCCTGTCCACCGGCGCTGGCGCGGAATCCCGGGTGGCGATCGGTGTGGTTATTCTGTTCGGTGTCGCATCGGCAACGGTATTCACCGTCTTTATCGTGCCTGTGGCCTACGACTTGCTCGCGCGCAATACCGGCTCGCCTAGCGACGTTAAGCGCGAACTGGAGATGCAGGACAAGAATCGACAAGCGGGTGTTCCAGCATGATTCGGCAATTGTTCTGGACTTGTGTCGCGCTGGGTATGGCAGGCTGCGCGGTAGGGCCAAAGTATGCTGAGCCGGAACAGGACTACCCGGATTCCTGGTCGCACGAAGAAAGCTCAGCCGGTACGAAGGTCATCTCGTCCGAGGCGATTGATACGCGCTGGTGGAGCGTTTTCGAGGACCCGTTACTTGAACAGTTCATTGCCACTGCAGCCAGTCACAACAAGGATCTGGATATCGCAATGGCCAACGTGAGTAGTGCGCGGGCTTTGCGGCAGATAGAACGGAGTTCCCTGTTGCCGAGTATTGGTGCAGCTTTAGGAGGTAGTCGAACCAAGTCCAGCGCGGCAATCAGTTCGTTTAACAGCGGTCAGATTCGCAACACCTACGATGCCGGGTTTGATGCATCGTGGGAGATCGACCTGTTCGGCGCCAACCGTCGCGCGCTTGAAGGGTCCGACGCACGCGTTGGGGCTGCCATTGCCAATTATCAGGACGTCATGCAATCGACTTTGTCGGACGTTGCGCGTACCTACTATGAGGCACGCGGCCTGCAGAAGCGTATCGCGAACACAAAGCAGAGTACCCAATTGCTGAAGGAAACGTTTGATGTCGTTCGGGATCGCTTTGCAGTCGGCGAAACCAGCGACTTTGATCTCTCCCGCGCGCAAAGTGAGTACGAACTGACCCATGCACGCATTCCCAATCTGGAGGGTGAGCTCAAGGTTACTATCTACACGCTTTCCGTTCTGTTGGGTCGTCCGCCGGAAGCGTTATTGGCAGAGATGGAAAGCGTGCAGCCGTTGCCGGTACCGCCGGACATGGTGCCCGTCGGACTGCGCTCCGACATCTTGCGCCGGCGCCCGGACATTCGAGCCGCTGAACGGGCGCTTGCCGCTTCCGTTGCCGATATCGGAGCGCAAACTGCCGAGCTTTTCCCGAGCTTTTTTCTGACCGGCGATATCGGTTCGCAGGCACGGGTATTCAGCGATCTGGCGAACAGCAGTGCTGGCGTGTGGTCATTGGCCTCGTTTATTCAATGGTCAGTCTTCGATGGCGGTGCTATTCGTGCCCGGGTTGAATTGCAGGAGGCAGAGAATGTCGCCGCGCTGGCACAGTACGAGAAGAGCGTGCTCGAAGCGCTGCGCGATGCCGAAGCGGCATTGTCGCGCTATGCCGAAGAGCTGGAGACCCGGCAACGACTGGCGAAAGGCGTGCAAAGCCGGCGCAAAGCGGTGGCGCTGGCCAAAGAGTTGTTTGACGCGGGCGAAGAGGATTACCTGGCGGTGGTTGACGCCGAGCGGCAATTGATTGCCGGCGAAGACGATCTGATCATTTCTGAAACCAACTCGATTACCAAACTGGTCGCGCTGTTCGACACGCTCGGTGGTGGCTGGGAGGCGTTCAGCCCGGCAACACCGGACTGATAGGCGGAAACATCAGCTCTGACAGCCAGGACTGAACGAAAGCTTGCAACGCTCCCGCGGCAGTGATGGCTCGACAGGACAATTTGGCCTGCATTGTGCACTTGCGATCGAGCTCGCGAGCTTGCCAGCGCCATGCTGAATCGCGTTGGTCTCGCCGATAGGGAGGGTCATTATCCGTCGCAGCTGTCCGGCGGTGAGCAACAACGTGTCGCCATCGCCCGGGTCCTTGTGCATAGCCCACGCTTGCTGCTGGCGGAAGAGGCGCTTGCGTCCACGGGATTGATGGGTGTTGGCAGTCGAACCGACTACGACTACCGGGTACGTACCGAAACAGAGCCGGTGGCGTGGCGTGCTGAATTCCGCGCGGCCTTTCCCGACGCAAACTGGCGGGTCCGGATGTTCGAGGATCGTGGCCGCCGCATCGCCGAGCGCCTCGGGTAATTGGCTTCCGGGTTGATGATTATCGCGCTGAGTACCCTGTTCATCGGTGGCCTCGGTGTTTTCAACAGTATTCAGGGAGATACTGACTGTGAAGGACCGTACCTTTATATCGAGGATGGGGTACTGTGAAAGTGTGACGGAGTTCACGTTTCAAACTGGAACGGTCCGTGGGCGACTCCGGGGTGCAATCTAGTACGCTGTCGCCTGATGATCGAACGCAATGTTCGACTACAGGAATATTCGGCTGGGAGACCAACATGGGCAACCAGTCGCCACTCCCGGAGGCAATTGATGTACTCAACCCCGACCAGATCGCTTGGCCGTTCCATTCTCAAGTCATTTTTCGCCATAGGCGTGGCGCTCAGCGCAACGACGGCCAGCGCCGATATCATCTTTGACGATGGTTTGACACATGAACTGACGGGCGTTCATTTTGACAATGTCATTCTGCGCAATCGCTCTGACCTAAATGTGGGCGATGGCTCCTTTCTTCAGTCACCGAATTCAAGTCCAGCCGTTCGCAACGAGCATGGCGGTGCGACCATTAATCTAAATGGAAACGCCACTGTCATAGGTGGAATTCGGTATTTGAACTGGGGTAACGACGATGACCGTGTAACTGCCTCCGGCAGTTCGCTTGTCGTGGGCGGGTCGGGAGGAGGTTCGGCCTTAAGTGGTATGCGGCTGGTTGACCTAAACGAAAGTGCCCGTTTGATTGGTGGTTACGGCGACACAAGAGGCGGAATGGCGATCGAAAATTCCACCTCCGGGAGTGTGCACGTGAATATTAGCGGCGGCTCTGCTATTGGAGGGAACGGCGGACAAATAGGAGGTGCTGGTATAGGGCAGTTTGGTGCCGACGAGGGTCTGGGCCTGAATATGACCGCCGGGACAATCCGGGGCGGGTATGGAGTAAATACTGGCGGCAATGGCATTGGTGGCAACGGATTTGAAAATCCGTTCGGCACAGTTTCCGGTGGTCAGATATCAGGCGGAAATGGTGGAAATACTGGCGGACATGGCATCTACAATCAGTCGTACGCGGGACTTAGTTTTGAAGGTGGCCAGGTTTCGGGTGGTAACGGCGGTCTCTATGGAGGCGACACGCTACATTTCCGCTCTGCTGATGCAGTTTCTTTGTCTATCTCCGGCGGATCATTCGACGCAGGGATAGGAAGTCTCGAAGACGGTTGGTTGCTCTATGCATTCGGTCGCTCGATCGATATCGACATTACCGGCGGCTTGTTCGGCTACGAAAACATGGGCAAGGGCCTGGGGATATTCAATCACGCGACCGTTGATGTGTTCGGCTGGGACCTGAAGTTCGAAGACAACTGGCTGACGGGATACTTGTCAGACGGCAGCTGGCTCGATGTTCAGGTGTCGTTACTGTCCAGTGTTTTCCCGGGTGCCGGCGCCGGGTACCTAAATCTGCACAACGGCTTTTCCACCAAATCAGTTCCGGAGCCTGCAACCTTTGCATTGTTGGGTATTGGTCTGCTCGGGATGAGATTTGCCAAACGAAAGGCAGGCTAACAAGCGTGGTTCAGGACGGTTCGACGCCTATAAATGAGAGTTCCTGAGAAGTTTGACCTGGTTTCAGGGGTGACACGCCTGTTCAGGGTTGTAGCCCGCAGCGAAAGCGCTCTTGCTATCGGGTGTCCACCCACGTTAGATAGTAGTTCACAGTTCTATTCTCGTAACGCCATGAGTGCATGAGCAGATTTTGCTTATGGACCAATGGCGGTACCGCAATGCTGGCTGATGGGTCCTGACAGAAATGAAGATAGGTGCACTAATCGAGTCATGGAGGAGCAACCCCAGTAACTCGCCCATTACGGCGTTTCTTCTGCTGCTTCTTGGCATAGACTTCGTATTTTTCTTTCTGCATTTTCTGCCATTGTTCGGTGTACTGAATGACCCTCTTTTCTCATTGGAGGAAGATGGTGGCTATCCCGAGAGATATCAGTACGCCAAGATTTTTTCGATAATAGTCTTGTTGATCATGGTATCGGCAAAAGCCAAAGTGATTGGCTACGGTGCATGGGCCGTATTGTTCTTGTACCTGCTGCTCGACGACGCTTTGAGTATTCATGAACTACTTGGTCACCAGGTAGCCACGAGTATGGACTTCCTTCCAGCTTTTGGCCTAAGGGCGCGAGATTTCGGCGAGCTTGTCGTGACCGGGATCGCTGCAACATTGCTTCTTGCGCCGCTTGCTGTTTTTTATTTGTGCGGAACAAGTTCATTCCGGACTGTATCAAGATATCTTTTCTTGCTGCTCGTTGCGCTGGCATTCTTTGGCATCTTCGTAGACATGCTGCACGTTGCAATACAGCAGGGATGGAAAGTGAGTTTCTTGCTCGGCGCTCTGGAAGATGGCGGGGAGATGATTGTCATGAGTATGATGGCGGCGTACGTTTTCTTGCTCTACTGGCGTAACCGAAATGCCGGCAGCCTCTCGCAGCCGACGATATAGCAGCACTGGAACTCGAAGGCACAGTAAAGCTTGACTAGTCAGGTCAACCCACTGACTATGGTTGGAGAACTGGCTGGGCCTTACGTTCAGCTGATGAACAATCTACCTCTGATTCTAGAAACTCCGCGGACGAGTATCGACGGGTGGCGACAATCACTGCTCACCCAATGGCGCCGTAGCTAACAGTCGGATGCCAAACGGCGTTGCCTGCAGCAAGCGATAACTGCTTCGTTTGTTGTATTCCGCCAGCGGATTTCCAAGTTCCAAATGAATGTTCGCCAACGATTGGCGGCCGACAGTTCATGTCGGTCGAGTTTGATATCACGTTGCGAACGTGCCGACGGGTATGCCATCGAACGTACCGAATACGAAGGTATGACTGAAAACGCCGCCTGGAAGAATACCAGGTCGAATACAACTACGAGGACAACAACGTATGTCACCACAGACAGGTAACGGCAACGGACCTTTCCGTCGCGGGAATGATCCTGCCGCCGATCTTGAGCGGTTCATCGGTCAAGGTCATGAGACACTCAAAGAAGTATTGCCGGATGGCGGCTCGGGAACGGCCATACTGTTCATCGTTGCTGCGGCGCTGTTGTTCGGTGCGTGGACCTCGTATTACACGGTACCGAGTGATTCAGTAGCTGTTGTGCAGCGCTTCGGCCAGTACGCGAAGAATGTACAACCCGGGTTGCATTTCAAACTACCGATGGGGATTGATACGGCAACAATCGTACCGGTGAAACGGCAGCTCAAACAGGAGTTCGGCTTCACCACGCCGGGCGCAACGGACCCGCACCAGAGCCCGGTAAATGGCAAGCGTGAAACGGAAATGGTGACTGGTGACCTCAACGCTGCGCTGGTGGAGTGGGTCGTGCAGTACCGAGTCTCGGACCCGGTGAAGTTTCTGTTTGAAGTGCGTGAACCGAGCGCGACGCTGCGCTATGTGTCCGAATCCGTGATGCGCGAAGTTGTTGGCGATCGTACCGTGGACGAGGTGATCACAATCGGGCGTCAGGAGATTGAATCGGAGGCGCTGGCCAAGATGCAGGAGCTGACCACCAAATACACGATGGGAATCAGCATCGACCAGGTACAGTTGAAGAACATTAACCCACCGGGCCCGGTGCAGGAATCATTCAACGAGGTTAACCAGGCGCAACAAGAAAAAGAAAAGCTCATCAACGAAGCGCGCCGCGATTACAACAAGGTCATTCCGCTTGCCGAAGGCGAGAAAGACCAGCGCATTCGGGAGGCGGACGGCTACAGGCTCAAACGCATCAACGAGGCCGAGGGTGACGTTGCGAGGTTCAGCGCCTTGCTGGCCGAGTACAGCAAAGCGCCGGAAGTAACCCGTCGTCGCATCTATGTCGAAACATTGCAGGAGGTGCTGCCCGGTATTCGTTCGAAGGTCATCGTCGATGACCAAGCACAAAGCATTCTGCCCCTCCTGAACCTCAACAACGAAAATATGGAACGGCCATGAACAAACTAACTGCACTGATGGTATTGGCGGCGGCCGGCTTTCTGGTCATGATCAGTTCCGCCTACACGGTCAGCGAAGTCGAACAGATCATTGTCACGCAGTTCGGTAAGCCCGTGGGCGAGCCGGTCACGAGCGCAGGCCTCAAGCTGAAGATCCCTGTAATTCAGCAAATAAACACGATCGACAAGCGGGTTCTCGAATGGGATGGCAGTCCGTCGGACATGCCGACCAAAGACAAGCTCTACATTTCTGTCGACCTGTTTGCCCGTTGGAAAATTACTGATCCGCTACAGTATTTTCTGCGGCTGCGCGACGAGCAGAGTGCGCAGTCACGGCTGGACGATATTCTCGGCAGTGAGACGCGCAATGCCGTTGCCAAGCACGAGCTGATCGAGATTATCCGTACCACGAAAGACCGAGAGCCCTTACGCGACACGTTGTTAACTTCCGCCGAGCGCGAACTCAACATGGGCGCGTTGGTGCCCATACAGAAAGGTCGGCAACTCGTCGAAGCGGAAATTTTTGCAGCAGCGGCAGAGAAGGTTCAGGTATTCGGCATCGAGTTGCTCGATATTCGCTTCAAACGCATCAACTATAACGAGAGTGTGCGGCCGAAAATCTATGATCGCATGATCAGTGAGCGCCGGCAGATCGCCGAGCGATTCCTGTCAGAAGGCAACGGTGAAGCGGCGAGAATTCGCGGCAACCGCATTCGTGACCTCAACAAGATCCAATCCGAGGCGTACCGGGAAGTTGAGGAGATTCGGGGGCTTGCTGACGCTAAGGCAACTGAGATCTATGCGAGCGCGTACAACCAGAATGCGGAGTCGGTTGCGTTCTATGAGTTCACGCGCACGATGGAGTCTTACAAATTCATCATTGCGGAAGGCACGACACTGGTTTTGTCCACCGACAGCGAACTATTCAAGTTCCTGAAGGGCATGGATCCGGACTGATTGAGCGCCATTGCAGTCGCACTACCGTCCAGGCTCACTGCAGTTCATCAAGCTTTGCTTTGATCGGGTGATGCAGCGTAGAAACCTGGCTGAAGCGGCTGAGTAATTCGACGGTGGGGACTTGTGTTTACAGGCGGGCTGTCTGGTCCGCCTTCCACCCGTCCGTTGCGGGACGTTGACTCGGCTCCGCTAAGCCTATAAACCTTACCTGCTTTGAAGTCCTGCAGCGTCGGGCGGCGCAGACCGGTACAGGTAAGGAATGCTATGACGACGTGGCCAGGTATATCCCCGGTACAGCTTGTTCGTGTGCCGCTATTGCTTATGATTGTGTCGGGGCTGAATGCCTGCGGCCATAATCTCACAACAGACTATGCTGTCGAAACGCAGAGCGCTGTAGTTGAGCTGCGCCAGGGTCCGACTCAAGCTGAGCTGGATGCTCCGACCAAAATAGTCATTCTCGGTACCGGAACCCCGATACCAGACCCGCACCGCGCGGGTCCCAGTATTGCAGTGATACATCGCGGTGAATCGTATGTGTTCGATGTCGGCGCGGGCTCGGTACATAACGCGACCGTCGCCCGTTACAAATACGATATCCCGTCGCTCTACCCAACGCAGATCGGGCACGTATTTGTGACCCATATGCACAGCGATCACACGCTTGATCTGGTCGAGGCGGCTTACACGATGTGGTGGCGTCGACCGCACGGCCTGGCCATTTATGGCCCCAGCGGCATCGCCGAAATGGTCGACGGCATGCACAGGATGATGGCCCCGGATACGCGTATTCGGATGTCAGGAACGCAGCCGGTACAGAACCCTGATGGCTATCGTGCAAACGTCACTGAGATTGAAAGCGGCGTGGTTCTGGAGAAGGACGGAATCAGGATAGAAGCCTTTGCCGTGAATCACGGCGATGTGAAACCGGCTTTCGGTTACAAGATCACCACGTCGGATCGGAGCATCGTCATCTCCGGCGACACGGAAGTGAGTCCTGAGTTGGAAAAAATGGCAACGGGTGTGGATATTCTGATGCATGAGGTGATCAGCGATACCGGGTTGGCCAGAAACAGTGCCGGGTTTCAGGCGTACCACAAACGATCGCATACGCCGGCGTCAGACCTCGGACGTCTCGCACGTGCCGCAAAACCGAAGCTGCTGGTGCTGTACCACGGTCTTTACTACGGCGAGCCCGAAAGCAGGATGGTTGATGAGGTTAAAGCGACCTACAGTGGTGATGTCGTTCTCGCTGACGATCTTGATATCTTCTAGGTGAGCGGCAACTGCAGTGCCCCCGGGAACACCGCGTCAATTGGCCGCGTTTGTCTCGTGAGCCTGCAGCTTCTGCTGCAAGGACTGCGCTAGTGCGACCGAACGATCTGAGTTCATGTCTGCCAGTTCGTCACGGGCCGACGATGCCATTATGGTCAGGTTGGCGATGTCGCCGTAATTGTTCTCGAACCTGGCAGCGCCGTTTTTTACCAGCCGAGGCAGGTAAGCGTTGGTATCCCCGGGGCCACAAACCAGCGCGTTGCCACAAATCTTTCATGTCAGACAAAGACTGCGCTCTTCTGCCAATGGAAAGAATGGGATACGTCCCGAGCAGCAAATTCGGCTGACATTCTGACTACGGCAGAGAGTCGATTATTGCCCGGTACTTTCGGCCAGCCACTCATCGACAATTGCCCTTGCGCGGCACAGCAGCTCGGGATGCCCGTCGTCAAGATCATCCAGCAACAGCCGCTTTTCCTGCATATAAACTTTGGCAAACCTCGGATCGTACGCCTGAATTGTCGCGGAGTTGTCGATCAGGTCCGCGAGCTTGATGGTATGCACGCGCGCGTCACCACGGGCAACATGTTCGCGATCGAGGTGTTTGCGCTGAGCCCGGTTGCCGTCTTCAGGTCGTGATATGTCGCTGAGGTATCGCACAAGGTAGGCGACATCGCAGCCAAAGTTGTTCTCAATATCGGCGAGCGTGACGTCAGTATCTTCAACTGTGTCGTGCAAATACGCAGCGGCTATCATGGCCTCGTCATCCACGACGCTCGCAACCAGCATCGCGACACTTTCGAGATGCACGGTATACGGTTCGCCCGTGTACTTGCGACGTTGCTCAATGGCGTTGTGCGCCGCGAATGCGAATTCTTTCGCTCTGGATACCAAATTTCTCATGCCTGATACCCGAGTAGGACGAAGCGGGAATCGGGACATAATAGAGCATGGAAGACGATGAATGCCAACCGTATCGGGATTAGTGTGGTTGTTCTGGCGTCTTCGGAATTGTTCGGTGCGGTCGTTGTTGGCAATCAAACAAACGGCGCCAGTGGTGTGACAGTTAACCGGCTATAGACATTTGGCTCACTTCACACAGCTTTTTCAGGTTTTCGGCGCCCATCGTTGCGTACGTCATCGGATCTGCGACAGCCGGGTCCTGCTCCGCTTCAACCACCAGCCAGCCTTCGTAGCCAGAGTTCTTCAAGCCGCTGAACAATGTTGCAAAATCAACGTCGCCGTCACCCGGTACTGTGAAGACGCCATTCAATACCGCATCAAGAAAACTTAGATTGCGGTTCTTGGCATCGCGACAAACACTCATGCGAACGTCTTTACAGTGCACGTGATTGATCCGGTCCGCGTAGCGTTGCTGTATGACGACCGGGTCGGCGCCGGCAAAGGTCAGGTGCCCGGCATCAAGCAACAAGCCGACACTGGGACCGGCATGCGACATCAGTGCATCGATATCCTGTTCGTTCTCCACGACGGTGCCCATGTGATGGTGATAGGCAAGTTGCACACCTTGCGACAGGCAGTAGTCGCCGAATTCCGTAAGCTTCTTGCCGAATGCGGACCATTGTTCGTTGGCCAACTGGGGACGGTCGGAAAGTGAGGCGCTGCGGTCGCCGTGCACGCAGCCGGTGACTTCGCAGCACACCATGACAGTGGCTCCGAGGGACTTGAGAAGGTTCAGGTGATCGCTGCAGGCCGCGATTTCTTCTTCTACCGTCCGCGTCATCAGCCGCAGGCTGTACCAACCGGAAACCAGGCTTAATCCGTGGCTGTCGAGTATCGGGCCAAGCACTTCGGCCTGCCGGGGAAATTTGTTGCCGAGTTCAAACCCGGCATAGCCGGCTTGCTTACCTTCGCGCAGGCAGGTGTCGAGCGACGTATCCGCGCCCAGAGAGGGCAGGTCGTCGTTGGTCCAGGTCAGGGGGTTAATACCAATTCGTACGGTCATCAGAGTGCCATCAATAAGGTTGTTTTTGTTTGCCGGTTTCGTAGTCGGCCCGTGCTGTGTTTACCGACTGTTCTGTCGATACTTCCGGCACGGCGACGTCCCACCACATGCCGCCGTCAGTGGTCATGAACGGGTCGGTGTCCAGTGCGATTACGTACGAACGATCGGCGTTCTTTGCCCGGCCGATGGCCGCTTCCAGTTCAGCGATAGTGCCGACCTTCTCCGACAACGCACCCAGGGCAGCTGCGTGCGCGGCAAAATCAATCTTCGGCGCTCCAGCGTCTGCAGAGAGGCAGTCATCAAGCAGGTTGTTGAACGAGGCGTTGCCAGTGGCATTCTGCAACCGGTTGATACAGCCGAAGCCGCGGTTATCCAGCACGACAACAATGACTTTCTGCCCGAGCATGACGCTCGTTGCCAGTTCCGAGTTCAGCATCATGTACGAGCCATCGCCAACCAGAACGATCACATCGCGATCCGGTTCCGCCATTCTTACGCCGAGACCGCCGGCAATTTCATAACCCATGCAGGAATAGCCGTATTCAACGTGGTAGCCCTTGTTGTAATCAGTGCGCCACAACTTGTGCAACTCGCCCGGCAAGCCGCCCGCAGCACAGACGACGATATCGCCCGCATCGGATGCGCGTTTCACTGCGCCCAGCACCTGGGCATCGGATGGCAGTCCGGTCGTGGTCTCGATGCCAGCGGGCGCGGTTACCTGATCGTAGTAGTTATTCCACGAGGCAATACAATCGCTTGCTCGTTGCTGCCAGTCTGGCGCGGCACTCCAGCCGGACAGGCCCGCGCTTAGCGCTTGCAAGCCGTGCCGGGCATCCGTCACGAGCGATTGAGCGTTGTGTTTCTTCGCGTCGTGCCTGGCGACATTGAGTTGAATAAGCTGCGTGTCCGGATTACTGAACAGCGTTCGGGAAGCCGTTGTGAAATCCTGCAGCCGGGTGCCGACAGCGAGGATGACATCCGCATTCTTTGCGAGTTCGTTGGCAGCAGTGGTTCCGGTTACGCCGATTGCGCCGACGTATTGCGGATGACCCCAGGCCAGCGCGCCTTTGCCTGCCTGCGTCTCGGCCACGGGTACTCCGTGTGTTTCCGCGAATAACCGCATTGCATCAGTGGCATCCGAGTAGTGCACGCCGCCGCCGGCAATCAATAGTGGCTTACGCGCGGACTGCAACGCAGCTATCGCTTCAGCAAGCTCGCGGGCTTCCGCGGGTTGGCGCCGCAGGTGATGTATTGTTTCTTCGAAGAAGCTCGCCGGGTAATCAAACGCTTCTGCCTGCACGTCCTGGCAAAGCGCCAATGTGGCAGGGCCGCAGTCTTCAGCATCCGTCAGAACCCGAATAGCGGCCGGCAGACTCGTTATGATTTGTTCAGGTCGGGTGATTCGATCGAAATATCGGCTGACCGGTCTAAAACAGTCGTTGGTGTTCACACCAGGATCTCCGGCCCATTCGATTTGCTGCAGCACGGGATCGGGTGTGCGCGACGCGAAGACATCACCGGGCAGGAGCAGGACCGGCAGTCGGTTGACGTGCGCGAGAGCCGCTGCGGTGACCATGTTGGCAGCACCGGGTCCGATGGAGGTTGTGCACGCCATTATTTGCCGTCGGTTCTTGGCCTTGGCATACGCGATGGCCGCGTGCGCCATGCCTTGCTCGTTGTGCCCCCGGTAAGTTGGCAGGGTATCGCGAGCCTGATGCAGCGCTTCTCCCATACCGGCAACGTTGCCATGGCCGAATATCGCGAAGACACCCGCGAACAGGGGTTCAATCTTGCCGTTAACTTCTGTTTTCTGGGCGCACAGGAACCGGATAAGGGCCTGCGCCATTGTGAGTCGAACTTTGTTCGCCATCAGAGCTACCTTAGCTGACAGTACGGTTGCGCCAATAGCCGACCAGATTCAGGTAATTTGCGGCGACAATGTCGACGAATTCTTCATCGTCTATGGCGTCGGAAAACCACTGCCGGCTGGGCTCGGAGAAGAGCGAGCGGCCGACGGTAAAGCCTTTGCAAATATCAAAACCGGCACTGGCATTAAAACCCGCCTGCAGTTCCTTTACCGGAGCATCCAGACCAAGCAGCACTACGCCGCGGCAATGCGGTGCGCGCTTCTTGATGACGTCGCTGACGTTCTGCCAGGCTGCACGGCTCATGCAGGGCAGCTTCCACCAGTCCGGGCGAATATCCAGGTTGTACATGCGGGTCAGAATATTGGCCAAGATATCATCATCTGCGCCTGTACCGGAGGCAGGAATGATTTCCAGCAGCAGTGTATGGCCGGACGTGCAGCAGGCGCTGTAAAGTTCCTTGATCTGCCGTTCCTGCTGCAGTCGCAGCGCTGGCTCATCGTTCAGGTTGTAGTACACAAGGCACTTGACGACATGTTCGAGCGGCCAGGTCTTCAGTCGGTCGCCGATGGAACGACCTCCCTCCAGTTCGAGCGGGTGGGACGCCGGCACTTCCACCGGGCGCGCAATCCACCAGCCGCGGCCAGTGGCCTCATTCAATGCGTCCTGACCGTAGGTGTCGTCGCAAATAATGCCGACCGAGCCATTGAGGTCGGCTTGCTGGCATGCTTTCTTGACAGCTCTGACCAGCAGGCTCTTCAACACGGGAATGCGTTGCGTATCTGCACCGGCGGCTCTTGCCATGCCGTGTAGCTGCACCCGGTGATCAAACGCCAGCGCGCAGATTTCGTTAATTTCCTTTGGCGAACGATTGGTTACCCGGTGCAGGTAGTTGAGTTCCGCGTCCCTGTCCGGACGTGGAATCTCGCTGGCATGCTCCAGGTAGTAATCCAGCTCTTCGGCGGACGGGATGGCCGGCGCACAGCCGTGCCTGGAAACCACCAGCGCACCGCAGGCGTTCGCGTAGGCCTGGCAACGTGCTGCGGGTTCATTGCGCAACCAGCCGCGCAAAAACCCGGCCATGAAGGCGTCGCCGGCGCCGAGTACGTTGAGCACCTCGACTTCCACGCCAGAGAAGACCGACAGCTCTTTCATGTGTCCGGGGATCGCGCCATCCAGCACGGTGCACCCCAGTTTGCCCAGCTTCAGCACGATCAGCGCATCGGTCAGCGAACGAATTTTCTTCAGTGCCTCTATGGTGTCGTCGGTGCCACCGGCAATGTGAATTTCTTCCTCGGTTCCCACCAGCAAGTCACAGTCGGGCAATACGGACTGGAGGTGTTGCGATACCGCATCGGATGAAACGAAGCGGGTTTCTCCGTCGCCGCGGCCCGTCAGGCCCCACAGTACCGGCCGGTAGTCGATATCCACAACGACTTTGGTGTTGGCGGCCCTGGCGTATTCAATGGCTTTGCTGCTGGCCGCAAATGTCTCAGGCGTGGAAAAATGGGTACCCGTGATCAGCAGGGCCTTGCTAGAGCCGATAAACTCTGGCGAAAAGTCACTGGCCGCGATGGCCATGTCGGCGCAGTTGTCGCGGTAGAAAACCAAGGGAAAGGTGTCGCGATCCTTGATGCCTAGTATCGCCAGCCCGGTCAGGCGCTGCGGATCCGTCACAACGTGGCTCACGTCGACCCCGCCCCGCGCCAGTTCTTCGCGGACGAAACGGCCCATATGTTCATCACCAACGCGGGTCAGCATCGCGGACTTCAGGCCCAGGCGAGCGGCCCCGTAGGCAATATTGCCCGAGGACCCCCCTAAGTATTTCGCAAAGCTATTGACGTCTTCCAGGCGACAACCCACTTGCTGGCCGTACAGATCCACGGCGGCTCGCCCGAGGCAAATAACGTCAATTGTTTTCTGCGCTACCATAAAAATACTCTGCTAAGACTGACGGTTGAGCGTTGAAAATCGGGGGGTGATTCCAGAATTTTCAAGAAATTCATTTATTCGTTAGGCGGCCTAGAATAGAATACATATTCTAACGATACAAACTTGTTAGCATTTAAATTTCAAATTAATTGAATTGGACGAAGGGGTCAGGACTTGGAATCTGCGGATGTCATTGAATTGTGCATATTTGGCGCTGGCCGTATCGGCAATATTCACGCGCGCTGCCTGCATCAGAACCCCCGAACGCGGCTGCGCTACGTCGTCGATACCCACCAGCCTGCAGCCGAAGCACTGGCCGCTGAATGTGGCGCGCAGGTGGTCGACACGGAAACGGCGCTGAATGATCCGGCGATTCGGGCCGTCGTCATAGCGAGTTCCACGGATACCCACGCCGACCTGATCGAACGAGCCGCGAAAGCTGGCAAAGCGATCTTCTGCGAGAAGCCTATCGACCTGGGTCTCGAGCGTGCCAAAGAATGCGCGGCGGTGGTTCGTGAGCAGAATGCTATTTGCGCACTTGGCTTCAATCGTCGTTTCGATCCGCAGTTCTCGGCGTTGAAGGCGGCGGTCAGCGGAGGTCAGATAGGGGATCTCGAAATACTCACGATCACCAGCCGGGACCCATCACCACCGCCCGCCGGCTACATCGGCAAGTCCGGCGGCATGTTTCGTGACATGATGATTCATGATCTGGATATGGCGCGCTGGATCATGGGCGAAGAGCCTGTCGAGGTTTTCGCGACGTCCAGTTGCCTGGTTGATCCAGCCATCGCGGCGGCCGGCGATGTTGATACGGCGCTTGTGACCATGAAAACCGAGAGTGGCAAGCTGTGTCAGATCAGTAATAGTCGACGAGCCGTTTACGGTTATGACCAGCGGATTGAAGCCTTCGGTTCATTGGGCATGCTGCAGGCCAGGAATATGAATGAGAATAATCTCGTTCTGACGAACAGCAACGGCTCTTCAGGCAGCAAGCCGCTGGCATTTTTCCTTGAGCGTTATGCGGATGCGTATCGAATCGAACTTGAGAGCTTTGTCGACTGTATTCTGGGACGCGGCGAGTTACTCGCAAACGAGAACGATGGCGTCCGCGCGCTGGAGCTGGCCGAAGGTGTCATTGAGTCAAGCAAGACCGGACGCGCGGTTGCGGTCTGATTTAAACCATACATCCATACCCGGGGTTTTACATGTCACGACTACTATCTCGACCACACGCACCTGACGAACAAGGTCTTATTCAGAAAATCACGCCGCAATCGGCGGGTTGGCAGTACGTTGGTTTCGAGGTCTATCAACTGCAGGCTGGTCAGGCGCTGGAGCAGGACTCGTCGTCAGACGAGGTGTGCCTGGTTATCGTGACGGGCAAGGCGGACATCGCCACCAACGAGCAGGCCTGGACCAATCTCGGTGAGCGCGAGAGCCTGTTTGAGCGCAAGCCGCCATTCAGTGTTTATGTGCCGCCGAACGATCACTTCCGTGTGGTGGCAACGACCGACATGGAGCTTGCCGTGTGTAAGGCACCGGCTACCGGCGAGTACCCGGCGCGGTTGATCAAGCCCGAGGATTGCCGCTACGAAGTACGTGGCGAGGGCACTAATCAGCGCATCGTGTGCAATATTTTGTTCGATAATTTCGCCGCAGAAAAACTGCTGGTTTGTGAGGTCATTACACCGGGCGGTAACTGGTCGAGCTACCCACCCCACAAGCACGACCGGGCAATCGAGCACGAGGAAACGCAACTGGAAGAAATCTACTTCCACAGAGTCAATCCGCCGCAGGGCTTCGCGGTTCAGCGGGTGTATACGGACGATCGCAGCCTCGACGAAACGATGACTGTTGAGAATCACAGCGTTGTGATGGTTCCCGAGGGCTATCACCCGGTCGGCGCGCCGCACGGCTACGACCTGTACTACCTGAATGTGATGGCCGGTCCGGAGCGCAACTGGGTATTCAACAACGACCCGCAGCACGAGTGGATCGTGAAGACCTGAAGCCGGCTGTATTAGTCGGCTTGCGGCTCAGTGGCTTCGGCGTCTTCTTTTTTCTTGCCACGAAAGGCCAGTGCGGTGACCAATGTTTGCGCGATACACATCGATGCGGTCAGCGAATGAAACGAATGAACGGCTGCGTCATGAACCTCGATAAAGGCGCGGGCGGCACTTGATACCGGGCTCAGCAAACTGTCGGTCATGACGATGACAGGTATGTCGCGCTTCGAGGCCATCGCAACAATTTTCGCGGTATCGGTTGAATAGGGCGGAAACGTGATCGCGATCAATACGTCATTCGTCCGCATGGCTTGTGCATACTCAAACATCATGCCGCCGACGCCGTCCAGCAGGTGCGCTTTGCAATCAGCCCGATTCAATGCATAGCCAAGGTAGGCGGCAATCGGAAAGGAGCGTCGCTGGGCGATGATGTAAACATTGTCGGCCTGCTCCAGCAGGTTGGTCGCCGTCTTGAGTTCCTCCGAAAGCCGTCCTTCCATCAGTTCATTGAGTGACGCTATGCTCGATCGACAATACTGCACCAGCAAGGAATGGGTAACGTCGTGCCCGGAAAATATTTCGGCGCCGTCAGTGGCCTCTATCGAGCGAATGCGTTCTCTGTAACTCGCCGAACGTTCGACGACCCGGGTCTGAAAGGTCTTCTGCATCTCGCTGAAGCCGGAGTAGCCAAACTTCTTGGCAAAGCGAATTAGCGCCGACGGCTGGACATTAGCCCGTTTGGATATAACGGCAATTGTCTCCAGTGCCATGTCGGTAGGGTGTTCAAGGGCAAAGGTTGCGATCTGGTGCAGTCGACTGCTGAGCGATGCATGCTCGGCTGAGATTGCATCGCGAAGGGTTTCAAAGCTCTGGTAGCGCGGCTCTGTCATCGGTCATGCCTCGATAGGTTGATTATTATTATGGTTTACCAATGGAATATATTTTCCAGAGTAGCCTACTTTACCTCTTTTCTGCCACAACGGCCTAAACGCTGGCTGGCGGACTACCGTCACAATCAGCCGCCTGGACAGCGGTGACCAGCGCCGGTTCGCGCGCCAGCTCCTGCGCTGTGTCGCGCCAGTAATCTCCGCAAAAACCAGCAAAATTGGTGGCAAAAACGACCTCAACCGCAGTGGACTGAGTATTTGCCAGATGTCGCCCGGGACTACTGACGGCCGGTTCTTTGGGCCTGAAGCGGCTACCGGACGGTGGTGTACCGCGTTCTGGCATCGCCGCCTACAAAACAGAAAAAACGTTCTATTTTGTCTAGATGCGGCAAGATTGTTCTGTTATTCTCCGGCTTCATTACACTTTTTACGGGTCGTACCGGTTACTTCCAGCTATTCATTTTGAACGGTCGAAGCGAAGTAAGGGTAGGGGAGACAACTAGAATGTTTGTAAAACAAAGCTCGTTGGGTCGGACTTGTGCCGTGGCTATAGCTGTGGCGCTATCCTGTGGGGGCGCGGTCGCTCAAGAGACCAAAGACGGCGCTAATTCTTTGGAAGAAATCGTAGTGACGGGTACCAGTTCGTCAACAAGAACGAAGCTGGAATCATCCGTTGCGATTACTACTATGGACGCTGAAGCGCTGGCACGTGAAGACGCGTTCAGTACTGCGGACATTCTCGAAGTCGTGCCGGGCCTCTGGGTGGAGGACTCTGGTGGCGAAATCAGCAACAACGTTGCACCACGAGGCCTGGGTGGCGGCGCCGCATTCCGCTTTATCAGTATTCAGGAAGATGGCTTGCCGGTCAGTTACGACAACGACCACGTTGATACCCAGCAACGACAAGACATTACGATCTCCCGAATGGAAGCCATTCGCGGCGGTACGGCCGGTATTCTGACCACCAACGGTCCCGGCTCAATCGTTAACTTCATTACCCGCAAAGGTACCGAAGATCCGGAAGGCAGCCTGCGTTTCACGGTCTCCGATTACGGTACGCGTCGCACCGACTTGTTCTACGGCGCGCCGGTCGATGACGACGGCAAGTGGTTGTTGGGCATCGGTGGCTACTACCGTACCAGCGACGGCATCCGCGACGTGGGTTTCACCGCTGACCGTGGCGGTCAGTTGCGTGCAAGCCTGACCCGTAAGCTGGACGACGGCGAATTGACGTTCACGGTCAAGAACATCAATGACCACAACACATTCTATTTGCCGATTCCTGTTAACAACCCGGACAGCGATCCATCCAGTATTCCTGGAATCGATGCATCATCCGGCACATTGCTCGGTATCGGTACCTCGCGAATCACCCATCGCACTCCGGAAGGCGTTGGCCAGACCAATATGGAAGACGGCTACCACACGAAGCTGAACAGCTTTGGCGTCAACTTCCGCAAAGAAATTGATTCGAACTGGTCACTGGATATTGCTGCACGGCAGACAACCTGGCACCTGAACGCCAATGGCATTTTCCCTTGGGGTCTTCAGGATGGTGCCGAACGCCTCCAGGAAGCTGATGTTCAGGCAGCTGTTGCCGCATTCGGTGGCGCCAGTGCGGCTTACCGTTATACGGATTCCGGCGTTTTGGTTTCTGATATCAACAACTTGAACGGCAACGGTCTCACGACTCTTGGTGTCGCTATTGATCGCGACAGAAGAACCGAAGAGTTCATGAGCAATATCCGCTTGAACCATGAAACCGACAACAACAGCCTCGCGTTCGGTGTGTTGTTTGCCGACAAAGTGCTGAACGGATACAACACCAAGAGTTCCTTCATCCTGTCGGACGTCAAACACAATGCCGATCTCCTGGACATTGTTATTCTTGATGCGGCTGGCGAGGAAGTCGGTACGTACACGGACAACGGTGTCTACAGCTACGGTATTTGGCTCGACGACGCTACCGGTGATGTGAAATCAACATCGCTGTACATCAACGACGAGTTTCAGGTTAACGACAAGCTCCGAATCGATGCTGGTACACGCTACGAAGTGGCCGAGTTCAATGCTTCAACCGGCAATACCGCACGCCAGACACTGGAAGGCGGTAATGACAACGTTTGGGTAAACGACACGGCCAACTGGTTTGACGGTTCCTATTCGCATCGTTCGCGCGAGTATAAGGAATGGTCATTCACGGCCGGCGCCAACTACAAGATCACCGACCGGTTTGCCGTCTACGGCCGTTGGGCCAGCTCTTACCAGACTACGGGTGTTGGTAGCTACGGCGGCTTGGTAGAGCCTGTCGCTGATCTGACGTTCTCGGAATTTGGCACGCGCTACTTTGGCGACAACGTCACGGTCTCGCTGGTATTGTTTAACACCGTATTCGAGAACCTGGGCTTCGGTGCGCGCAACCAGGCAACCGGTCTGACCGAACAGATCACCATCGAAACCGACACCACGGGTGTTGAGTTTGAAGGTGAGTGGAACGTCGCCGACGCGTTTACCATTGCCTTCTCCGGTGTGTTCCAGGACTCTGAAGTTCTGGGTATTCCTGCCGGGGACGTCAACGAAGCGTTTAACGGCAACATGGTTCAACGTACGCCGGATACCCAGGTACGGTTGATCAATACCTTCCACAGCCCTGTTGGTGACTTCTTCCTGACCGCGCATTACCTGAGCAAGCGCTTCGCTGATCTGGGTAACACCGTGGAACTGGATGCTTACCACACATTGGATCTTGGCTGGCGTTATCAGGTCAACGATGCAATCACTGTGCAGGTCAAAGGCACCAATCTTAATAACGCGATTGGCCTTACCGAGGGTAATCCACGTGCCGGCTTCGTCGAAGGTGATGACGGTGTAGGTGGCTTCTTCTACGCAAGACCTATCAATGGTCGGGCGTTTCAGGCTACCTTCCAGTATGACTTCTGATCGTTATCGTGCATGAGCTCGCTGTCGCAGCGGTGTCCGCATACCGGGCACAGCAAGCTCAGATAACATTGTAATGACGGAGTGCATGGGCAATATGTCCGTGCACTCCGATTTCAATGCTGTTAGTGCTTAAGCCGATTTGCAGCCTTTTGGCTAACCGCCTTTGTCCAGGGACCGCGTGTGTTTCAGTTTGGTGTAGTGGGACAAATCTGTTGCGATATCACGTTGTCCGGTCTCCCAGGCATGCCCCGACTGGGTGGCGAAATTTTTGCTGATGATGTCAGCGTATGCGCGGGCGGCATCTTCACCACAACAGCCTGGCTAAAAGGCCTGGGCGCGAATGTCACTCACATTGCGACCCTGGGCACTGACCCGATAACCGCATTAATCGAAAGTGACATTGCGCGACACAATGTTGATCTGTCACTCTGCACCCGCACAGACGGTGCAACCCCCGAGCTGACTGTTGCGCTGCCGGTTGACGGTGATAGGGCACTCGTGACCTACTCAAACGATCAGGGTGCGCCACTCATTAACAGTGCCGTCGTGGCCAATACCGAACACCTGCACGTCGGCGGCGTAAAACACCTGCTGAATTCAGACGCCTCGTTGTCGTCGCACTCCATCTCCCTGTCCATTGGCACTGAAGATCTGGCACTTGGACTTGACGGGTTCAAGCAGCTGCGCGGTATCGTCGACATTTTCTTTGTCAACTCGGATGAAGGTCGCGCCCTGGCTGGGGTCGATGACCTGCAACAAGTCCAGAGCGTATTGTCCACCGTCTTTCCATTCGTCGTGCTGACGGACGGCGACCGGGGCGCGTATGCCATCAAGGACGGAGCAACGTATCGACATCCGGCATTGACTACACAGCTCGTCGACGCAACAGGTGCAGGAGACAGTTTCGTTGCTGGCTTCCTGTTGGCCTATCGCCAAACCGCTTCCATTGAGGCGGCATTGAAGTTGGCGTCGGCCTGCGGCGCATTTGCCGTTACTACGGTAGGTGCAACCACAAAGATTCCCAATCGAGAAACGCTGGAAAAGCTGTTGGAGGCAAACGCGTGAAACTTACAATCGTTGGGGGCGGCAGTTCCTATGCTCCCGGGCTCGTCAAAGCCTTCATCAATTCCAAAACATTCGATGGCTGCAATATTGTTCTGCATGACATCAACGCCGAGACCCTGGAGGTCGTTACCGGCCTCGTGAGCAAGCTTGCGAGGCTTGCTGGTGGTGGCATAAATATCACTTCCTCAACGAATCTTGAAGCCGCAATCGACGGCGCAGATTACGTGTTGACCACCTGTCGGCCGGGTGGCTTTGAATGCCGGCATCAGGACGAGGCGATTCCGCTGACATTTGGTATCTACGGGCAGGAAACCTGCGGGCCCGGTGGCTTCTTTTTTGCGGCTCGATCGCTGCCTGTGATCAGGAACATCACCGAAATAATGGCCCGGAAAGCGCCAAATGCCATCCTCGTAAACTATACCAACCCGACCCAGATCGTAGCCGAAGCGCTTACTCGTTATTCCGATGTTCCCGCAATCAGTATTTGCGATCAAAGTATTGGCGATATCGAAAGTGTGCTTAACGCTTTGGGCCGAGCTGATGCCGATGTCAAGTTCACGTCCATTGGTTTGAATCATGCGACCTGGACTCAGGACTTCACCATTGATGGCGAAGACGGTGTTGCAGCCATGAACGCTGCGCACGATCAGGTGATCGCATCAGACGCGAACGACCGTCTAAAGGGCATGTTTACGCTAGCCAAACGATTCGGCTCCATGCCAAACAGCTATTTGCCGTATTACTACTACATGTCCGAGTTCGTGAGCCGCGCCAAAGGCAAACCAACGCGCGCCGAGGTCATCATGTCGGAGTTGGACAGCTATTTCGATCATTACAAAGAAGAGTCAGCCAAAGACCAGCCGACATTAACGCATGTTCGAGGTGGATCGGATTTTGGTGACATGGCCGTGGACGTAATTGGTGCCTTGGTAACCCGCGACGGCAGCGAACATATTCTGAATGTACCGAACCTCGGTTCCATTCCCAATCTGCCATATGACTCAGTCGTTGAGATGCCGTGTCGCATTACACCGATTGGCGTCGAACGCAGAAAGTTCGCCGAACTTGAAGACTGGAAGATGGCGTTGATCGGTCCTTTGTCGATTTACCAGAGACGGGCCGCGGAGGCGATCTGGAAGGGAGACAAATCCCTGGCGCTCAGCGCACTCGCGATGAACCCAATGGTTCACGATCTGGGCGTGGCAAGCAGAATGTTCGACGTGTTTTACGAAAAGCAGTCGCAGCATTACCCGGCTTTTTCCTGAATGCTGCGCAGAATCCGTTAGCGCCGAAAAAAGCGGGAACATATTTATTAGTTGGTGCCTGGAACAGGCACCAGAAACTCTTACGCAAGTGAGGTTGACATGAAAAGTCCGAAAACTGCGCTGATACTCATCATTAGCACATTGCTATGGGGGTGTAACCAAGAGGCCGCAGAGCCCGCGGCGGAAGTTGCCTACTCGGCGATGAGTTACATGCATTTCGGGGCGCACTCTGACGATCAAAGCGGGATGTTTTCGACAATGGCCCGCTTCTCGGTTGATGGGGATTCTACCGGCGGGATCATGGTCATCACTGACAGTGGTGGCGGCGGCAATTCACTGCCAGCGATGAGTCGCGATGAGTTTGTGGAAGTCCGAAAGCAGGAACTCATCGAAGCGATGCGCTACGTCGGCGTTGAAAGTACTGATCAGGATTACCAGGGTCTGTACGACTTCTACTACACACTGTTTGCGGAAGAAGCGGCGAGCATCTGGCGAGACAACGATCCGAACTATATCTGCAAGATCATCGATATGGTCAGGAAGCGCAAACCGGAAGTTCTGGTCGGTATGTGGCCGGCCCCCGGCACTCACGGCCAGCATCAATGGGCCGGAAGAATCGCGATAACGGCCTATAACAAGGCAGGTGATCCCAGCTATTGCGCGGGCGAATACCCGGCATACCAACCAAAAAAGTTGTACGTTAATGACACGTACAACATTCGCCGGGCTGTCAAGTTTTTCCCGGTCCTTGGCGAGAATCTGATCACCATATTCAACAGCGACGAAATGAAAAATGGTGGCCAGAAATACTCAGATCTGAACCAGAAAGCGCGGCGTACGTTTATTTCGCAGGGCTGGCAGGAAAGCACGGTACGTGAGGGCGACGAAGGATTCCTGTTGCTGGCCAGCCGTGTGCCGGTCAAGGACCCGGCTACCACCACAAACGACAAAGCCGAAGACAAGTACCTGTTTGCTTCCCGATACCCGGATGGTACGACCATGGAGGTCAGGCAAAGTGCTGCATCGGTTGCATTGGGCCGCGACCTGACGGTAACGGTCGAGCTCTACTTCCCCGAAAACGTCGCGAACGGGCTGTCAAACGCTCGACTGGACGTCAAAGCACCAGCGGGCTTCAACGTTGATAGCACCAGCAAGCGCTTGAGTGATGCGGATATTCGGTCAGGAGCGCCGTTCACCGTACAGTTTACTGCGACGCCGACAAGCGAAGATACGGTCGGCAATTTGCAACGATTGCTGTTTACGCTGGTTGCAGAGTACGCGGGCGAGGAGCTGCGCGGCGACAATTTCGCGATCGTCGGCGTGACAGCACCCGTAGAAGGTGAGTTTGTTTCCACCTACGAAATTGCCAACTTCCACAATTTCTCGGCAGAGAACAACATCGACTGGCTAAATCTCAGTGTACCGCCGCGCGTCGTGCTCTTGCTTGATCAGGCGAATACATTAAACGTGAAACTGGTCAATAACTCCGGCCAGTCCGCACAATCGACTGTGTCACTAGGCTTTGTTGACGAGAACGGTGCGGCGATCGATGGCATGTCTGATATCGTCGTTGCCGAGCCGATTGAAGTACCACCCGGTGGCCGGGATTACGCGTTCGAGCTCACTCCTTTGTCTTCGCGCGTACTGCCGGAAGGGAAGAGCTCTGCGAATATCAGCGGCGTATTAAAAGTAACCACGGCCGGTGGTTTGTCCACTCAGGTCGCTGATATCTACCTTGTACCCAGTGCTGACGTTAGCGGCACGGCCGTTGCTGAGGTGTCAGTCGATGCGGACTTGTCCGATATCAAAAAGAACGTTGAGCAGCCAACCTTTAGCTTCGGGCGCAAGGATCAATGGTCAGGTCGTTCACGCGGCACAGGCGAAGATTCCGATATCGGTGTTCGCGGCTACATGACTTACGACGACACGGCTTTGTATTTGGCGCTCGAGATCACCGACGATTACGTCAGCTGCGGCCGGACTACGGACGAAATTAACGCTCACTGGTTAACAGACTCCATTGAGATTGGTGTAGACCGCCGACAGTTCAACGATGCCGGCGATGAGGCCTCAAGAATTCCGCCGCAGAAAACCGGCGATGCCGCGTTGTTCACGGCGCGCACGTTCAAAGTTGGCATTTTCCCCTGTACCCGCGACGCTGATGGCAATGCCGTGTGGGGCGCGCGAGCTGCGCGTGATGCGGACGCCAATCAGGGGCTTGTCAATGTAACCGGCAGTGCGGCGGAATTGGCGGAGAACACGGCGCCAGGCTTTGAGGTGAGTGTTGGCGACATCGACGCGAGTGGCAAACAGCAAGGCAAGTACAACATGGAAGTCAAAATTCCGTGGGCTGTTGTTCCGAGCCGGGGTGCCGACGGTTCTGCCATGCCGAACCCAACGGCCGGTGATCGCGTCAGCGTCAACGTGCTGGTCTACGAATACGACGAGTCGGATATCAGCGGTACGACCGGAGGTCGTCGCCTGGGTTGGTCTTCTGTTCGTGGCGACCAACAGGCCGTGCCGTATATCTGGCCCGAGATTCACCTGAAATAAACTGGCGTACTGTTAGGGAGCAATGAATGAACTTGCACTATATTGACTGGATCGTTATTGCAGCTTACTGCTGCGTAACCGTAGGCATCGGTCTTTGGTTCAGTAAACGATCAAGCTCGAATATAGAAGAGTACTTCGTTGCCGGCAGAGCATTGCCGTGGTGGCTCGCCGGTACCTCACTGGCTGCCACCTATTTTGCAACCGACGCACCATTGCTTGCGGCGTCATTGGTCCGTCAGCACGGCATATTTGCGAACTGGTTGTGGTGGTATGAGGCCACTGGCGTCATGGTTATCGTGTTTTTTTACGCGAAGTTGTGGCGGCGCGCCAATATCGTCACGGACGCAGAGTTTATTGAGTTGCGTTACACGGGCAAGGTGGCAACCGCGTTGCGGACATTTACTGCGCTCTACCACGGTGTCATTAAGAACCTGGTCATCATGGGTTTCGTGTTACTGGCCATGATGAAGTTTTCGCAGGTCATGTTCGGCTTCGATCCGCTGTACACATTGGTGGTCTGTGTCTGCGTGGCGTTGGCTTATACGGTCACTGCCGGTTTATGGGGTGTTGTCGTTACCGATTTGTTCCAGTTCATCACCGGAACCATCGGTACCATAATTTTCGCAGGTCTGGTTTTGTACGAACTCGGCGGACCAGCGGAAATGGCCGCGCAGATTTCCAGTATTGAAGGTGTTAATCCGGGCACCCTGGATCTGGTTCCCGACTCCGACAACATCAGCTCTCTGCAGTTTGTCTCTTACCTGGTCTTGATATTTATCCTCTGGGCACGCAGTGCACAGGGCGACGGCTATCTAGCGCAGCGGCTGTTTGCCACCAAGAACGAGAAGCAATCGGTTCTGGCCGCGCTTTGGTTCAACTTTGCCGCTAACGTAATGATCACCTGGCCATGGATCGTCGTCGGCCTGGGGTCGTTGATCATGTTCCCGATAGCCACTTCTTCACCGGAATTGCTGGCCGACCCGGAACTCGCGTACCCCATGATGATCGAGCAGGTGGTTCCCGTTGGTTTGAAGGGCATCATCATTGCATCGTTCCTTGCCGCCTTCATGAGCACGATGGATACCCACTTGTGTTGGGGAGGCTCGTACATGGTTAACGATATCTATAAGCGCTTCTATAAGAAGAACGCTTCCGATAGCCACTACGTACTGGTTTCAAGAGTATCCGTTCTGATTCTGGCTGGGTTGGCGGCCATTACGGCGTGGCAAATGGAATCGATCGAGAGTGGCTGGATCTACATTCTCGAAATTACCGCTGGCCTTGCGATTGTCAATCTGCTGCGCTGGTACTGGTGGCGGGTCAATGCCTGGGCTGAGATCAGTGCAATGGCGGGAACGCTGGTGCTGGCCAATGGCATGATTCTCATCAATCTGTTGTTCAATGTCGGGCTTGTGTCGGACGGAGTGCATGCCCAACTCGACCAGTTCTACAGTTCCGACTACGACATGCTTAGAGCAACTTTCATTCTGGCCAGTTGCACAGTGCTCTGGTTGATCGTCGCATTGTTGACGAAGCCCGTGAATGCAGATCATCTGGAAGCCTTTTACCGCAGGGTCAAACCTGGCGGCTGGTGGGGTGAAATTGCTGCACGTTGCCCGGATGTAGTAATCGAAAATAACACTGCCCGCAATTGGCTGGGCTGGTTCCTGGGCGTGATCTTTATTTACTCAAGCCTGCTGGGTATCGGTTACACCCTGACAGGGAAATCTGTTTTCGGCTTTATGCTGATCGGTATTTCTATCGTTGGCGCTGCGTTGACCGTTCGGATTGCGACACAAAGCGTGGCGAACGAGTTTGCGGAACTATCGTTGGCGGGTGGCACGGCAGAATCCTCGAAGACTATAGATTAATGCCGGACCTCCGCATCTGAGCAAGGCAAGTGCGATAGGGTTCGAACGGATTGGTATGGAATGGAAGTTGTAGTTTTAGACAGTGCTGATGCCGTTGCCGAGTACGGCGCGCAGCGAATTATCGGGCTTGTGAAGCAAAACTCCGCCGCGGTTTTGGGTCTGGCAACTGGCAGGACTCCTGTTGCTCTGTACAAATGCCTGATTCGTGCGTATCAGCAGGGCGATATCAGCTTTCAGGACGTAATCACCTTCAACCTCGATGAGTATGTGGGTATCGGTGATGACGAGCCATTGAGCTTTAGCGCATTCATGCGCCGCGAATTATTCAATGCGATTGATATCAACGTTGAGAATACGCACATTCCGAAATGTCCCGAAGGGGAAAACCCTTTTCAGGTGGGCGAGGAATACGAGCGTTCGATTGAGCTCGCGGGCGGCATCGACCTGCAGCTACTTGGTATTGGCACGAACGGGCATATTGGTTTTAACGAACCGACATCAAGTCTGGCGTCCAGAACGCGGGTCAAGACGCTCGCCGGATCTACCATCCATGACAATAGCCTGAATACCAACAAAGCCGGCGTTAGCGCGGAGCTCGCTGTAACGATGGGCATCGGTACTATTCTGGATACCCGGCGGGTGCTGCTTCTTGCGACCGGCGATGGGAAGGCACGCGCAATCAGCGCAGCGGTAGAAGGACCGGTTTCGTCCATGTGCCCAGCGTCGGCTTTGCAACTGCACCCGAAAGTGACGGTTGTCGTTGATCAGGCAGCCGCGTCCCAATTGCAACTCGTAGACTACTACCAGCACGTCCATCAGCAGCAGGCGGCGGTCCAGACCCGGTTTGGACAACGTGCTGTGGACCAACCACTGTACTAGCTCGAATCGGCACTATACGTTGCCGTAAGTTTCGACTGCCGCCTCAATCCAGTAGGCCCATGAGCGGTGCCCCGGGCCAGCCCTTCGGCTCGGGTCGATGGTCCAGTGCAGATTGCTGATTTAGGAATCAAATCTCCGGACGTTCGCCGGCGGATAATTCAGACAGCTAAAAAAATGGCCCCGGTCGGGGCCATTTTTATGCGTTCAAGATCGCTGGCTGAGTAATACCCCCCAGTACATGTTTCGGAATGTCTCAGGCTGAAGGCAGCGCGTCGACAAACTCAGCCATGCGTTTCTGCAGTGCCTTGTCGGGCAATTCACCAACACCGGCGCCCAGGTTGTCGAGCATGTGGTGTGGTTTGCTGGTAGCGGGTGTGACAGTCGTAACGTCCGGGTGCGCAGCGGCAAACTTAATGAAGAACTGTGCCCAAGACTCAATGCTGATCTCTTTGGCCCACTCTGGCACTGGCCGGTCGCCGACGCGATTCCACAGTCGTGTGCGCCCGAACGGCAGGTACACGAGCACGCCTACGCCGCGGTCTTTCGCAACGGGGAAAATGTCTCTTGCCGCATCGCGGTTGTCGACGGCGTAGTCCACGCCAACAAAGTCGACGGGTTCATCCTTCAACACCTTTACAAGGTCCGCATAGCGACTGGAGCCGGTGAAAGTTACGCCTATGTAACGAACCCGGCCTTCCTGCTTGAGTTCTTTCAGTATGCCCATTTGCGTGGGCACATCCCCCAGGTTGTGCACCTGGATGAGGTCGATCGGGTCTTTGCCGATAAATCTGAACGAGTCCTCAAGCTGCGCGTGCGCTTTGGCGGGGTCGGCGGCAGCACCGCCGCGTCCTGCAACATTGAGTTTCGTTGCCCAGAAGATGTCTTTGGTCGCACCCAATTGCTGGACAATCTCGCCAGCCACTTCTTCCGACTCGCCGTAACCGGGCGCGGTGTCGAATACGCGGCCACCGTTGTCGAGCATGGTCTTGATGACGTCGCTCAGCTGATTGGTGTTTCCATCCTCGGCCAAGCGCCGGAATGTGGCTGATGAGCCGAGTCCAACGATGGGTAGTTTCTCACCGGTCTTCGGTATCGCCCGCTGGATCAGTTGCTGGCCTTCCAGTGCATGCAGAAAGCCGACAGGCAGTGTCGATGCCGCACCGGCAATCAATGAACACTTGAGATAGTCGCGTCGTGAAATCATTGGTCGGTCCTCATTGGTTGGCGTTTGTGCCGTCAATTTTCAGCATAACGGGGGATCGAGGGTCAAATTCAAATGTATGAATACGAAAACAGCAACGTCTGATCTTAATTAAATGTCCACCGCAACACCTATTAGAAGTGTTAAGAATTGCAGAAAGTCGGAATTTCGGCAAAAGTGTATAGGAGGATGGCAATGGTCTAGCCACCTTACAACTTCTACTATGACCACTAGGGCAGTCTAGATGATAATAGAAATATTGCCCCGGCGCCTATTCCGTCACTTTTCAACTTGTTGCAAGTTGGGAACCTTGTTGTTGGGATAATTTCTCTAAGTGCCCTATATCAGCATTGCATCAATTTGGTCTTTCGGAACGGGTTTACTAAAGAAGTAGCCTTGCACTTCGTCGCACTTGAGCTGCCGTAGTGCATCCAGCTGTTCCTGAGTTTCAACGCCCTCCGCAACAACTCGCAGTCCCAGAGAATGGGCAAGAACAATTGTCGTGGAGGTTATTAGCATGTCCTCAGGATTTCCTACCATGCCTTGCACGAAAGAACGGTCAATTTTTACTTTATCTATTGGTAGACGAGCAATGTGGCTCAACGAACTGTAGCCGGTGCCAAAATCATCTATTGCCACCGTGACCCCGAGGCCACGAAGAGTGTTCAATATACGAACGGTCTGCTTTAGATCATGCATCATCAAGCTTTCGGTGACTTCGATTTCAATTGCCTCCGGAAAATCACCAGCATCCTGGATACTCTCAATTAACGAGTCCAAGAAGCCGCGTCGCTGGAGCTCAACGGCCGACACGTTGATCGCAATGCGCGGCACGCAATTAGATTGGGCCGCCCAGTCCTTGTAGTCTTCCAATGCACGGCATAGAACCCAGCGGCCAACCTCGACAATTAATCCGGTCTCTTCCAACAACGGAATGAACCGGCCAGGCGGCACTAGGCCAGTCAATGGATCTTGCCAGCGAATTAGGGCTTCAACACCACATATACTGTCGCTGGCCAAGTCGTATTTCGGCTGGTAGTAAACTACAAACTCCCGATTGTCGACGGCGTTCCTCAGGCGGGTTTCGAGCGAGAGTGCTTCAATCGCGCTGGCATTTAACTCTGCTGAGTAAAATTCGTAGCGGTTGCCAGACTTCTTTGCATTCTTCAATGCCGCTTCGGCGTTGAGGAATAATTGATGCGCATTGCCCCCGTCATTGGGAAACATTGCGATGCCAGTTCTTGCCGCAACGCGCAATTCGACGCCACCGAGGTAATACGGGTCCCAGAAACACGACAGCAACCGGTTCTCAATCGCGTGCACCACATCAGGCGGGCTTCGGATATCGCGCAATAGTATTCCAAAAGTGTTGCTGCCAACACGGCCTAACGCGTCCTTTCCGCCGCAAGTCAACTCGAGTCTCGCTGCGACCAGCCTCAATAGTTCGTCTCCCTCACCGCTGCCAAGGCTTTCATTGACCACGCGGAATCGCTCAAGGTCGAGAAGAATCAAGGCCGCTATAGTTGGCTCGAGGTTTCCGGTGTGTACAAAATGGTCGATTCGATCCAGAAAAAGACTGCGATTTGGGAGTTCCGTTAAACGGTCGTAGAACGCAAGGTACGTGAGCTGTTCGTGCTGTTGGATATGCCTCATCGCAAACGAAATATCACCTGCAAGCTCGCGTAGGAGTTTCAACTCATCGGTCGTGAAAAAATCAGGCTCTTGAGTGAGGAGAGAGAGACAGCCTACGCTCTGGTTCTCGACAACCAATGGCAAGACAATTCGAGACCTGTAGCCGAGTTGTATGGCTCGAGTGAGTCGTTCATAAAAGTCAGAAGTATCCTGCGACAATGAATTGTCCCACACCGGTTTTCGTTCGCTGATGGCCCGCTCAAGCAACTCGTCGACATCTCGTTCTGGCGGCGAGAAATTCCTGCGGCCGTCAGTTGGACGGCAGTGACTGCCCCCGCTGGCGACCGTAGTGAATTCCTGAGTCTGCAGGTCAATCATGTCGATCCAGGCGATGCCAAACCCGCCAAGCTCCGAGGCAATTCGGCAAGACTGGTCGAAGAGTTGTTGCCGGTCCTGCTCACGAACGATCAGTGTATTGATCCCGCTCAGGACCGCGTGTACCCGGTTCAATCGCTCAACCTTTTGTTGAGTCTGCCGTCGTTGCTCAATCTCGGCCGCCAGTTTTGCAGCTTGATGCTCGAGATCCTCGTATAAGCTGCCATTCTCATAGATGCGTCCGACCTGTGCCGCCAGAATGCCAAGCAGTCTTTCGTCTTCGTCGTTGAATGCGTTGGCACCCACTTTGTTCGTCAGGCACACCCATCCATAAACGTGCTTGAGCGACATGATCGGTGCGACCAGTAGAGACTCGACTGTAGGAATGCCATGCGGCAATCCGTTGTTCTTTGACTCATACTTCTCTGGCTTCAACCGTTTGGTCACGCGGTCGCGATAAGCTTCTCCAGCAATTCCGCCGGCCAGCATCTGGCAATCAAATTCGATGTCTGCGTTGGCATCTAAGCCGCTAGTCCGAGAGTAGACCACTTCGGGAACATCACGTTTTCCTACTGCCAGAATTGCATATCGTGCTCCAAACAATTCGCGCGCAGCCTCGCAAAGTTCATCCAACAGTTTTCTGGAGTCTCGCTCGGATGCGAGTTTCAGGCCAATATCAACTAGAGCGCTCAACTTCTGGTTTGCCACACCTAGTTCATCAGCAGTCCGCGATAACTTATTTGTAATCACTTCTACGTGCACCCGATCAAAGTCGACCGATTCTAGCGTCGGCGCGGCTTCATCCGTGCTTTGCAGCAATTGATCGACGATCCCCAGTATTAATTCCGGCTCGCAGGGCTTGGTCAGTATATGAGCGACCCCGCAACTTGCCGCAAGTTGGGTTGCTTCCTCTTTGCGATAGTGAGCTGTGTAGAAAATCACGGTGGACGAAGCGATCTCTGGGTCAGCGCGAAGCCGGCGGACGAACTCATAGCCGTCCATGGTTGGCATCAGGATGTCGGCAATTATTAGATCTGGCCTCATCTCACGCACCACTTCCAACGCCTCCGCACCATCACCAGCCTCAAAAAGCTGATGTTTCGCGTAGCCCAATAGTGTGACGAGAAACTGCCGATTCACCGCGAGGTCATCGACTACCAGAATTCGCGCCATTGATCAGCCCTCGCTAGTCCTTGAAACAGGCGGCCACTTCGGCAAGCAGCACTTCCGGATCTATCGGTCGCGACAGGTATCCTGCCGCGCCGAGTGCTAGACCGCGGGATCTGTTCGCCTCACTCGTAGCTGTAGAAGTTAGAAAGAGAAACGGAATCGTCCGTAGCTTGTCGTCAGCCTTGATGGCCGCTATGAAATCGTACCCGCTCGTTGCCGGCATTGTTACATCGGATATGATCAGGTCCGGATTTGTTTGACGCGCAAGGCTGAAGGCCTCGAATGCAGTCCGTGTGGAAATGACCTCGTAGCCTGCGTTGCTGAAAAGGTACTGCGTCAGGTTTAGGTTTTCCTGCGTGTCATCTACGATAAGTATCGTGCGACCCTTGTGTTCGCGATGCGGAATCCGTTCTTCTACGGACAACTGTTCTGCCCTCGGGGCGGTACGCATTTCCAACGGCAATAGCTGTTCGATCTGCGACACAAATTTTTCAGGCTCGATTGGTTTGGAAACATAGTCATCAAATCCAGCGGTCAGGGCTTTGTCGCGATCGCCGACCATCGCAAACGCCGTAACGGCGACAATCGGAATTGATCGCAATCCGTTGTCCGCCTTCAGCGCCTGTACCATTTCATAGCCGTTCATTGCCGGCATTTGTATGTCGCAGACGACAAGGTCAGGACGGCTGTCTCGCGCGATCTCCAGGCCCTGCGCGCCGTTGGTTGCCACTAACGTCTTGTGACCGGACGCCGTCAACAGGTAGACCATCAGCTCCAGGTTCGCTGGGTTGTCCTCAACAATCAGGATCCGGGCCGGCATTAAGATTTCACCGGCATGACGAGTGTAAAGGTACTGCCTTTGCCTAATTCGCTGCTAAAAGTAATGTTCCCACCCATAAGCCGCGCGAGATTCTGGCTCAGGTGCAGACCGAGGCCCGAGCCTTCACGAGAGCTCGCACGAAGAATATCGAGCTGGGCGAACGGCTCGAATAACTTGGACTGGTCTTCTTCACGCATTCCGACACCAGTGTCCTCAACACAAATTTCGACAAACTTTCCTAGTTCGTTTCGAACGGGTTGCAAGACGACGTTCACCGAGCCCTCATCGGTGAATTTCAGCGCGTTGACGATCAGGTTGAGCACAATCTGCTGCAATGCCCGGCGGTCAGCATGTATTGGCGTATCCTCGTTCGGTAAATCTGTTCGTAGCTGCAGACCTTTGCGAGCGGCCTCAGGGCGCAGAGCGTTGACGACATCCGCAATGACTGTTTGGCAGACAAGTGATTCCGGCGACAATTCGACCTTGCCAGCGCCGATTTTGGCCACGTCGAGTAAGTCGTTTATGAGCGCCAGCAAGTGACGCGCGCTTGATTGAACTGTCTTTAGTTGTTTTTCCTGATCGGTCGTCAATGGCCCGGGTAACCTCATCAATAGTGTACCGGTGAAGCCAATGACTGCATTTAGCGGCGTCCGCAATTCGTGGCTCATCGCAGCCAGAAAGCTATCTTTCGCTTTATTTGCCCGGGCCAGCTCCAAGTTCTTCTCGTGTAGTGCGTCTTCGACTTGTTTACGGTCGGAAATGTCGCGAATAGCGCTTGAGACTAGCACGCCTTCTTCTGTCTCCAGCGGACTCAGACTGATTTCTACAGGAAACTCGGTCCCGTCTTTGCGCCGGCCGTAAAGCTCTAGTCCGGCTCCCATCGGTCGAACGTTTGGTTCATCGAAAAAGCGCAAGCGGTGATCGGGGTGTTGTGTCCGGTATCGGGCCGGCAATAGTAGCTCAACTCTTCCTCCGAGCAACTCAGATCGAGTGTACCCAAACAGTTTTTCTGTTTGCGAATTTACCAGGACGATATTGCCTTCCCGGTCGACTATCACGATCGCATCGGGCGCCGCTTCAAGCAGGTCTTTGAATTTTCGATCAGCTTTCCTGCGCTCTGATATGTCCCGGATGGCGCTCATTACCAGCGTGCCGTCGTCAGTATTGATTGGACTCAAGCTTATCTCGACCGGAAACTCTGACGCGTTCTTGCGCAATCCGTAAAGCTCTAGTCCCGCGCCCATCGCGCGAGTGCGCGATTGGGAAAAATAACCGTGCACATGGTCTGCATGCGAGTGTCGGAATCGTTCCGGCAAAAGCTGTTCGATGAACTTGCCGATCAAGTCGCCGGTGTCATAGCCGAACATTTTTTGCGCTTGACGGTTTGCGAAGACAATTCGCCCGGCCGAATCGACCATGACAATTCCATCTGGCATCGATTCGAGAAGTTCGTGCAAACCGGATTCCATCAGACCGCCCATTTTGGGTCTCTCTGCGACTGCTAGCACCAGAGCCACTGTAATATATTACCGAAGAACAATAAACAGATGTGAGAGTTGCTGACCACGAGAGACGGGTGTCTCGAGTGCCGCGCTAATAGTGGACTCTTACGGTCAATCTGTCCTGAGAACATCCAAGAACCCCTCCACAACACCGCAGCTTCGGAGCCCGAAATGAAGTGCGTACGATCCGTCAAACAACAGGACAAAAAAAACGGCGGTCGCACCCGACTGGCGACCTGCTTGCCGTTCTGACCGTAACATTCAATGCTAAATGAGAAATTTACTCTGGCACTCTACGAACTAGAGGTATCAAAGCCGACGATGTATGTCGACATTGAGAGTTTGAAGTCGCATACATACAGTTGAAAGGACGCTTAGCAGTCATTGCTTGAAAAAGTCGCGACAACAATTGCGTCGGCCCGGCAATAATGTAGATGCCTGCATAGGTTGACTACCTCAGGACCGTGTTTTGCGGGCTTGGAACGAACACACGTAGTGGCCAAATCCAGTTCGACTAATGATTCACTCTTGTGACGACGGTTGGTGCCGACGGGGCCTTACGCTAAGATCAGCGACGTTGCTGAGCCACGCATCAATTCCAATCACCGGGGAGATACCATGAGTTTTCGCCTGCCGACACTGCTGCTTGCAATCGTCCTCTCTGCTTGTACGACGAGCGGGGAACTGGTCGACTACCGTGAAACGGATATTGCTACGCTGCAAGCACGGATGGAAAGCGGTGAGCTGAGCGCTGTGTCGCTGACCCAGTTCTATCTCGATCGCATTGAAGCAATCGATCGCAACGGTCCTGCGTTGAACTCAATCATCGAGATCAACCCGGATGCACTGGCAATCGCCCGCAGCCTGGACGTAGAGCGCGAACAAATCGGTTCGCGCGGCCCGATGCACGGCATTCCCGTTGTACTGAAAGCCAATATTGATACCGCCGATCGCATGGAAACGACGGCAGGCTCGCTGGCGCTCAAGGGTCATCGGCCGCCGCAGGATGCGTTCATCGTGCAACAACTTCGCGCTGCCGGTGCAGTGATTCTCGGCAAAGCCAACCTTAGCGAGTGGGCCAATTTTCGCTCCACGCATTCATCGAGTGGCTGGAGCAGCATCGGCGGCCAAACGAACAATGCTTACGATCCGGCGCGAAACCCTTGCGGTTCATCAAGTGGTTCAGCCGTTGCCGTTGCTGCAAGTCTGACCAGCGTCGCCATTGGAACCGAAACCAATGGTTCCATTGTCTGCCCCGCGAGCGTGAATGGGCTGGTCGGAATCAAGCCGACACTGGGACTCGTCAGTCGCAGCGGCATCATCCCGATTGCACACAGTCAGGACACGGCCGGGCCGATGGCGCGCACCGTTAAGGATGCAGCCATTCTGCTAACGGCAATAACAGGTCGCGATGCCGCCGATCCTTTAGCGAATCATTTTCCAGCGGCGGTTCCCGATTTCGCACTGAATCTGTCGACGGATGCTTTGCGCGGTGCTCGCATTGGTGTTTGGCGCGGCTACAGCGGTGTGGACAACGACCCGCGGGTTGAGGTGATACTCGCGAACACCATCGCGACACTCAAATCGCTCGGCGCAGAAATTGTCGATCCTCTAGAGATCGACACGGACGGCATGGGGGAAGCCGCACGGCAAGTGCTGTATTACGAATTCAAAGAGGATCTCAAGCAGTATCTGATTGCGAGCAATGCGCCGTTGCGGAGTCTCTCGGAAGTCATCGCGTTCAACGAAGCCAACCGGGATTTGGCGATGCCGCTGTTTGGCCAGGAGCGCATGCTGGAGGCGGAAACCAAGGGCCCGCTCACTGATCCGGAATACCTGCAGGCATTGGCGGACAGCAAACGCATCTCACAGAACGCGATCAATGACGCGCTCAGGACCCACCGGCTCGACGCGTTGATCGCACCATCCCGCAGCCCGGCGTGGATGACGGACCATGTCAACGGTGATCAGTCGTCCGGCGTATCGAGTTCGTCACTCGCGGCCATTTCCGGCTACGCTAGCGTAACGTTGCCCGCCGGCGACATATTCGGCATGCCAGTCGGCGTGTCGTTTATCGGTGGTGAATTCAGTGACGCAGCGCTGATCCGCTATGCCTATGCTCTTGAACAGGCGGGGTACCAGCGTCAGCCACCAGAGATCAGTCAGTAGCCGGGATAAAGAACACGCACGATTCCACTCAGTATGGTCTGCCATAGGTCGGCAGCAACGCCGTGGCCTGTCGTGCGTGTCCTTTTTGATCCGCTATTTTGCCAGCGGGTTCGGTCTTACCTGGAAGTGTACGACGATAGGCTTCGAGCCCTTGCCACCCTCCTTTAACCACGGTGTGCGATCGCCTTCCGGTACCCACAGACCGCGGCCTTTCCAGCCAGCGTCCGGGTCGTCAATGCGGCCTTCAAAGCCCTTGGTGTAGAAGCCCATCGGGTAGGGCACACGTAGCGTGACAAACTCGTCATCAACGAGCGCGTGCACACCATCGAACAGGTTGCCGGTAGCGATCGGCACGTCCTCGCCGAGACCCAGAGAATTGTGCTGATCAACCCACGTGTAATAACTGGACTCGACACTGAACTGCGGTAGTTCGGCAAAGCCAGGTCCTGGCAGGTCGTGCAAGGTCCAGCCTTCCGGGCAATGGTTGCCGGTGGCGTCCGGCCCGTTGAGCGGGCCTTTGCACTTGCGACGGTCGAATTCCCCGAGGTGCCCGCTGCCGAGCGAGCTCCAGACCACGCTCTGCTTATCGATATCCGCGCCGCGTACGCCGAAGCCCGGCAATGGCGGGTAGTACATTTCGGCGAGTGCCGTTTGCGGTGGATTGTCACCGGGCACCAGGCGAGTGATAGACCCAGGGTAGCAAAACGCGTTGGAGCCCCAGACAGCATCGCCATTCGGTTCCGGCATGACCGCGTAAAAGCCGTTCGGCACGCGCGTGTCGAGCTTCGCGTCCTGCGGTGCGCCGGGTTCAGTCCACGCATCCTGTTTGCCGTTGCCGTTGGTATCGAGGATCAGCGGTGCCCAGCCTTGTGCCGCAGCAGCGTCGCCGGTTTCAAAAAAAGTGGTGGTATCGAGCCAGCCGACAACATCGCCGCCACCGCTGGTCCACAAGGTATTGCGGTCGTCGTAAGCGAACTGCAGGTGGTGCGTCCCGAAACAGGTGTCGACGAAGGTGTAGTCCTGGGTTTCCGGATCAAAGATGGCCAAGTGGCGCCCGGCGCGATCCTTCGGATAAAGCTGCGCTGACGGGTGCGAAGAACCGGGTTTGCAGAAGTCAGGGTTGTTCGCCGCGCGAATCCGCGCGGTCAGCCAGACCCGTCCGTCCTGATCAAGCATCGGATTATGGACGTTCGCGCGACTGTCCCAAATACGCTCATCTCCCCAGTAAGGGGAAGGAGCAACAACCGGGTCTTCGTTGGTTGTTGGTGTGTCCTCGTCACGCACCGGCAACGTATACTCGCTCGCCGTATTTGCAACCGGGTCGAGGATCGGCATCTTGTCGGTACTCAGCTCAGGCGCGCCGTACAGGCGGCCGTAACCATTGACGGTAGGGTTGCGCCGGTCCGTGCCCGATAAATCGTGCATGTAGAACTGCGGTTCTGACCAGTCGCGTACCGTGGCGACGATGTTGCGTTCGACGCCTGATGGCCGTGCCGGTTTGTGGGCCGGTAGTTCGCCTGCAGCGATTCGGTCGCTCCAGTCGGCGAGGTACTTGAACGGCAAGCCGCGCAGTCGTTCGGCCGCGATGCCGATCATGTTGTGCCCGGCCTGACCGGACGCGAGGCGTCGCGCCCATGCCTGTTCGGACGAGTCGATATCCGCAAACGCGGCAGGCATGGTACGGGTGGCTTCGTTGCCCAACTGATGGCAGCCAACACAGCCCATGTTCTTCATCCACGTCAGGTAATAGTTCATACCGCCTGGAAGTTCGGCAACTTCGCTTTCGCTGGGCAGGTCCATCATGGCGTACCAGTAGGCAGCGGGGTAATAACGCGCCGCCTCAGCAGGACTGCTGGCGGTGATGGCCTGCAGGTCGACGCGCTCGCCCGGGGATGCGTCTACCTTCGCGGAGTCGGTCAAACCGTAGCCGCGTACCCATAGCTGGTAGTCGGCAGCGGGCAGGTCCGGCACGAGATAGCGGCCTTCATCATCCGTAACCACTATGCGCGTAAAGCGCGTGTCAAGGTCGTTGGTTTCGGCGATGACCCATACGCCCGCCTCAGGGCCGGCGGCGCTTGAAACCACGCCGGCGATATCGTCCGCATCCATCGAAATAGGCGTCAATTCCTGGGTGGCGCCGCCTGAGGACTCGACTTGAGACGGCGTATTGCGCTGGCAGGCCGTCAGAAACGTCACGGCAACAAGAACAAGCAGTGTGTAAGCGATGCGAAGTAGCATGGTAGGGCCTCCATATCGACGGGACGACAGCAAACCGTATCATGCTACGCATTGCTCGCGGAGCTGTATCGTTTAAGCCAATGTAGTGGGAGGCCCGTCGCTACCTTGTGTTGCAGCGCTGGCCACCCTGCATCAGGAGCTGACTGGTTTTCGTAGGCAAACGATCCAGACCTGCGCAACGATGATGCAGATCGCTAGAAAGGACAGCAGAAACGAGTCAAGATAGAAGGGGCTGTACCATTCGAACTCGCCTTTGTGCACACGGAGCCAGCCACGAAAGTGCTGAGTTGATGCGACCGAGAGCCCGAAGAAGCCGACTACTGTCGAAAAGTACTTGACGATAAAATGACTCGTGCCGCTGAGCATAACGAGACCGAGTAAGCCAATTACGCTACGTTGTACCCGGCAGTACGGACACTTGTACACAACGTCAAACCAGTCAAGCGACCATGCGCCCAGGCTGACAACAATGGCAACAATGCCTAGCGCGCGAATATGTTGTTGGTAGAACTCGTATTGAAACATCGGCTCACTCTTGATTTGTAGTTAGTCTTACAAGTGTGGGTGGTGGGTGCTATGTACCGCAATTCCTTGGACAAGCTTCATGCGTCAACTGCGCCAAAGTCGCTGTTTGGAAGTATTGCGACGGGATCAGCTGGGTAGTTTCGATAAACCCCAGCGGGATAACTCAACTGTGGTGACTTCGAAATTTGGTATGTCATTAAGCGATATTCTTATACAGCTCATAAGATTTCAAACAAGAGGGGTTCGCAGTGGGCGGACCTATACGGACTGAGCAATGGCGATGAATGTACTTAACAGACTTGGCGTGGTGACGATCTCGATTCTTGGTTTGCTCGTAGCCTGCCAGAACGCTGTCCAGGAATCTGCGGCCGATCTGGTATTGACGAATGCCCATGTCTATACCGCGGATAGTGCGCGTTCTATTGCACAGTCGGTGGCAATCCGGGACAAGCAGATCGTCTACGTTGGCAGTGACGAAGAGTCGACGCCCTACATCGGACCATCCACAGTGGTACGCGACATGGGCGGTGCGATGCTTATGCCGGGTCTGCATGACATGCACATCCATGCGTTGGGCACTGTCGAGCCGGATACCTGTGACCTGAATTCCAGACCGTATTCTTTCGATGCAATGGTGCCGGTACTCAAGGCTTGTATTGCCGAGCACAATATTGCGCCGGGCGAATGGTTGATTGTCCTGCAATGGGCATTTTCCGCGGGCAATCAACCGAGCCAGGATCTGCCGCATATTCGGGCGGCGCTGGACGCAGTATCCACCGAGCACCCGATCTTTCTGTACGGTGACGACGGTCACCACGGTGCGGCCAACAGCCTGGCGTTGTCGCTGGCAAGCAATGAGGCAGGTGAAACTGTGGAGATCAACGCCCGAACGCTGGAGTCGGACTACGCTGCATTCAAGCCGATGATCAACGTCGATGCCAACGGTGAACCTACGGGTGGCATTAATGAGGACGCGCGAACCCTGCTGCGCAGCAACTGGTTCGAAGACATGCTCGGTATGAACGGTGACCTGGACGGTACCCTGTCGCGCGTTGCGCCAAAGATGGCTGCAAACGGCATCACTTCACTGCAGGACGCGATCGTTACTCCGGCAACGCTGGCGGCTTATGGGCGACTGGAAGAACGCAGCGAAATGACGTTCCGACTACGGGCGGCGATGGTCGAGCCCCCGACAGAGCGTATCGCCGACATCGATGCGCACCTGGAAACGCTCAAGGCACTGCGCGAGCAATACGCAGACTACGAGTTCGTGGCGGCGGACGGCGTCAAATTGTTCGCCGATGCCGTGCTTGAAGGCAATCCGCTGACATTCCCGCCGACATTACCGGTTGCGGCGTTGCTTGAAAATTACAAACAACCGATTTTTGCGGGCAGTGTCGATGACGGTTCATTCGACGTGGTTGGCTATGTTGATCAGGACCGCGAAGTCTGTCAGTCAGTAAAGGCGAATCCGCAAAGCTATACCACGTCAGAGCGTCTTGAGGCATTCGTGACGGAGTACGGCTTTTATCCACAGCAGTGCCTGCCGAACAGCGGCGTGCTTGAGCACGAAGAGGCATTCGTACGCGCGTACATTCGCAAAGCGACCGAAGCCGGCTTCCATGTGCACGTGCACGCGCTGGCGGACAAAGGCGTGAGAATTGCCGTCGACGAGTTCAGCAAAGTAAAAGCCATCGCGGACCGCAATGGCACGAGCCAAAGCCTTGCGCACGTGCAGCTCGCGCACCCCGATGATCAAAAGCGAATCGGTGAGCTGGGCATATCGGTGGTGTTCACCTTCGTGTGGGCGACGCCGGGGATTGCTTACGACATGATGGTTACGCCCTTCATCGAGGAGGTCAGGGGCATTGCCGATCTCTACAATCCCGATACGTACTACATGCAGAACGTGTACCCGGTGAAGCGTATTCAGGACTATGGCGGGAACATCGTGAACGGGAGTGACGCACCGGTCGGTGGTCGTGACCCGATTCCATTCGTGAGCATGCAGCAGGCAATCACCCGTAGCAATGGCGAGACGATTATGAACGCCGATCAACGAATCGATGTTCACTCGGCGATCGCGGCATTTACCATCAATGCTGCAAAATTGTTTGGTCACAGTGACATGCTTGGCAGTATCGAAGCAGGCAAGACCGCCGACCTCATAGCACTGGACAGAAACATCGTAGAGCTCGCCGAGGCGGGTATGCCACAGGAGATTGGTGGGACACAGGTCACTCTGACCATCTTTAACGGCAAGATCGTGCACGATGCAGCGACGAACTAGATAGCAGGTTTAAGGCGTGTGCGTGCAGTTGCTGTAGCAACAGGGCGCCACCTGACAACGAACCGCATGGCTTCGCAAATTTGGCGGGTTACAGGTACGCAGATCCGGGCAGCCCCGATTGTCGTTAACGGTGCTTGCCCACGGTCCAGCCAGTCTTGCCCAGGTATTTCTCGCCCGCCTGGGTCGGTAAGTCTTCAAGTGCCGATCCCATGGAATCGTTCCAGCGGTTCAGGTAGCCGAACAGCGCAATAACACCCATGATCTCGACGATGTCTTCGTCGGACCAATGGGCACGGAGTTTCTCAGCGTGGTCTTCCGTAACGCCGTTAGGCACCTCGGCAGCGGCAAACGCGAAATCCAGTGCCGCCTTTTCTGCTGTTGTGAAATGCGGGCTGTCCGCATAGTTGAAAATGCTGTTCAGACGATCTTCGGAAGTGCCGAATCGCTCCGAGCCGAGAATCGTGTGTGCCTGACAATAGCGGCAGCCTGACACCATGCTGGTGACGTAGCCAATGAGTCGCTTGAATTCCGGCGTTACCGCGCCTGCGCATTCCATTACGGCGACATTCAGGTCGGTGAACGCTTTGGCGATATTCGGGCGTCGTGACATGGTTCGGACGCTGTTAGGGACTACGCCAAGTGGGCCTTTGAAGAATTGCACGTACTCGCGGAGCGCGGGTTCAATTTGCTCTTCGTCCAGTGGTTCTACAACGGGCACTGTTTTTTTCCTTTGGTGTAAGTTGTATTCGACAACCCTTCGGGAGAATCAGTCGGATTGGTCGTCTATTGTTTCCTGCTGCCAATCCACATTGCCGGAGTGAGTCGTTGCGCCGCGATGAGCGGAGCCTACAAGTGCCGCGTACTTTTCGAGAGCGCCACCGATTCTCGCTCTACCGCGTTTCGGCAGAGCACTTCTGCGTTCGGCCAGTTCAGCGTCGCTCAAATCCACATCGACGCTCCGTCCGGGAATGTCGATTTTGATGCGATCGCCTGTTCGTAGCAACGACAAAGGGCCGCCTACCGCGGCTTCCGGGCAGGCATAGCCAATGGACATGCCACGCGAAGCACCGGAAAAACGGCCGTCGGTTAAAAGTGCGATTTCTTCGCCCACGCCCTGACCGTACAGCAAAGCCGTCACACCCAGCATCTCCCGCATGCCCGGCCCGCCGCGTGGACCTTCGTTGCGAATGACAATAACCGAGCCTGATTCGTAATCGCGTGTGGCCACGGCGAGCGCGCACTCTTCTTCGGATTCGAATACCCGGGCGGGGCCGTCGAAAGTCTGACGCTTGAGGCCAGCGACCTTGAGAATCGCGCCGTCAGGGCAAAGATTGCCTTTCAGGACCACGAGCCCGCCGCTGGGCGAGATTGCCTTGGCCAACTCCCGGATGACTTCACCATCAGGATCAGCAGCGTCCGCAATGGAGTCCGTCAGTGTTTGCCCGGTGGCGGTCAAGCAGTCGCCGTGCAGATAGCCGCCGTCGAGCAACACTTTCAACAGCACGCGAAGACCACCAACACGGTGCATATCGAAAGCCAGGTATTGTCCGCCCGGCTTCAGGTCGGCAAGCAAAGGCGTGCGTTCAAATACGGCGGCAACGTCGTCGAAACTGAAATCAATACCCGCTTCATGGGCGATAGCGGGTAAGTGCAATGCCGCATTGGTTGACCCGCCGGTAGCGGCGACCACGGCAACCGCGTTTTCCAGGCTGCGCCGGGTAACCAGCTCGCGCGGCAGCGGACCGCCAGCATGTAGTTTGCGCAAGACTTCGATACCCGATTGTTCAGCAATGTCTTTGCGTTCCGGGCTGACGGCAGGTGAAGTGGCGCTGCCAGCCAGCGCGAGGCCAAGGGTCTCGGCGACCATGGCCATCGTGTTTGCGGTGAACTGGCCCGGGCAGGATCCGGCCGTGGGGATGCAGACGCGCTCCATCTGATCCAGATCCTCGCGGCTGCCTGTGCCTGCCATGACGCTGCCAACACCTTCGAATACATCCTGAATCGTGATGTCTTTGTCGTTCCACCGGCCGGGGAGAGTGCTGCCTCCATAGACGAATACGGATGGGACGTTAAGTCGCACCATCGCCATCATGATGCCGGGCAGGGTCTTATCGCAGCCTGCAAAACCGATCAGCGCGTCGTATACATGTCCGCGCATTACCGCTTCGATGCTGTCAGCGACAATTTCCCGGGAGACCAGTGAAAACTGCATGCCCTTGTGGCCCATGGACATGCTGTCAGCCACGGATGCTGTCGTGAACATGCGTGGCAGCCCGCCTGCTTCGGCGACGGCTGAGTGCGCGATGGAGGCCTGTTCGTACAGATGCATGTTGCAAGGTGTGGTTTCAGCGGCGGCACTGACGACGCCAATAAACGGCTTCTCGAAATCTTCGCTACTGAGGCCCATTCCGCGCAGGAAGGCGCGGTGCGGTGCGCGGCTGAGGCCCTTTGTGACCAGTCGGGACCGCCAGTGTTTCCCTGCCTTTTTCGTGCTCACTGTCTTCAACGCCTCCTGAATCACCGGCTTACATTCATAAGTTGTCGATTGTATACTATCGACAAATTGATTATCCACCTTGACAGGTTGTGGCCGGGAAGTATGAAAGCAGTAGAAATCCACCAGTACGGTGCCGCGCGCGATGTGCTCCGCCTCAGTCACAACGCACCCCGGCCGATCCTGGCTGCCGATGAGATCCTGATCGAGAACCACGCCACCTCCGTCAATCCCGTCGATTGCGCGGCCCGCTCAGGCTACGGCCAGAATTTTTTCTCGCGGCTGGGCTGGGGCGATCTGCCGATGATTCTTGGGCGGGACGCATCCGGTGTTGTCGTTGCCAAAGGCAAGGACGTCGCGGGCGTGGAAATTGGCGACGAAGTTTATGCGGCGCCGCCGATCGGTTGTTATGCCGAATACGTCAAAGTCAAAGCGGTGCACGCGGCGCCCAAGCCGCGCAATATCAGTCATTCGGAAACGGCGGCTCTGCCGTTCATCGCGCTGACGGCATGGACCGCATTGGTCACGAATGCGGGTTTAACGGCGGAGAACGCCACCGGGAAAAAAATAGTGGTACCGAGAGCAGCGGGCGGTGTGGGCAGTTTTGCTGTGCAGTTGTTGAAAGCCTGGGGCGCCGAGGTGGCTGCGATATGCAGCACACGCAATATTGAACTGGTTCGCAGCCTCGGCGCAGATACGGTCATCGACTATACGCAGCAGGACTTCAGGGATCATTTGCAGGATTACGATGTTGCCTTCGACCTGATAGGCCGGAAAAGCGATTTCGACGAACTGGACAACGACTACAAAGGTGGCACTGCCACCGCCGACGGCAGTCATTACGATGAGCAGTTGATGAGTGTTTTGCGCGAAGACGCGAACGCTGTCTATGTCACCGTTTGTTCCCCCAAGGTCGCTTTGACAAACAAGTACGGTTACGACGAAGGGGTGCGCCAAGCAGATATCGAATACGCAAATCGTGCAAATGCGGCAGCCAACAAAGGCTACCAATACGTGTGGTCGTTCTTTGATCCGAATGCAGCCCCATTGCGCGCAGTAGCCTGCCTGATCGAGGAAGGCAAGATCAAACCGGTCATAGACAAGGCTTACCCACTGGCCGACATCGTCAAGGCCCATGAGTATTGTGAGACAAAGCAGGCGCAGGGAAAGATCGTCATAGATATCCGCTAGCGTCGTGCGTTGTGCAGCTGCCGCAGAAGCACAGCGCCTGCACGTCCAGGCTTCGTGTCAGTAACTGCGGGCGGTATCAGGCATGATGACGCCGTTCGCTGCGGCGTATTCTTCCCACAGCGCGATCATGTTCTGTAACCGCTGCGGTTCATTGCCAGCCAAATCGTTCAGCTCTGCAGGGTCTTGACTAAGATCGTAAAGCTGCCATTCATTGCGTTTGATGCCGAGACTGTCGGCATCCCACCAGTCTGAGAAACGCGACTCCCGTACAATTTTCCATTTGCCTTGTCGCAGTGCGCTCTTCCCCAACAGTTCCCACCCAAAGCTGACCTCGTCCGGGTGTACTGCAGCGGATTGGCCTCGCAACACCGGCAACATGGACTTGCCATCCATGTGCAGCTTGCTTGTGTCGACTCCGACGATGTCCAGTATTGTCGGTGCAATATCCATAATCGTCGCTATGCCGTCAAAAACCCGAGTCCCGGCGAAATTCGCAGGGAAATTCACAATTGCAGGCACGCGCACTCCGCCCTCGGAAGTAAAGCCCTTGAACATGCGAAAGGGGGCCATCGATGCTCTGGCCCAGTCCGGTCCGAGCATCAGATAGGAGTCTTCATTGCCCATGTTCTCGAAAGAATTGTCACAGCACTCCTTCGACCAATCATCCAGCGGACCGAGCCCCTGGTCGAGTCGGTGCCCTTCCGCGCCGTTGTCGGAAATAAAGACAACCAAGGTATCGTCGGCAAGGCCGTGGTCGCGAAGGTAGGTAATCACCTTGCCAATGTTTGCATCGACGTCATCTATCATGGCCGCGTAGATTTCCATGATGCGCGCTGCCGACTTTTTCTCAGGCGTACTCAATGAAGACCAATTCCTGTCCGGATCAATGCCGGGGAAACTGCGAATGCCAGCCGGTACCAGGTTCAGTTCCTGGGCGCGGGCCAGGCGGCGGGCGTGCAGCGCATCGAAACCCTCGTCGTAGCGCCCCTTGTACTTCTCTACCGATGCGAGTGGCGCCTGCAATGGGAAGTGCGGAGCTGTGTACGCAAGGTAGGCGAAAAACGGCCGGTCGTCTTTGCTGTCGGCATCGAGGTATTCAATCAGCTTGTCGGTATAGAAGCGGGTTGAATAAAAATCATCCGGCAGTTCGTCAACCGGCTTGCCGTCGTCCGTGTACAGCACCTTTTCAGGGCCGGATAACGACATCATGTTTGCGAAATGACTGGCGCCTGAATCGTGTAGGGCGAAATGCCTGTCGAAGCCTCGCGAACCCGGGTCAGCGCCATTGGAATCGCCCAGATGCCACTTGCCGGAGAAATAATTCCGATAACCCGCCTTCTTGAGAATTTGCGGTAGCGTCGCGACGCTCTGGATCAGCCGACCTTCATAGCCAGGCTGGCCGCGCTGGTTGTCCGCGAGCCGCGATACGAGATTGCCGAGACCAACGCGATGATGATCAATACCGGTCAGCAACATGGCACGCGACGGCGAGCACATGGGTGAAGCGTAGAACTGCGAGAATGCAACACCGCTGGCCGCCAGTGAATCGATATTGGGTGTGCTGATTTCGCTGCCGTAGGCACCTATGTCGGTGTAGCCGAGGTCATCCGCAACGATCAGCAGTATGTTCGGTCGAGTGGCCGCTTCTGTCGCATTGTTTACGCTGGTGTCTTTGTTGCAGGCCGCTAACAAAAGTGCGGCGAACACACTGACTATGTACGCGATTTCCCGATTCATTGTTACTCGCTTTTCTTGATTCCGTAGAACGTTCCCAGTTCCGATATATCTGCATCCGAGCCTGCTGTTGAGCAGGCTTCCTTGTAAGTCGCAACTGCTTCCCTTAGCACTCGCAATTCGACGCCATGGTCTTCAGCAGCGGACAATGCTGATTCGATGTCCTTCAACATCGTCGACAACGCGCCTGTTTTTTTCTCCGATTTCATTCCGGCAATGTGTGGTCCGATAATTTGCAGTGGCAGTGAGTCCGCCCAGCCGCCGCTCAATGCCGCCGGAAGTCGGCCAATCCGAATACCCGCTTCCTGGCCCAGACGCAGCGATTCCGCAATGGCCAGCAGGTTAGTGGCGACGATGATCTGGTTGCACAGCTTGGTAGCCTGCCCGGAACCGCTACGGCCCATGTGCGTGGCTCGGCTGGCGAGCACCGCGAACATTGGCGTGACGCGTTCGACAACCGACTCTTCACTGCCAAACATGATAATCAGCGATCCATCGGTGGCGCCTTTGACGCCACCGGATACCGGTGCGTCGACCCAGTGCATGGCACTCAGGGCATGCAATCGGGTCGCCATTTTGCGGGTCGCGTCAGGTTTGATGCTGGAAAAGTCGACCAGAATTTTGTCGGGTTGCGCACCGCGCGCAACACCATAGTCGCCAAAGACCACAGTCTCAACGGCAGCAGTATCTGTCACGCATAAACACATGATGTCAGCGCTTTCGGCGACCTCAGCGGGCGACCCGGCAATCCGCGCGCCGTCTTGCTGAAGTTCGTGCGACTTGCTCTCTGTGCGATTCCAGATGGTGACCGGGTATGCCGCTTGCAGAAGGCGCCGGACCATCGGCGCCCCCATGAGACCGGTACCGACGAAGCCGATGCGCGGTAGCTCAGACACTGACGAGCTCACTCAGACCTCGGGTTTGTTGTATGCCATGGCGATAACCAGTGCGCAAGCAAGTGCGGCAGGTACCGCGGCCACGAGAAACATTTGTCCCTGATTCAGACCGTAGGCGATGAGCCCGCCGCCGATCAACGGGCCGAGAAAAGAACCCACGCGGCCGAAACCCATGCTCCAACCGATACCCGTGCTGCGCATGTCCAGCGGGTAATAATTGGCAGCCAGTGCGGTTACGTTCAGTTGCGCGCCGAAGACAAACAGTCCGATGACTAAAACAATAGACAGCAATACAGGGACAGATGAACCAATCAACAGCCCGAGCACCGCTACGGCAATCGCGCCAATACCAAATGCCGTAGCGACAACTTTAAACGGTCCCCGTTTGTCACTGAGCCGGCCGAGAATAAGGCTGCCGATAATGCCGCCGAGGTTCAGTGCAACCACCCCAAGAATGGCTTTCTGATGCGGTACGCCAGCGTCCACCAGGAGCAAAGGTGTCCAGTTGATCAGGAAATAGCCGAGTAGCAATGTGGTAAAAGTCAGCAGCCACAGCAGGATGGTCCATACGACACGGTTGGCAGCGAAAAGGTTGCGGACCGGTTTGATCGTATGCGCGTCACTGGTTGTGTAGTCCATGGTCTGTGCCGAGGTACAGCCAGGCTTGATCCGTTCGAGTATGTTCTTCGCCTTTTCCTGCTGGCCGTCGCGGCGTAACAGGTAACGCAACGATTCGGGAACCCACGCGAAAACGAAGGGGAGCAATGCAAGTGGCAGAATGCCACCGATTATAAAGACCATTTCCCAGCCCGAGGCTGGAATGATTTTCGAACTTGCGATGCCACCCACAACCGCGCCAAAAGGAAAGCCGGTAAATGTTGCGACAATGACGGTGGAGCGTATCCGATGAGGCGCATACTCAGAGACCAGCGCGAGAATGTTTGGAATCGCACCACCCAAGCCGAAACCGGCGATCAGCCGGTACATGAACAAGGAGTCAACGGAGGTTGCCGTGGAGCATAAAAGCGACATCGTTCCAAACAGCAAGGTGCTGAAAATGATTAACGGCTTTCGGCCGAAACGATCAGCAAGTGAGCTAAGAATGACGGCACCGATCATGGTTCCGATAAGGCCGGCAGCAAACAGGGGACCAAACTGTTCCGGTGCGATCTCCCAGAGGTGGCGAAGTGCAGGGGCGACAAATGCAATTGACTGCGTGTCAAACCCGTCCAGCGCGGCGATCAGGAAACAAATGATGATTGCCCGCAGCTGGTAGAAACTGAATTCTGACTCTCCAAGAAATTGCGCTGGCGTAACCACAGTAGTATTCGGCATGTATCCCCCTCTAATTGATTGTCACAGCACGTCGGTCTTTTTCTAACCACACCGCTGGCTGCATGGATCGCGTATCGAGCGCACTACGTGTTGCACGGTGACCAGCGCCACACCTGAGCCGGATAGTAAGGGCTCTGTGTGGGCGGCGCGATCAGGCCTCCGCAGCGCTTGCAGTCTACACGAGTTTTGACTATTGTAGACAAAATACTTGTCGACCATCCGTCAAGTTTTGCATTTCTGCAATGGGGGGATACACATGATTCGTCTCGCTTGGGTAATACCTGCTGTGAGTTTGTTAGCGTTTTCGGGGCCGAGTGCGGCGCAGGACAATGAGTCTTCCAATTTACTGGAAGAGATTGTCGTTTCGGCACAGCGGCGGGACGAAAGTCTTTATGAAGTTCCAATTGCCATCACAGCACTAAGCGGCGAATTTCTGGAACGCCAGCAGGTATTTACCGCGGAACAACTGTCGTTGTACACGCCGAGCCTGCATATCTTTTCCGAGGCGGTGAACTCCGAGTTTTATACCATTCGCGGTATTGGTCGGGCCAACGAAGACCTCGGATCCGATTCTGGCGTGGCGATGTTTATCAACGATGTTTACGTTGCCCGACAAGGCGCGGCGAATCTGGTTTTGTTTGATGTCGAACGAGCTGAAATCCTGAGGGGGCCGCAGGGCTCCTTGTGGGGCAAGAATGCGACGGGTGGTGCGATCAATATAGTGACCCGCAAGCCACGCAGTGAACCAGGCGGCTACCTCGGTGTTGATATCGGTGACTTCGGTACGATGAATTTGCGGGCAGCTGCCAACGCGGCGATCAGCGACAGGGTTAGCGGTCGGATCGCCTTTGTGTCTCGCGAACGCGATGGACTGTATACCAACCTGACCACTGGTCAGCGTGGCAACAACATTAACTCTCAGGCCTTTCGCGGCAGTCTGGCATTTGCAGCGTCTGACAGCACCGATGTGCTCTTCAGTGCAGATTGGGCACGATCCGAGCAACTCGGCGTTCTAAAGAGTGTCATCGCGGACGTGCCAGGCACACCTTATATATTGAAAGACTTTTTCACGGTCACGTTCCCCATGCAGGAATCCGATTTGCGTACTTCGCGCAGCGGCATTCACGGTGCACAGGGTGTCGATCAATACGGTATGAACCTGACCGTCAATCACCAAATGTCATCGATGGACTTTGTATCCATTACGGGATATCGCACCGAGGACAGTCATCACTCCGAAGACAATGATCGGGCAGCCGAGCGATCAGGCGATCTCTGGTCAGTGCAGGACAGCTCGTCGTTCAGTCAGGAGTTCAGGCTGATGTCCAACTCGGACTCTGCGCTGTCCTGGACCGCGGGCCTCTACTGGTTCCATGAGAAAGGCGATCGCAACCAAAGTCGCTATTCAGACTTCTTCGGCCCGGGTGGACTGGTCGGCCCGGGCTCACCGGAGATTCAGGACTCGACAACAACCTTCATACAGGAGATCGAAACGGATAGTTACGCGGTTTTCGGTCAGGCTGACTACCGACTCAACGACCGCTGGAGCATAAACCTGGGCGGTCGTTACACGGAAGAGACCAAAGACTATGACATCGATGCCTATGCCGTCGCGAATCAGCCTGGCGGCAGCAACTATTCCTTGTTTATCCCTGACGGCGCCTATACGGCAAGTGATCAGAAGACCTGGTCCGAATTTACACCGAAGGTATCGGTCCAGTTTTCTTTGACTGAGGATGTAAATACTTACCTTAGTTATTCCGAAGGCTTCAAGAGCGGTGGTTACAACGGCAGTCCGGACAATGCCGCAGGCGTCGTGCCGTTCGAACCAGAGCAGGCAGAATCGATCGAGTTTGGAATGAAAGGCCAGTTTTTCGACAAGTCAATGTCGGCAAATATTGCCTACTTCATGACGGATTTTACCGACATGCAATTACAGGGCTTCGACCCGGTTACCGGTAGCCCTATAACCAACAACGCGGCCGCTTCGGAAATATCCGGTTTCGAGATCGAAGTGTCAGGCGTGATCGGCGAGGGTTTCCGTTACAACATCGGCGGATCATGGCTCGACCATCAGTTCACACGTTATGCCATTGAGGTCTTTGACCCGACGATTCAGGGCGGGCCACCGTTCCGTCTGGTGGACAAGAGTGGGGACCGCATCGGTTTGATTCCGGAGTACAACTACCACGTTGGACTGAGCTACGAATGGCAGTTGGCAAGTGGCAGTTCGCTGACTCTGGGCGCCGATCTCTCCGGTACAGATGAAACGATCACCGTCTTTAATACACTCTGGTCCAACGCCTACGATGTTGTGGATATGCGACTCGCTTGGGACTCCGGGGAAAACTGGAATGCCGCTCTGTGGGTACGCAATCTGACCGACGAGGTCTACTACCGCGGTGGTGGTCCGGTACCGGATATCAATGACACTATTTCACGTGTCGGCCTGGTGGCAGATCCGCAAATATTCGGTGTGAGTTTCGGCTGGAATTTCGGCGAGTAGCCAGAGCGTGCTACCTCGGCAAGACGTTTGGGAGTCCGACGTGAATTGCGTAGCTGCTAGCTTTGCAGTATCCGCAACCGGATCTTTTCCGCCGTCGCGCCGAGGTGAGCACGAAGCTCTTTCTCTGCCTTCTTGGCATTTCTGTTCAGGAGTGCTTTAACGAAGCTGTCATGTTCCGCAAGCGATTCTGCAGTTATTGCTTCCAGCGCACCCGACAGGTTCTGCAAGCGAGTGATATGCCTTTGTACGTTCGCATGGGCCGCAATCATTGCTGCGTTTCCGCTGGCATGGACAATTGCACTGTGCACCGCGTTGTTGAGCTGATAGTAGGACTCTACGTCGTGCTCTTCACTGCACTTTCTCATGCGTTCGTGCAATGAGGCGATTTCTTCCAGCTCTTCATCTTTGGCCCGTTCGCAAGCGAGAACGATGGACATGGCTTCAAGCGCAATGATGATTTCAATGTTTTCCAGCGCGTCGGTCATCGTGGGTCGAGTCACCACGGCACCACGTCCTGGCAGCAACTCCAGAAGGCCCTCTTTAACCAGTATCTGGAATGTTTCCCGCAGCGGCGATCGAGAGACGCCGTAGCGTTCACAAAGAATTCGCTCTTGCAGGCGGGCACCCGGTTCCCAGAAACCTTCGACAATTTCATTTCTCAGGCGAGTAGCAATCTCTTCCTGCAATGAAGAGCGAGGAATGAGGCTGGCCGATTCGCGTACCGAAGCGGCAGGTGATTTGGGGGATTTCGGCATGTTCTCTTTGAGTCGTTGCTGTGAAGATAACTTTCTGATTTATCTTGACTATTGTCTACAATTCCGGCCGCAACGGCAAGCGCCCGAGTTAATGGCTTACCTGCGCGGTTTGCGGCAGGGCTGGCAGTTCCGATCCGATCGAAAAGGCAGTTTATTGTATATTGAATGCAATCTTGCTATTGTGCAGGCCCCTTAGTTGAGATGGGCATGCATCAGGACATGAGTCTGAATTCAGCTACTCGCGTGGCTCTCGAGGATCTGTTGACGGAGTTCGCCTGGCGCGTGGACCACGGACATGGGGATCGGGTGCACGAACTGTTCATTGAGGTCGGCAGCATTTCCGCACCGGGTCTGACGCTAAATAGTCGCAACGAAATTGCCAGTGCTTTCGGTCAGAGGGCCGCGGATGCAAACCGGGTATCCAGGCACTTGTGGTCTAACCCGCGATTCGAGGAGCTCGATAGTCATCGGGTACGTGTGGTGACGGTGGTTCAAACCTTTTTCCACACGATGCAAGAAGGCGAACAAACGCCCGTACCGAATAACAATTTTGTGGTGGGTGACTCGACCGATGTTATCCGACGCGACGATGATGGTTGCTGGCGATTCGAATCCCGTCAGCTGCAGGTTTTATTTGCTCCCGGGTCTTGATCGGGAACAACTGGGAAAATTGAAATGAAACTGGTTACCTATTCACACGCAGATCGATTGTCGATCGGTGTAATCAATAAAGACTACGTCATTGACCTGTCGCGTCATGCGCCGCAACTGCCACGCACAATGCGTGAATTGCTGGAAGCCGGGCAGGATGCGCTGAATATTGTCGCTGCCATATTGGCCGCAGGCCATAAGGACATACCACTTAGCGAACTTACGCTGGAAGCACCAATACCGAATCCACGGAAATTTCTCGGCATAGGTGGCAACACTCATTCGCACCTCGAAGAAGTGAAGGCCGCCGGCGTACCAATCAAGCATTCTCCGCACCAGACCTGGTTCAACAAACAGGTCAGCTGTATCAATGGCCCCTTCGGAAATTTGCACCTGCCAAAAATATCTGCCGAGCTGGACTATGAAGGCGAACTAGCCGTTGTGATTGGTCAACGTTGCCGGCACGTGCCCAGGGAAGACGCCTACAATGTTATCGCCGGTTACATGGTGTGTAATGACGTAAGTGTGCGGGATTGGCAACTACGATCGCCAACCTCGACGCTCGGTAAATCATTCGACACCCACGGCCCTACCGGACCATGGTTGACTACACGTGATGAGGTACCAGACCCTCACCGGTTGTCGCTGAAAACCTGGGTCAATGGCGAGCTGCGGATGGACGGCCGCAGCGATGAATTTCTGCATAACATCGACACGATGATTGCTGAACTATCCACTGTTTTCACGCTGGAGCCCGGGGACATACTTGCGACGGGTTCGCCCGCTGGAGTCGGAGCATTGATGACACCGCCAGCGTTCCTTCGCAGTGGAGATGTGGTCAGGGTCGAGGTCGAAGGTCTCGGTGCGATCGAGAACAAAGTGCTGGATGAACCAGACGGCTACGTCTACGTCCCGCTTCTCTCCAGCGACGGGTAGTTCGTTCAATGCGCGCAATAGTCATAGAAAAGTACGGCGCCGCGGCCGATGTACTCTTGTACAAGACGGATATTCCAACCCCAACAATTGCTGATAACGAAGTTCTGATCGAAGTGCATGCATCCGCACTCAATCCGGTGGATTGCGCAGCCAGAGCCGGCTACGGGCAAAACATTTTCAAAACAATGTGGGGGGAACTACCTTTGGTGCTCGGCCGTGATGCGGCGGGAGTGATTGTGCAGGTCGGAAAAAATGTCGCTGGCTTCAAGTGTGGCGACGAGGTATACGCGGCGCCCCACATCGGCTGTCACGCAGAATACGTCGCCGTCGACGCGTCGTACATCGCTAAAAAACCGCGCAACCTCAGTTATCTGGAAGCCGCGAGTTTGCCATTCGTAGCGCTGACGGCGTGGACAGCACTCGTGGACAACGCCGGTTTCAGTGCTGAAAACGCGGCTGGCAAGAAAGTTGTGATACCGCGGGCGGCCGGCGGTGTAGGCAGTTTCGCGGTGCAGTTGATGAAAGCGTGGGGTGCCTACGTAGTCGGGCTCTGCAGCGAACGAAATTTCGATTTTGTACGCGCGCTCGGCGCCGATGAAGTTATCGACTATACGAAGGCCGATTTCTCGGCACAGCTGACGGCTTTTGATTGCGCCTTCGATACCGTCGGCCGAAGCAGTGACTTTGAATCGGCCGACTTGCGAGGCGCTACCGATCCCGCGGGCGAACATTTCGACGAGAAATTGATGTCAATGCTCAAACGAGACAGCGGTGCTGCGTATGTCACTGTCTGTTCGCCAAAGATGGCGCTGACAGATCGCCACGGTCTGGACGAAGGTATTGAACGCGCACGTGTCATCTTTGAAGAAAGATCGGCTGCACAGGAAAAGCTGGGTCGACGATATTACTGGTCGTTCTGCAACCCAAGCGGTGCTGCGTTGACTGAAATCAGCCAGTTATTGGAGCAGGGCAAGATTCTCCCATTGATAGACAAAGTCTATCGATTGGAACATATGGTCGCTGCTCACGAATACTGCGAGTCGAAACAGGCTCAGGGCAAGATCGCTATAGACATCCGGGAAGACGGAAAGCCGTAATTGTTGAGGTGACAGGATATGGAAAAGTTTAATGCAAAACTGGCTGTGCCCGCCAGAGAGCGAGGCAAGCTGGCTCCGATCAGAATGTCTCATGTCGTAATTGGCACGAACCCGGAGAACTACGAAGCGATGGTGGAGTGGTACCTCACCTATTTTGAGGGCGAAATCGCTTACGCGAATGACGATGTGGCCTTCATCGGCTTCGACGAAGAGCATCACCGGGTTGCTATTGCCGCGATACCGGGCCTTGTGCGGCCGCCGGCCAATAGCACAGGCGTCAATCATTTTGCATTCACTTACAACGATCTGGATGAGCTGCTGGCGACTTACGTCAGGCTTAAGAAAGAGGGCATCGAGCCCTATTGGCCGATCCTGCACGGTCCGACGACTTCCTTGTACTACAAAGATCCGGATCAGAATCGAGTGGAGATTTTGTGTGACAACCTGAAGGGTGAAGAGCTACTGGAGTTTTTCACATCCGGCGCCTTTGACGAAAATTTCATGGGCATCATATTCGATCCCGATGACTGGATAGAGCAACGCAAGAACGGCGTCAGTGCAGAGGAGCTTACCAGCAGGGATAAATTGCCTGAAGGCAAGACAGCCTGGGACATGTTCCGGGATTAAGAAATGACCTTTGCAAGCCGGCCAAGATTGAGCCATGTGGGCATCTTTGTGCAGAACATGGCGCCCATGCTGGAGTTTTACCTTGGCGTGTTCGGGTTCGTGGTGAGTGACGAAGGCTACGGAACGGTGATGCCCGTGAAACTGGTGTTCCTGACCGGCGATTCGTCGATGCACCATCAACTCGTACTGGCGTCCGGCCGGCCTGCCGAGGCTGCATTTTCCACCGTCAACCAGCTCTCCTTCACGGTGACAGACCTGGATCAACTACGGGCTATCCGGCTGCGATTGCTTGAGTATGGCGCGACGGACATTCGCGGCGTCAATCACGGCAATGCGTGGTCAGTTTATGCGCACGATCCGGAAGGAAATACGATCGAGGTGTATCTCGACAGTCCGTTTTATGTTCCTCAACCGCATTACGATCCACTGGACCTCAATTTGACTGACGAGGAGATCCTCGAGCAGACGGAACAAGCTTGCCGTCAAGACTCGGCCTTTATGCTGCGTGAAGACTGGCAGCGGGAGCTGGCGAAAAAACTGGAGGAGGCATCCTGATGCCGGAGATTCGCAAAACGATCCTGACGGTTGAAGAAATTCATCATGAAGGCGGGCCAGCAGTTGCACGACCTTTACGGCTCGGGTCCATCGCTGCGGTTGTGAAGAACCCGTTCGCCGGCGGCTACGAAGCCGACCTCGTGGGTTTTATGCAAGCACTCAAACCGCTGGGTCGGGAACTGGCCGAGCGATTGATTGCGGCACTCGGTGACAGTGGAGAGATTCAGTCCTATGGAAAAGGTGCAATTGTAGGTGGCGACGGCGAGATCGAGCACGGCGCCATGTGGCACGAGCCCGGTGGCTGGGGAATGCGAGAAGCACTCGGTGGCACGCTGGCAATTGTTCCGTCCAACAAAGTCGTTGGTGCCATAGGCACACGACTCATGGTGCCTTTGTCCCACATCAATGCCGCGTATGTCCGGGGCCACTTCGCCAGTGCGGAAATCGGCATCTACGACGCTCCGCGCCGGGACGAAATTGTCTACGGCCTTGTGATGGCAACGGGCGGACGAATTCACGACAGATTAGGCGGACTTGCTGTCGCTGATATTAAAGGCGAGGACGGTCTGCGCTGACAGCAAGACCTATCCCGCGAAACTGAATATGAGGAGTATGCAATGAGACTGGTTTCCTATGAGTCGAACGGTTCGGCGGCCTACGGAGCAGTAATAGAAGGTGGGATCGTGAATCTTTCCCGACAAATGGGCAGCGAGTACCCGGGCCTGGCATCGATACTGGAAACGCAACTGGATCGTGCCCGCGACATAGTCGCATCGGCGAGTCCCGATGTTTCACTCGACGACATAACATTTCTGCCGGTAATTCCGCGGCCGTCGAAAATACTGCTGGCAGCTGTCAACTACGCCGATCACATGAAAGAAGCCAATCGGGACCATACCGAGAATCCCGTGCTGTTCATTCGGCTCGCCGATTCGCAGACGGGTCATCGTCAGGCCATTATCCGCCCGCGGGTGTCGGAACGACTCGATTACGAAGGTGAACTTGCACTCGTTATTGGCAAGCCAGGACGACATATCTTGCAGGACGATGCGATGTTGCACGTTGCCGGCTATTCTTGCTACAACGACGCCAGTGTACGGGACTGGCAGCGACACACCAGTCAGTTTACGGCGGGTAAGAACTTTGCGTCGACCGGAGCATTCGGGCCATGGCTGGTGACGTCGGACGAAATTAAAGACCCGTTCAATCTGGATCTGATGACTCGAATTAACGGCAAGGAACTCCAGCGTAGCAACACCTCATTGTTAATCCACTCCATGCAAAAGCTGATTTCCTACATTTCCGATTTCACACCGTTGTTCCCTGGGGACGTCATTGTCACCGGTACCTGTGGTGGCGTGGGCTTCTTGCGCGAACCACCGATTTTTCTGAAACCCGGCGATACCGTCGAAGTGGAAGTTTCCGAGGTGGGCACGCTGGTCAACTCGGTTGCCGACGAGGCGTGATGGTTTGCGTGCCTTGCTGTTGTTCAGTACCAGTTAGCAAGCAACGTGGCTGATGTTCGCCTTGTGGTCGTTGGCGCCGGGGTTATCGGGCTGGCGGTGGCCAGGGAGGCTGCAATGCGCGGTATCGAGACCATCGTTCTCGAAGCTGGGACCAATATCGGCAGCGAAACGTCGTCGCGCAACAGTGAGGTAATACACGGCGGTATCTACTATGCCGCCGGCAGTCTGAAGGCCTTGCACTGTCTTGCAGGGCGCAAGCGACTTTATCGCTACGCCGAAGAACGCAATATTCCGTTCAGCCGCTGTGGCAAGCTGATTGTGGCGAACAGCGAGGGCGAAGACAGTGTTCTGCGGGGGCTGCTTGATCGTTCCATCAAGAACGGGCTCACTGGCGACGATGCGCTGCGCTACCTGAACGCGCGGGAAGTCAATAGGCTGGAACCCAATGTGCACGCAGTCTCAGCTTTGTTGTCGCCGTCCACCGGTATTATTGACAGCCACTCCCTGATGCTGGCGATGCAGGCCGATGCTGAGGCAGCGGGCGCCGATCTGGTTCTGCGCAGCCGGGTTGATCAACTCGTTCCCGGTGCGCCGCATACATTAAGTGGTAACAACGACGGCGACGAGTGGCAGCTAACGGCTGACAACGTGGTGGTATCGGCCGGACTGCACTCGACGCACCTCATGCAGGGCAACGACTGGCTGCGCCCTTTGGCGCCGCAGGTCCGGATGGTGAAAGGCAATTACTTTGCCCTGTCGGGGAAAAGCCCGTTCCGGCATCTCGTGTATCCCGTCCCCGTGGAGAAAGGGCTTGGAATTCACGCAACGCTGGACCTCAGCGGTAGCACACGATTCGGTCCGGATACTGAGGACGTGGTCGACATCGACTATCGCGTGGACGAGCGTCGGCAGGCTGTATTCGAATCGTCGATTCGCCGTTACTGGCCTGACTTGCCGGCAGACCGATTGCTGCCAGCCTATGCCGGCATACGACCGAAAGTTCAGCTCGCAGGTGCCGAAGCCGATTTTCTGATTCAGGGCCCGGACGAACTGGCTACAGCCGGTCTCGCTTTTTTGCACGGGATCGAAAGCCCTGGGTTGACCGCGTCTTTGTCACTTGCGAGCAGTGTCTGCGATCGCTTGTCACTGACCTAATACATTAAGGAGAAAGAACAGATGCCGACAGTAGGCTTTTTGGGTCTTGGTCGCATGGGGCAGGCAATGGCGCCGCGTTTGCTTGAAGCCGGTTTCGACCTGACGGTGTGGAACCGTTCGTCGGCGACGACTGACAGTCTGCGCGACGCTGGTGCGAGAGTCGTTGCACAGCCCGCGGACATCTGGCGGCACACCGATGTCGCCATTAGCATGTTACGTGACTACAACGCTACGCGTTCGGTCATGGAAGATGAGAGCGGATTGTTGGCTGAGGGTTGCGTCGGCAAACTGATTTGTGACATGGCAACGTATGCGCCAGCGGATACGCTGGCACTTGCAGCGCTGGCAAATGAGCGAGGCGCGCGCTACGTGGACGCGCCGGTTGGCGGAACTGTCGATCCCGCCCGCTCGGGCAAGCTCGTGGTCTTCACTGGCGGCTCAGCTGATGACACTGATCAACTGCAGCCAATCCTGTCGCCCTTGTCCAGACGCGTCTTCAACATGGGACAGCAGGGCAACGGCGCGAAAATGAAAATGGTCATGAACCTTGTGTTGACAGTCTACTGGGAGGCTATCGCTGAAGGTCTGGCGATGGCGGAGGGCGGCGGCCTTGATCCGGGTGCAGTCCTCGACGTGCTGGCAGAAACGCCGGCTGCCTTACCGATATTGCTCAGCAAAAAGGAACTGCTGCTGGGCCAGTCGGATACCGTGGGTTTCGATATCAACGGCGTGCAAAAAGACATGCGAGCCGTCATGCGCACGGTGGCTGAACTGGGTTTGTCTGCACCGGCCGCCTCCGGAACTCTGGACGCCGTGAGCGCTGCAGCGAGTTGCGGCGCCTACGGCGATCAAGACGTCGCCAAGCTTGCGTCTTACCGACGCGGGCAACTCTTTAGCTGGGACCGGAAGAATGAACCGTGAAGTGAACGACAACAGCGCGGCAACACTTCCTGCCAGTACTGAGGTCTTGATCGTTGGAGCGGGCCCCACCGGGCTGCTGGCGGCAAATTTACTGGCTGCTTACGGCCGAGATGTTGTACTCGTGGAGCGCAACGCGGGCCCGGTGCAGGAACCGCGTGCGATCATCCTCGATGATGAATTTTCCCGGGTGCTGGCTACATTGGGTGTGGAACCCGAATTGCGTGAGCACAGTTTCGGTCCCGTCGGCGTGCATTACCTGTCGCCACTGGGGTTCGCGATACTGAAGGTGGCCGGTTTTCAGACGCCCAACGGCTTTGCCAATCGCACCACAATCTGGCAACCCAAGCTGGAAGAGGCGCTGGCGCAGAACTTCGGTCGACGGTCGCCCGGCCGATTACTCTTTCGACACGAACTGAGCAGCTTCAGTCAATCGGACGACGGTGTTGTAGCCGAGGTCAAAGGCAGCTCTGGTGTGGTTCATACAATCAGTGCGCGCTACCTGCTGGCTGCCGATGGCGCGAGCAGCCTGGTTCGCGAACGCCTCGGGTTGAAGTTCGAGGGCTACTCTGCCGCCGACCAACCGCACGTCGTGGTGGATGTGGCCGATGATCCGGATGGCAGCCTGCCGTATACCAAGTTCTATTGCGATCCGAGTCGACCCTGCACTTGTGTGCCGTTGCCCTATGGCATGCGTCGCTTCGAATTTTTCCTGTTTCCGGATGAAGACCCCCAGGCCATGCTGGAACCCGAGAATCTTGCGCGGCTGTTTCGTCCGTACCGCGACTTCTCAAAGGTTGAGGTGGTGCGCAAAGCGGTTTACGTCTTTCATTCGCGGCTGGTGGACCGCATGCAGGTGGGCCGCGTGTTTCTTCTGGGTGATTCAGCGCATCTCATGCCGCCCTTCGGCGCGCAAGGCATGAACTCCGGCGCGAGGGACGCCAACAATCTGGCCTGGAAGATTTCTGCCGTGCTAGCCGGTTGTGGTAATGAACGTGTATTGCAAAGCTACGATCGTGAACGACGTGACCACGTATCACGGATCATCCGCTATTCCGTGCGCATGGGGCGGCTAAGCAATATAACTTCCCGACCGCTGGGTTTGTTGCGCGACGGAATGTTTGCGCTGCTCAATTTTTCGCCGCCAGTACGGCGCTATTTTCGTAGCATGCGACACATGCCGAAACCCGATGTCAGCGCAGGGCTGGTTGCTGGTCCAGGTGTGGGCGGTTTGACGGGACGACCCATTCCGCGCCTGGAGTTGGTTTTAGGCGACGGCAGTTACACTAATCTGGACGACGCGATGGGAACGGGCTTTGCAGTGGTGAATATTGATGCAAATGGCGACATGGGTGGTCCGGTTATCAATGCCAGACCATATGATCCCGCGACGCGGAGTATTCCTATTGGTCCGGATAGCAGCGCAGTGTATTCCCCGGCAGACGAGTTCGGGCAGCATTGGTGTCGCGAGAACAGCGGCAAGGTTCTGTTGGTGCGACCGGACCGCTATGTGGCTGTAGCCGCGAACGAGGCGAAGTTTGATGAGGCGTTGCAGGAGTTTCGGGTAGCAGCGGGGCAGGTAAGTTGAGCGAGTCGACAGATTGCCGGGAGCGTGCTTCGCTTTAGCGTCGGGTCTTCACGTCGGTTGGCAGCGCCACGCGTATCACCGCCGCTGGTATTCGCTTGGCATTCGATTTATTGCAGACCCGGTATCCCGGGACAATACTCGGCGAACTGTTTCACGGCGCGGGTCGGAGTTCATCAACTAAAATTCAACGCCTTCCAGTTTGTTCGTCTACGTCTGCTGCTGCGTTGGCAGAGAGGTCACAGGCGCGCGGAGGTTGTATGGCCGGTCAGAGTTATTCGGTTGAACTGTCACTGCCTTGCAGCCTACCCAGCGATTGTTCGAGCAGCACAAAATCCCGGCCGGGTCGCGAATGGTGGTGCATCTTCTGCGCCACGGTACGCGCAGCTTCAACCTTGCCGCGGTCACGTAACATGGTTGCCAATGCCCAGCCGATATCTGCTTGTTCCGGAAAGTCCTCATGGGCCTGTTGCATTAGCTCAAGGGCCGCCTTCTCCAGCCCCAGCGAGTTTAAGGCGATTCCATAGACGTACACGTAGCGGCTATTGGCAGGCATTCCAACCGCTGCCTTCTCAAAGTATTCCAGAGCAGCAGTAGCCTGCCCGCTGCGCACGAGAAACAAGCCATAGGCATGCTGTGCAACTGCAGAACCCGGGTCGCGCTGAATGGCGTACTGCAGATACTGTCCCGCCGGATCTGAATTGCCCAGCCGGGATTCGAATTCTGCGAGGTTCGTCAGCGATTCCGTCAGGCTTGCTGACGCTAACATCGCTGCCCGGTATTCATCGGCGACTTCGTCGAATACGGCAAGATCTTCACGAGGTAGCAAGTCACGTACTTCCAGATAAGTTGCAACCGCTTCTATGCGTACGCCGCGTACGGTGTCACGCAGCAGATGACTGCCATAACTCAAGAGGTCATTGGCCGGCAGATTACGCAGGGCACGCAATGCGCCGATCCGCACCAATGGCTCCGGATCATCGAGACTGTCTGCCAACAACCGCTGTCCCTCGGAACTGAGCGGTGGCTGCAACAGTGTGAGCAGAGTCGCGCGGGCTATGGCTGGATAGTCTGTGTTGCGCAGGCCTTCCAGCAACAATGCGTTGGCCGGTTGGCTGCGAGCAGTCGCTATGATCTGGCCGTAATGGGTAGCCGCGTCGCCTGCTCCCGGTATGCGAAAGCTGTGATCGCGACGGTCATCAACACCCATGTAAGTCGTCGCCGGCATGTGACAATCAACGCAGCCTGAGCCTGAGTCGCCGTAGTGGCTGTCGGCGGCGAATCGGGCCGGTAAGTGGCATTGGGAGCACAGCTCGTCCGGCTGCAGGTCGTTTCGCAACCCGGCAGTATGCGGGTTGTGGCAGTCGGTGCACGCGACGCCTTTCGCGTACATTTTGCTTTGCAGAAACGAGCCGTAAACATAGACTTCTTCGCGGATTCGGCCATCGGCGTGGTAAAGGCCGGCTTCGAGCAATGCCGGCATATGCGTGTCATTCAACGGTTGGCCGTACTCATAGTCTTCAGCGATTACGCTGCGTCGTGCGTGGCAGCGGCCGCAAGCTTCCGTTTGCGGGTGAGCGCGGGTGTCGCCTTGTCGTTCGGCGATTCCTGTTTCCGGATTCATTAGCCAGGCGGCAAGCCCTGTTGTTTTCAAGTCAACCGGAAAGCCGGAGCCTGGGCCGTCTGCTTTGTTTTCGTGTTTCTCGATATGCAGTGAGCCAGGTCCGTGGCACGCTTCGCAACCCACCGACACTTCACTATACGTTGTCGAAAATGTGTCGCTTGCAAGGTCGTAGCCGACATCCACATTGCTTGAATGACATTCTGCGCACATCTGATTCCAGTTGAAGTAAGGGCCTGTCCAGTGCAGCGGATTTCCGGGTGTAATGTGTTCATCGGGGTACAAGTGATACCAACGTTGACCGCCCTTATTCTCCGGCCGAGTGTCCCACAGATAGGGCAGTGCCTGTTTTCGGCCACCGGGGAGGTCAACGAGATATTGCTGCAGCGGTCGTACGCCAAATGTGTACGTAACCTCGTACTCTTGCCGTTGGCCCTGCGCATCTTGGATAACGACTAAATATCGCTCACCGTCTTTCTCGAAAGTCGCGTGGGTCGTGTAGTAGTCGAAACTCGCGCCGTCAAAATTACCGAGTACCGACTGATTACTGGCTGGTTGCATCGCGAGCTGGTGGTCTGAACCCTGCCAGCCCGCAAACTCGTTCTCATGGCAGGAGGCGCATCGGTCGCTGCCTGCAAACTCCGCGACGGGCTGGCTGACGTTGTCGGGCGAGGGCGCATCACAGCCCGCCACTAGCCATAGCAGGACAATGCCCACCTGCCAGCGGCGTGCGCAAGGCACGCTCAGTCGCATGACGTATACAAGTTAACCGTGGGCAAACGCCGGTCCTTGCCATAACGTTGCTTCCGGCGTTCCCGTGCCAATGCTGGTTTCATTACTGGTCCAGGGTGCGGTAGTGCAGAGCGTCGTCGAGAAGTATCTGAGCGAAAGGGCTTGCAACAAACGGCGTATTCTGCGCGGCTCCATGATTCATGAGGTTACTTGTCCAGCTTGGTCACGGTCGTAAAGTTTAAAGACACGATCCTGTCGATTCGCAGTGAAGGACCGATTGCGTTCTGATATCTCAAAGTTTATCGCAGGAAATGCCGCAAGGCACCGAGAGTGCGCAATGATCTCTGACGAGATCCAGCGCAAAGTGTACCTGGCTCGGCCGGACGAGTCGCATCAGGCACGCTGATTCCGATTGGTGCATTGCCCGTGCGGGCAATGCACAAAACACGTGCGCTGCGGCATAGAATAATGCTGCGGGTTCGTGCAGCTGAGAATGGCGACCGGCATTGAGGTCACGCAACGATTGGTATCAGGAGTCGCTCGCATTGAACGCGCCGGTCTCGAGTATTTCGTAAGAATCCTGACCGTGTACAACGAAACCATTGCGGCCGGCAGTCTTGGCATCGTAGAGAGTCTCGTCGGCGAGCTGCAACAAACCGGCCGGTGACCGGTTGATCATCGGTTGTGCAAGTCCGACGCCAATGCTGATCGTCACGTGCGGGCTGCAGGCAGAGCCAGCGTGCTCGATTTGCAGTGATTCAACCGCCTCGCACAAGCGTTTGGCAATGTCTGTCACAGCGTCATCGGCCAGATCGAACGCTACTATCGCGAATTCTTCACCGCCATAGCGCGCGGCGATATCCAGCGGCCGGCGAGCAAACCCGGCAATGACGGCCGAGACTTGCTGCAGTGCCTGGTCGCCTGCCTGGTGGCCGTAGTGATCGTTGTAACGCTTGAAGTAGTCGATATCGATCAGTAAAACCGCAAGACGGGCATGACTGCGCATCGACTGTTGCCACACGCGTGATAAATGTTCATCGAATGCGCGCCGGTTGCGTAGCCCGGTCAAGCCATCACGATCGGCGAGTTCGATCATCAATTCGTGACTGAGAAAGCGGCGTCGATACGAATGTTCTACTTCATAGCCGATGGTCGCGCCGAGCGCGAATGCGAAGCCGAGAAGGCCGACTGACTTCAGCAGTAACGGCGTGGTGACATCGCTCATCAATGCGGCTATTGCGTAGCTAAGCAGAATGCTTGCGCCGGCAATGACGGCGGCACGGAATTGCAGGCCCATGAAAAAGAAAGTCGCGATCAACAATAATGTCAGTGACGCCAGTTCTTCGGCATTACCGCTTGCCACCGAATTGGCAACGGCAAAGGCTACGGCCGCGCCGAGCAGTGCAGCCAACGGTTCGGCAATTCGCAGATAGGTGCGCATGCGGCCCTTGCTCCAGGCGAGCCACGCAAGCGTGATACTCGTCGGCAAGATGACCAACAGGTGGCCCAGCACGATTGCGTTCAGTGTGGCATGGGTGACAACCTGCGCAATCGTAAAGCCTGTGCCCAGAAGGGCGGCAATGCCGGTCCAGGTCCGTACGCGCGGTTGCACACGGCGCAAGTGTTCATCCAGATACTCTGCTTCCAGCTCAGGAGCCATACGCAGGTGTTTGCGGCGATCACGCAATTCACGCGCGTATACGGAATCGGGGAACTTGTCGAGGTCCAGGCGTTTGGTCATTGTTTTACTTGTCACGGAATCCGCAACAAACCTGCCGATTGGCCAGTGAATGACGATAACGATACGCCACGGAACAGTTGATCGATAGTAAAGACGTCGTATTTTCGACCGGAAGTTGTGTGCCGCCGGTGACCCTGCCGGCAGGGTTCGATATCGCTTCAGAGGTTTGTCGCGTCTCTCTCACCCGGCGTAGATGCGGCTGTCATGTGACTGGCACTCAGGCCGTTCGGTCGACCTGTGTCTTGCCAATGTGAATCACACTGAACGTGTTCCAGGCGCCGGAGGGGGCGTTTTTTTCGGCTGCTGAAACGGCTATGCGTCGCGTACGAATCCCGGTCGTATCCCCGCCTGTTATGTTCGAAAGGGATAAAAAAAGACCAAATATGGTAATTGATCGAGTAAGTCAGCCGAATTCGCCAAGAAATTCCCGCTTCTGGATTGTTGGTTCCTGGGGAAACTAAAGATTGGAGGCCATCCGCCGATACACGTCAAAGCATAGGGTGCATTACTGCCCAGCCTGGATCGCAAAACGGCGCAATCCACCTCTGTCAAGGAAGACTGATGCACACCACCTACAACCTACCGCTGGTCGCGTTGTCGTTCATCGTGGCGATTGCGGCCTCGTACACAGCACTCGAACTCAGTCGTCGGGTTTCACATGCGGATGGCATCGGTTCTCGCCGGTGGCTGACAGCGGGCTCCTTTTCGATGGGTTTCGGCATCTGGACGATGCACTTTGTCGGCATGTTGGCATTATCCATGTCATTGCCGCACAGCTACGATATCGCTCTTACCGGCTTGTCTTTATTGATTGCGATCGGCGCCAGTGCATTTGCAATCTACATTGCAACTCGATCAGGAATTTCGCTTGCACACATCGGGATGAGCGGACTGTTGCTCGGTGCCGGCATCGTCACCATGCACTATCTCGGTATGCTGGCCATGATCATGGAGGCCGACGTTCAATACGATCAGGCTATGGTCCTCGCCTCGATTGTGATCGCAATTGTTGCCGCCACTGCGGCGATATGGATCATTTTCACACTGATCAGTACAGCAAAAAGACCTTCGCTGCCGTTAAGAATGCTTGCCGCGACAATCATGGGGGGCGGTATCTGTGGCATGCATTATACCGGCATGGCTGCTGCCAGTTACACACCGTGGGTGGCAACATCCGGAGACCTTGGTGGTAGCGACAAGACTATGCAGGCCCTGGTCATCGGTACCGCCGCGCTGGTCATACTTGCCGTTACCCTGTTGGTGATCTTGTTTGACGACCGGTTGACAGCGGAGCGTGTTCAGCGTGAAAAATCCGTCCAACGGGCGATGCATCTGAGTCAGATTCTGGACGAATCGACCAACGAAATTTACCTGTTCGATGCGGACAACTTTCGCTTTTCCCACGTCAATCGAGGTGCGCTCGAAAACCTCGGTTACAGCAACAGCGAACTTACCAACATGACTCCAATGGAGGTGAGCCCAGGTCTTAGCAAGCAAGAGCTGGAAAATCTTTTGCTTCCTCTTCGTGAGGGCAAGCGCAAAGATATGTTGATCAATCTCATGCATCGCCGCAAAGATGGTTCAGAGTATCCGGTGCGTGCGCATTTGCAGTTGCACACAGCAAGTCAGCCACCACTTTTCGTTGGTATTGTTAACGACATTACGTCAATGGTTGATCTGGAAAGCCAGCTCGCGCAGGCGAAAAAAATGGAGTCGATTGGCCAGCTGGCAGCCGGTGTTGCTCACGAGATCAACACGCCTGCGCAATACGTGGGTGACAACACGAAATTTGTACAAGACGCATTTGCCGACTTGATGCCGCTGCTTGATCGCTATGCGGACTTGGCCGAAGCAGTGCGTGGCAAAGACAGCAAGAATGAACATCTGCAGCGGATTGACAGCGCCGTGGAAGATGCGGACGCCGAGTATTTACGTGAGCAGATTCCGCTGGCCATCGAACAATCATTGGAAGGCATATCACGGATATCCGGGATCGTCCGTGCGATGAAGGAATTCTCCCATCCCGGGTCGAAATTTCGCGAATCGACCGACCTGAACAGCGCGATCCGAAACACCGTGCTGGTCGCATCCAATGAATGGCGCTATGTAGCGGATGTCAGAACTGAACTGGACGAGAATTTGCCGCCGGTTAGCTGCTATGCACACGAAATTAACCAGGTTCTGCTAAACCTGATTGTCAACGCGGCCCATGCGATAGAGATGGGCAACAAAGGTGCAGATACCGGGAAAGGGACGATAACGATTACGACCAGTTGCGATGAAAAGATGGCTTCCATCACCATCACAGACACCGGCTGTGGTATCAAAAAAGAGCATCTTGATCGAGTGTTCGACCCGTTTTTTACGACTAAAGATGTTGGCAAGGGCACGGGCCAGGGTCTCGCGATGGCATACAGATCCATCGTGGATATGCACGGCGGTACGCTGACGGTTGCTTCCGAAGTAGGTCGCGGCACAACGTTTACTATTCGCCTTTCGTTGACTGGCACCAGCGCCGACGTCGCTGAGATTGAGGGCCGAGTCGCATGATGCGAGTACTGTTTGTAGACGATGAACCGAATATTCTGGATGGCCTGAGGCGCAGCCTGCGGCCGCTGCGTAATGAGTGGGATACCGAGTTTTTGACCAGCGCGGAAGCCGCGCTCGCCTACCTGGCTGAGAACAGCTGCGATGTCATAGTGAGCGACATGAAGATGCCGGGTATGGATGGCGCCGACTTCCTGCAGAAGGTTCGCGAGCGGTATCCCGAATGCATACGCATAGCACTATCCGGCGAAACCGATAACCACCTTATCTACCGTTGTGTTCAGAATGCGCATCAGTACATTGCGAAGCCTTGTGATGCGGCGGTGCTTGCTGCGACTGTGCGACGGGCAACATTGCTGCGTGAACTGATGACTGACGCGTCCTTGAAAACTCTTGTTTCCCGACTTTCGACGTTGCCAAGCATGCCGAGGCAATACCAGCAAGTTATGCAGGAGCTTCAATCGGACGATCCATCGCTGCAAAAGATCGGCGAGATCATAGAGTCGGACGCTGCTATGACGGCGAAGATTCTGCAGCTGGTGAATTCGGCCTTTTTCGGCCTTGTGCGACAAGTATCATCCCCCTCCGAGGCGGCCAACTATCTGGGCCTGGATGTAATCAGGACGCTGGTTCTCTCCACCGGAATTTTTTCGCAATTTGACGGCGAGAAAGCTCAAGGCGCCATGCTGCACAAGATCTGGAACGACAGCATGCGGGTGGCTACGCTGGCTCGCAGCATTGCGGCTCGTTACTGTCAGGAACCGTTGGCCGAAGACTACGCGTACATGGGAGGAATGTTGGCCAGCATCGGCAAGCTGGTCTTTCTGGAAAACCTACCGGAGAGTTACGCCACCATCGAACGGCGTCACGCTACCGAAGCGGCCGGCTACGAATACATTGAACGCAATGTCATCGGCCATACGCACACCGAAGTGGGTGCATACCTGGCCAGTTTGTGGGGCCTGCCAAACCCAGTCGTGGAGTGTGTTGCGTTCTATGCGCACCCGGCGAACAGTGTCGCAACTGACGTCACCTCGTTGGCGGCAGTACACATTGCCCATGCAATTGTTCACGGTAACGGTGAAGACAAGCTGGACTTGCTGGACTACGGGTTTGTCAGAAAACACGGTCTGATCGAAAATTTGCCGCAAATGACAGCGCTGTACAAAAATAACGATAACCTTTCGGAATCCAATCATGACTGACAAGATACTTTTCGTTGACGACGAACCGAATGTCCTGAATTCGATTCGTCGAAGTCTTCGTAACAAGTTTGATATTGATACGGCTGAGAGCGGCAATGAAGCGCTGCGCAAGATCAAGACGGGAGGCGGCTATGCGGTGATCGTGTCGGATATGCGGATGCCGGAAATGAACGGGATAGAATTTCTCGCCAGGGCCAAAGAAGTGGCGCCGGATACGGTGCGTATGATGTTGACTGGCAATGCGGATCAACAAACTGCTGTTGATGCGATGAACGTCGGCGATGTCTTTTGCTTTCTCAACAAGCCATGCAACGCGGAGAAGATGAACAGTGCGGTCGCAGCGGCGCTGCATCAACACCAACTCATAATCGCTGAGAAGGAGCTGTTGGAGGAAACCCTGCGAGGCAGTATCAAGGCCCTGACCGAGGTACTTGCGCTCAATAAGCCGGAAGTTTTTGGTCGGGCGACACGCCTCAAGAGTCACATGAGGCGACTCGCCATGCAGCTCAAACTTGATGATCTATGGCGCCATGAAAGTACCGCGCTATTGTCGCAAATCGGCTGTACCGGCATTTCAGAGGAGCTGGTCAAGCGGCGTGTCAGCGGTGATCGGCTCAATGATGCCGAGATGGCCGAATTTGCCGAGCACGCCAGTCTTGGTGCGAACCTTTTGTCATCAATACCGCGGATGGAAGCTATTGCCGATGCCATACGCTATCAAGAGAAGAACTTCGACGGATCAGGTTATCCTGCCGATGCACGCAAAGGCGAGCAGATTCCAATGGGTGCCCGGCTACTCAAGGTCGTACTGGATTTCGACGCACTGGAAGCGGCTGGTCACAACGCGAGCGACAGTCTGGAGCAATTACGCCAACAGGCCGCATGGTATGACTCCGCCGTTCTTGCTGCTTTCGAGAACAGTCTTTCCTTGGGTGCGGATGTCACGGTCAAATCGGTCGATGTTCTGAGACTGGCGGATACGATGGTGCTTGCACAGGATGTGCGTACGGACACTGATTTGCTCCTGGTCGCCAAGGGCCAGGAAACGACGGTATCCGTGCAACGCCGGCTTCGCGCATTCCTGGAAAACGGCACCATTCCATCGTCCGTGAAAGTGTGGGTTCGCGAGGGATAGTTGGCTCAACAGCAGTATCCGTATCGCGCGGTGACCGCAGTTCGTTGAACGTACGGACTTATTTGTGGTCAGAACTGCCAGCGGCTCGACCGCACAGAGCGGAAGTGCGTCCGGAACAGGCCGCGCCCGGCACACGATCAGAATAAGGTGTAGGCAATGATGTTGCCCATTCGTACGGTTCTTGCTTTGGCAGTACCTGTTCTTTTCATCGTCTACAGTGCTGCGCAGGCGGCGGAGCACAGCGCAGCCGCCGCTAACTCACCACAGTTGTTTTTGCCCGGTATCGTCTCGTCGGAGCTTCCGGAGTTTGCGGTCACCTTTGCTCCGGATGGCAAAGAAATCTATTTCAACCGGACCGACGAGGACCGCACAGAACTGAAGATCTACAGCAGCCGGAAGTTGGATGGGCGCTGGTCAATACCGACTGTCGTGTCTTTTTCCGGTGAGCACCGCGATGTAGATCCGTTCATCACGGCGGATGGCAAGCGGCTCTACTTCTCGTCCAATCGCCCGCGGCAGGGAATTGTTGAGGCATCGTTCAGTACCTGGTACGTGGAGCGGACGGTTGATGGTTGGTCTGAACCGATAGACCCCGGCCCGCCGCTCAATTCGACCGCAACAGATATATACGTAACGGCCACGCGCGATGGCGTGCTGGTGTTCAATTCACAGCGTGACGGTGTGAACCGCGTTTACACGTCGCGGGAAGTTGAGGGCACCTGGCAGGAACCGCTGCCATTGCAATTCGGTAGCGTCCAATCGGCTGGCAACCCGCGAATCAGTGCCGACGGTAACTACGTGTTGCTGGTGCAGGTGCAGGAGGGCACCGGGCCGGACCTGTTCTATTCTTGTAGATACGCTAATGGCTGGCGGGAACCTGTAGCGCTGTCCGGTAGCGTCAATTCGGCATTCGCCGATTTCGCGCCGGCTATCGACCCCGCTGATGAGTACTTGTTATTCACGTCGGAACGTCCTGGTGTGGTTGGACCTCAGCCTGCGGGAGTGAGACCACCGGGCGACATCTACATGATTTCCCTGACGGCGGCCGGAATTCGTTGCGAGTAACGACGGCAAGGGCGGCGCAACCGGCACGACACCAGTATTAACAGTAAACCGTGAGCCCCGTTGACGACGGTACTGGCGCAGGCGGGGGGGCAGGCGTTGCATCAAAGCCGTTCAATTCTGGCGTGGGTAAGCGACCTGTTGGTGTCGTCGTCGAATCCAGTCCGACAGCCACTCAGTTCGGTGGCTGATTAGATCGATGGCCTGAAAATAGCCATTCAACAGCAACTATGCACTCGCCGGTACTAGTGTCTTTCGCAGGCTGTAAAAAAGTACCGGAATAACCAGCAGCGTCAGCAACGTCGATATCAGGATGCCAAATATCAGCGCAATCGCGAGGCCGTTGAAGATCGGGTCGTCAACGATAAAGAACGCACCCAGCATGGCGGCGAGGGCGGTCAGTACGATGGGTTTCGCACGCACAGCCGAGGCGTTGACGACGGCCTCATCGAGTGTACGACCTGCTCGCAATTCCAGCATGATGAAGTCCACAAGCAGTATCGAGTTGCGGACGATGATGCCGGCGAGCGCAATCATGCCGATCATCGACGTTGCGGTGAAGCTCGCGCCGAACAAGGCGTGGCCGGGCATTACCCCGATGATCGTAAGCGGTATCGGCGCCATGATGACCAACGGCAACAAATAGGAACGGAAATGGGCAACAACCAGCAAGTAGATAAGTAACATGCCCACCGAGTAAGCAATGCCCATGTCGCGAAAGGTCTCGTAAGTAATCTGCCACTCGCCGTCCCATTTCAGGGCAAAGTAAAACGGGTTGGGTGGCTGGCTGATGTAGCGCTGCTCGATATCGATACCTTCAGCGCTTAGTTTGTCGATGCGCCCGGAAAGATCAAACATGCCGTACAACGGGCTATCGAGACTGCCGGCCATGTCGGCGGTAACGTAGACAACCGGTAACAGGTCTTTGTGATGAATGGCGCTGTCCCACGGCACGAGCCGCACGCTCGCAATCTCAGCGATAGGCACACGCTGGCCGCTTAGGCTCCGAACTTCCAGGCCGAGCAAACTGTCCAGATGGGACTTCTCTGCCACCGGTACCTCGAGACGAACCGGGATTGGGTATTTTTCGAGGCCACGGTGCACATAGGTGACGTCTTCGCCACTCAGAGCCATGTTGATGGCGCTGCTGACTTGCTGTTGCGATACGCCGAGCAATGCCGCGCGTTGCTGGTCAATATCAATGACATAGCGTTCGGCGTGGGCTTCAACCGTGCTGTCGATATCAACAATGTCGTCGGTGGCGGCAAACAGCGTGGTCAGGCGTCGGCCGAGGTCCCGCTGTTGCGAGTAATCCGGACCGTACAATTCTGCGACGATCGGTGCGAGCACTGGCGGCCCTGGTGGCACTTCGACAACCTTCGTCAATGCACCAAGCTCGGCACCAATGCCGCGAATGCGTTCCCGCAGGTCGCGCGCAATATCGTGGCTGGCGCGATCACGGTCGTGTTTGTCAACCAGGTTGATCTGAAGGTCGCCGACGTTGTTGCCCTCGCGCAGGTAGTACTGCCGAACCAGGCCATTGAAGTTGATGGGTGCAGAGGTACCGGCGTAGGCCTGGTAGTCGATCACTTCCGGCAACGTTTCGACGATGCTGCCGAGTTCATCGAGCACGCGTGCCGTAGTTTCAATCGTTGTTCCTTCGGGCATATCGACGACGAGTTGCAGTTCCGATTTATTATCAAACGGCAGCATTTTAAGCACGACAAGTTGCAGTGCGACGAGCAGCATCGCGATGCCAATTACAGCGGTCAGGCCGCCGTACAACAGGGTCCGTGCGCGCTTGCCGCGATCGCCGCCGATGAACGGCGTCATCAGGCGCGAAAAAAATTGGTGCAAGCGGGAGTCGTGTCCGACTTCCTCAATGTGCAGCGGTGCGTTGGCCAGAAGCTTGTTACTCATCCACGGAGTCAGCACCAACGCGACAGCGAGGGAGATGAGCATGCCGGCGCTGGCGTTGATCGGGATCGGGCTCATGTACGGACCCATCAGGCCGGTCACAAAGGCCATGGGTAACAACGCCGCGATAACAGTAAAGGTTGCCAGCACGGTCGGTCCGCCGACTTCGTTGACAGCCGGTGGAATCAGGTCGATTAATTTACCCTTATTCAGGCCGCGATGGCGGTGAATGTTTTCGACAACAACGATGGCATCGTCGACCAGGATGCCGATAGAGAAAATCAATGCGAACAGGGAAACCCGGTTAATCGTAAAACCCCACGCCCAGGACGCGAATAGCGTAGTCGCAAGCGTCACGATGACGGCGGCACCAATAACGACGGCCTCGCGCCAGCCGATGGCGACCAGTGCCAGCAGGATCACAGACAGTGTCGCGAAGCTGAGCTTCTGGATCAGTTTGGTGGCTTTGTCGTTGGCGGTTTTTCCGTAGTTCCGCGTGATCGTCACTTCGACGCCGTCGGGAATTACTGTGGCTTGCAACTGTGCCAGCCGCGCTTTGACGGCATTGGCGATATCGGAGGCATTAGTGCCCGGCTTCTTGGCGATGGCGATAGTGACGGCGGGCGCGTAGGCGACCCGGTCCGCGGCGGCTACGGCCGCACCGGTCGCGTACCAGCTGTACTGTTCCGGCTGGTCGGCGCCGGCGGTCACGCTGGCGATGTCTTCGAGATACACTGGCTTGCCGTCGACCACCCCAACCACGAGTTGCGCAACATCGTCACGGTTGCTGAGAAAAGTGCCGGCCTGTACGGGGATATTGCTATTGGCAACCACCAGCCTGCCCGCGTGGGCAACGGTGTTGCTTGCGGTCAGCGCCTGGCGCAAGTCATCGAGAGTCAGGCCGAAGCCGGCGACGCGTTGCGGATCGAGCTGCACGTGCACGATGTCCTGCGCTCCGCCTATCGTGTACACGTCGCGTGTACCCGGCACGCGCTTTAGTTCGGCTTCCAGTGCGTGGGCAATTTGCAGAAGTTCGTGGGTCGCGCGTTCAGTATCTTCTGTCCACAGGGTTGCGCTGACGATAGGCACGTCATCGATACTGCGTGGTTTGACTATGGGCGGCAGAATGCCCGAGTTGGGTGGCCGCCAGTCCTGGTTCGAATAAATGGCGTTGTACAGCCGCACCAGTGCTTCCGTGCGCTTTTCACCGACGATGAACTGCACCGTCAGCACGCCCATGCCGGGCGTTGAAACCGAATATACGTGCTTCACGCCTTCGATTTCCGAGAGTACTTGCTCCATCGGAATCGAAACGAGATTCTCCACTTCCACCGAGGAGGCGCCGGGAAAAGCGACAAACACGTTGGCAAACGTCACTTCGATCTGCGGCTCTTCTTCGCGCGGCGTTACCAGTACCGCGAACGCGCCCATCAACAGGGCTGCAAGTGCCAGCAGCGGGGTCAGCGCATTGTTCTGAAAGTACCGCGCGATGGCGCCGGTAGCGCCCAAAGAGCTGCCGGTGTCGTTACTCGACATACTCACTACTCATCTGTGTTTTGACCTGAATACCGGCCTTCACCGGGTCAAGTGCGATTCTTTCGCCCGCTTCGAGGCCGGCGAGAACTTCGATGCTGTCGCCTGGCCGGTTGCCCGTACGTACCTGACGCAGCCGCAGTTTGCCGTTGGCATCCATGACATACACGGCGCTAACCTCGCTGCGGCGCACTAGTGCCGTTGCCGGGATGAGCAGGCGCTGCACAGTGCCTTTGTTGACCACGACTTTTGTGTACATGCCCGGGTACAGGTTGAACTGGCCGTCCGGCAGGCTAAGGCGCGCGCGAAATGTATTGGTGGTCGCGTCCGCATAAGGGAAAACGACGATCTCCGTCGGTACGATGCGTCCGGCGCTCGTTACCACTGCCGCTTCGCGTTCTTTACGAAGTGCGCTGGCAGCATCCTGTGGCAAGTCCACAATGACGCGCAGCGATTCAAGTGACAGGCCGCTCATCAGCGGCTGGCCGGCATTGACGGACTCGCCCGCCTCGACATGCCGTTCGGTAACGATACCGGCGTACGGCGCACGAACTTCGGTGTAGTCCACTTGCTGCTGAGCGCGGGCGACAGCGGAGCGCGCGGCTACTACGCGCGCTTTTGCAGAGTCGCGTGCCGCTTCCGCCTGATCGAACTCGCGTCGCGAGCCGGAGCCCAGATTCAGCAGACTCTTGGCACGGGAAAATTCTTCTTCGCTCGCCCGGGCGCGTGCCAGTGCTTCCGTAAGCGAAGCTTGTGCTTCCGCAAGTGCTGCCATTTGCTCCACGCTGGTGAAACGCATTAGCAGGGTGCCGGCCTCGGCGTAATCGTCAACGTCGACCAGTATCTCGGCAATGCGCCCGGAGGTTTGTGCCGATACCGTGGCCTGATTGACCGCTTCGACGGTACCGTCGTAGTAACGCTCTAGCGGCGCTTCGGCAAGCTTGACAGTCATGGTCTCGAGGGGCGCTTGTTGGGCGCTCGCGGGCAAGCTCGCCGCCAGCGACAGGCATAGACTGGCGCTCAGCGCCGCGGCCTGTAACCAGCGGGATGTGCATTGCTGATGCATAAGAATGTGTGTCCCTGAGTTTGCCGTTATTGCTCGGCGGGTTGTGGCTCGCAGTACAGCGAGTGCAGTGTATTAAGTACCGCACGCGCTTCATCACCGGCCAACGAATAGTAGAGGGTTTGCGCATCGCGGCGAGGGTTGACGAAGCCGTCCTTTCGCAGCAGAGCGAGATGCTGTGAAACGGTTGATGGCCGTACTTCCAGTGCTTCTGCAAGTTCGCCAACCGAGCATTCTCTCTCAAACAGCTGGCACAGAATCAGCAGGCGTTTTTCGTTCGCCATTGCGCCAAGTAGTGAGCTCGCTCGTCCCGCGTTCTCGCGCATGGTGTCGATGTCCATCTTCTTCGTCATAGTTTATTCCTGGGTATTGCGGCGGCTGGCCTGTTCACAACTGACCGCTCGCGCGGGCCAGTCGCAATTTTGCCAGTGCGGCATCAAAGTTCGCACCGTCGATGTTGTTCAGAGCCTGCTCCATTAATGCTTGTGCGCCGAGTACTTCCGTGTTGGTGCCAGCACCGGCTTTATAGCGGTCCCGCGCGACGCGAAGGTTTTCCTCGGCCTGGATTACGGCGGCTTCAGCGACCTGGATGCGTTGCTCTGCTTCCTGCGCATCGAGCCATGCGCTACGCACCTCAAGCTGAATATCCGCCGACATATCACTCAGGCGGTGATTGACAGCCTGTGCCTGACGACGAATAGCCGCCACACGGTTGCTGTTGCGGCCGGCATCAAAAGGGTTCCAGCTTACGGCCAGCCCGACCATCCAGAACTCGTCGTCAGCCAGCACTGCCGTTTCAAGCCGGGTGTAATTGCTGATCAGCATCAGTTGCGGCCGCGAGCGTGCACGTTCCGCGGCCGCCTGTGCCTGCAGGGCGTCAGCCCGCGCGGCTATGCTGTCTATCTCGGCCCGTTGTTCGAGAGCGATGCCGAGCAGTTGGTCGAGGTTGTTCAACGAGGGCAGCAACGCTGTCACGTTGAGAAGGGGATCGAGCGCCACCGTCGTACCCTGCGGTCTGCCAAGGAAACGGTTGTAGGTGGCTTGTGCGAGTTCGAGCTGGTTCTCGGCGCGCAGTTCGCGTTGCCGCGCGTCTGCCAGCTGCACACTCGCTGCCAGATAATCATTGCGCGCAACGTCACCAATATTGAACCGATTTTCTGCATCCGCAGTGTGGCTTTCCAGCATTGCAACGTTGGCGCGCGCGACGGTTAGTGCCCGTTCGTTGCGCAGCACCGCGATGTAGTGCACTGCCGCGCCGAGTTTTACGTCGGCACGAACAGCGTCAACCTGGCCACTGGCGGCGTCAGCTTGCGAGCGGGCGGCGTCGATACCGCGACTCACCGCACCACTGGTGTAGAGCGGCAGGCTGACCTGCGCGTTCGCCATACTGAAGTTATCGCCGGAGAAAATACGCGGAGAGACAAAGTTATCGCCAAACGAAAAACGCGGTGCACTGTCGAGTTGCGTGTAGCCACCCGATACGTCCAGCCGCGGCATGCGCTCGGCGCGTGCACTCGCGAGTCCGAAGTGGGCGGCTTCCCGCTCGGCTTCTGCAGCGGCAAGTTGCTGGTGCGAAGTGAGCGCCGCCGTCCAGGCATCGGAGAGTGTCTCCGTTGCCTGGGCGGGTGAGGTCAACGCAAGTATTAACGTGGCGCACAGCAGCCACCTTGCGAATACTTCAGTCATCGCCGCGTTTTGGCGCCAGGCGCTCAATACCGAGGGCTTTCAGGACGTAGCGTTCGTACACGGGATCGACGTTGCCGGAGCGAACCTTGTGCAGAAAGTACTTTTCAAAGGCGATCTTCGCGACATGCACCCACTTACCTTTCTTGGCCCACGTGACATTGCGTGGCGGAATTTGCGGCAGGGCGACGAATGCCACACCGGTATCACCCATGTCAGCCAGGCAGATCGCATTCCAGGTGGCTTTGTGCGAAAGGGTTTTGCCGGCCATGTCCTCGGTGATGTTCTCAACGATTGCTGAGACCATCGATTCGATCATGTAACCGGTCTTTGGTGCACCCGTTGGGACCGGTGTTTTCTCAACAGGCGGAATTGCAACACAAACGCCGGCCGAGTAAATGGACGGGTAGGTCGGGTTACGCTGGAATTCATCGATCAGCACGAAGCCGCGCGGGTTACACAAACCCTCGACGCCCGCGACCGCATCGACACCCCTAAATGCGGGCAGCATCATCGAGAACTTAAACGGCACGGTTTCCTCGCCGCTTTCTTTGCCAGCGTCGTCATGCAAGGTCAGGTGCATGTTGCCGGCTTCGACAGATTTCACGCTGGCGTTGGTATGCCACTTGATGTGGTGCTGGCGGAATTCGCTTTCCATGATGCCTTTCGAATCGCCAACGCCGCCTAGACCCATGTGGCCGATGTACGGTTCGCTGGTGACGAAGGTCATGGGCACCTTGTCGCGCAGCTTGCGTTTACGAAGATCGGCGTCGAGCGTCAGGATGAATTCGTAGGCGGGGCCGAAACAGCTCGCACCCTGTACAGCACCGACTACGATAGGGCCGGGGTTGTCGAGAAATTTCTGGTACGCAGTCCACGCGGTTAGCGAGTGGTCGAGGGCGCAGATGGAATGAGTATGGCCGTTGTCGGGGCCGAGGCCGGGAATTTCATCGAAGGCCAGCTTAGGGCCGGTCGTGATGACCAGGTAATCGTAGTCAACACGCGTATCGTCCGCGAGCGTCAGGAATTTTTCCTTGGCGTCGATGGACATTGCGAGTTCAGAGATAAAATTGATGCCGTGTTTTGCGAGTCGTAGTTCGAGATCAACGGTGATGTCTTTCGACTCGCGCCAGCCAACCGCGATCCATGGGTTGGACGGTACGAACTGGAAGTTTGGACGTTCGTTGATCAGGGTGACCTCGTGGTCCGTACCCAATTTATCGCGGAGCTCGTACGCGGCCGGTACGCCGCCGGTTCCTGCTCCAAGCACTACAACATGACTCATGACTTCTACTCCCTGGCGTGGGTACGCCGCCGTGATGCCTTAATATCAGTTCGTGGAAGTGTATTCGAACCTTCGTATATTAGAATATACGTGAATGTGCGTATGTCCCGGAGGCTGCTGAGAGGGAACACTGGGTGCCTCTAAAGCCCGCGCTCAGGCGCGATTTTCAGAAGGAGTTCAACCATGTCTCTCGAACGATCCGTTACGGCGTTTGCCGGTTTTATGGTGCTGTTGTCATTGGTCCTGACCTACTGGGTACATCCTCTGTTCGTCTGGCTGACAGCATTTGTCGGCGCCAATCTGTTGCAGAGTGCGTTCACCGGGTTCTGTCCGGCTGCCATTGTTATGCGCAAGATGGGCATTCGCAGTGATCGTGAGCAGGCGGCGGCTACGCGGTAAATTCGTACGACTGTGCAGGTAGAAAGGGAGCGAGTCGTGAACAAGTTTTCGAGCGACGCCGCGGCAGTTGTATTGATTCTGGCGCTGGCGGCTGGCCTGTCATCGGCACAAGAGCCAGCGGAGACTGTTGAGTCGGCACTTACCGAGAGCAGGGTGTTGGTCAAGCGCTTTGCCGACGAGTTGCAAACCGCCCTGATTAACGCGATGGCCGAGGGCGGGCCGCAACGGGCAATCACGGTCTGCAAAGACATTGCACCGGAAATAGCCTCGCGATTATCACGTGAGTCGGGCGCGGCCGTTGGCCGTACCAGTCTGCGCTTGCGCAACCCGCAAAACCTGCCGCGCGAGTGGCAGGAGCCGGTACTGCAGGATTTTGACGCGAAAGCGGCGGCCGGCAGTGAGGCGTTGGCACTCGATCATTTCAGCGCTGCCGACAACAGCAATGGTGCGCGTTACATGAAGGCCATACCAACGGGCGGGCTGTGCCTGGCCTGTCATGGCACTGAGCTGGCACCGGAAGTACGTGAGCTGCTGAATACGCAGTACCCGCACGATCGTGCGACCGGCTACACCACCGGTGAGGTTCGCGGTGCGTTCAGTGTGGTTTGGCCGCGGGAAGAGGATGTGAAGGCGATCAGTGAGTGACGGGTTCTTGCCAAAACTGGTGAGAAACCGCTGAGCGATTGCACAGCGCCTGTACAGTTCTGAGCATTACAATGGAGTGAACCGCCGGGCCGGGCATAGCCATCTCGCGCAGAATATTGGTGTTTCACTGTTTGTAATTCACGGCGAGCAGGTTAGACTCCGCCTTCGTCTGGCACAGGTGCCAGCCGACATTCGGCAATCGCCGATGGACAGATAATGCGCCCGTAGCTCAGCTGGATAGAGTACCTGGCTTCGAACCAGGTGGTCGGAGGTTCGAATCCTTCCGGGCGCGCCAAATATAAAAGGGTCCCCAACGGGGGCCCTTTTTTATTTGCGGTATCGACAAGGTTCGAAGCTCATGCGGCCCGAAGGGCCGCCGGTTCGACAAACAGGCGCAGCCTGTTTGGACGCGCGCAGCGCGCCCGAAGGGCAAGTCGCCGCTGGCGACGCCGTCAATCCTTCCGGGCGCGCCAAATATAAAAGGGTCCCCAACGGGGGCCCTTTTTTATTTGCGGTATCGACAAGGTTCGAAGCTCATGCGGCCCGAAGGGCCGCCGGTTCGACAAACAGGCGCAGCCTGTTTGGACGCGCGCAGCGCGCCCGAAGGGCAAGTCGCCGCTGGCGACGCCGTCAATCCTTCCGGGCGCGCCAAATAAAACAGGGTCCCCAACGGGGGCCCTTTTTATTTGCGGTATCGACATGGTTCGAAGCTCATGCGGCCCGCAGGGCCGCCGGTTCGACAAACAGGCGTAGCCTGTTTGGACGCGCGTAGCGCGCCCGCAGGGCAAGTCGCCGCAGGCGACGCCGTCAATCCTTCCGGGCGCGCCAAATAAAACAGGGTCCCCAACGGGGGCCCTTTTTTATTTGCGGTATCGACAAGGTTCGAAGCTCATGCGGCCCGCAGGACCGCCGGTTCGACAATGGGGCGCAGCCTGTCCCGACAGGCAACAATCGGAGGGCAGTTGTACAGTAAATTGTTGTCGCAACTTACGTTATCGATCTGCATTATCGGCGGCCAATATTTGTTAGCCCGGCCGTTAGGGCATACAGATAATTCGCGGATGTACTTGGCTGTATATTCTTGACGTGTCTTGCGCTCTATCTTCGAGCTATTCGATGATCCGGATTCGCACCATCTTCTGGAGTTGCTGTGTCGAGTCGAACACGCCGGCAGCCAGCAACTCGTGTCGAGATAACCGTCCTAGTTAGTCACCATCTAACGTCTTCGCTTATTCTTCGCGCAGGGTGGGCCGCGATAGACCCACGGTAAGCTTTTCTCCCAGTACTTCACGGCGAAAGCGAAATAATTCAGCGGGTCGGCCGCGACCTACCGCTACCGTGCGACCGATAGCCTCGACCAGATCCGCGTTCATGACCAGACGGCGAAAGTTTTGCTTGTGAAGGTGTGCGCCACTCAAAGCTTCGGCAACCTGTTGTAACTGGAACAAGGTAAACTCGCCTGGCAGTAATTCGAAAACCACCGGGCGATATGCAAGTTTGCCGCGAATGCGTCCCAGCGCCGTAGCCAGAACCCTCCGGTGGTCGCAGCTCATTGGCACACCGATATCTGTGGGTAGGGGAGCCAAGGGTTCATTGGCCAAAATGCGAGTGTCACGGTCGGACTCAGCCAGAATGCCCGAGTCGTAAAGTAGCTCGAGGCGTTCGAGCGTGAGGACCGCGTCCAATTCTGCGGCTCCGGGGTAACCGAAACTGACATTGACCCGCTCAGTCCGCTTGTGCTTGATTTCCCGCTTCGAAGTACGTGAGCACCATTTCTTGAGGCGCGGCTCAACTATTGTATCCAGCATTGCCGGACGACCATCGCGCCAATCTTCCCACGGCAGGTGCTCATACAAGTCAACCCAGCGAGTTCCGCCTGTCAGTAACTCCTCTTCGTGGGCGAGAGCTACGTAGGCTACCGACAGTGTGCGAGGTCCTCCTCGCATTTCGTCCTCGGTTCTGTATCGGTTGCCAAACGTGTAGAGCTGTTCTACGTAATTCAGATCGAGCCCGGCTTGAGCTTCGATCATTCGCCGAAATCCTTCTTCCAGACTGGCGTTCGCCTTCGGGTCGAACGGGCCGCTGGGGAGTGCTCTGTCATGGCCGCCGTCGGCAACCAGGATGCGCGGTATCTGGTCTGTTACGGCGACTATAACGCCGAGCAGATTGACGACAGTGTCAGCTTGGGTAGTGGTCATTCATTCATTCGTTTCTGTGAGTGGCGTGCAAAGTAATCGACTCGATAGTTGAACAATATGCTCTGCTTGAGCATAATACATATACTCCAAATGAGCATTAATTGACCAGGTGCATTATGCCAAGCAATCACACTACAGAGATGGTTCGAAACAAGGTGGCGCCGCTGTACGAACGCGTCAAGAAGTTTATTCCCGAAATGGAATGGCCCGTTCATGCCGACCACATTGCAGCGATCAATCAACTCAAGAAGTCTCGCAATGCGGTAATCCTTGCGCATAATTATCAGACTCCGGAAATTTTCCACTGTGTCGCCGATATCACCGGTGATTCCCTTGCACTGGCTCAGCGCGCGGTTGATACAGACGCGGATGTTATTGTCCTCGCCGGCGTTCACTTCATGGCCGAAACTGCCAAGCTTCTGAACCCTGGCAAGACTGTACTCATGCCTGATCTCAATGCGGGCTGTTCGCTTGCAGATTCGATCACAGCCGCCGACGTGCGCAAACTTCGCGAGCAATACCCGGGTGTGCCTGTCGTTACTTACGTAAATACCTCCGCCGAAGTGAAGGCGGAGTGCGACATCTGTTGTACTTCCGGCAATGCCGTTGCCATCGTGGAATCGCTGGGAAGCGACAAGGTCATCTTCGTGCCCGATGAGTACCTTGCCGCCTACGTTGCAGAGCACACCGACGTTGAGATTATTAGCTGGAAAGGACATTGCGAAGTGCACGAGCGATTTACGGCAGCTGAGATTGACTCATTTCGAGAAGGGCATGCCGGCCTGAAAGTAATCGCTCACCCCGAATGTCCGCCTGACGTTTTGGCCTCTGCCGATTTCGTTGGCTCCACCGCGCAAATGCAGGATTATGTGGTTAATGAACGCCCCGACAAGGTCTTGATGCTCACAGAGTGCTCCATGAGCGATAACGTGTCGATCAGCGTAGAGGACGTGGAGTTCATTCGCCCCTGCAATCTATGTCCGCACATGAAGCGCATCACCCTGGCGAATATTCAGCAATCACTGGAAACACTCACGCCGGCCGTCGAAATTGACGAGTCGGTGGCGATTCGGGCGCGCGCTGCTGTGGAACGGATGCTGGCTGTGGGTCGGTCTCAGTTGACTAAAGTTGCTGCTTTGTCCGGCTGATAATGCACAAGTGACACCCGGTGAGAAGTACATCCAGTTGCCTACCGATACTCAGCGAAGAAACGAACTCAGCAAGTTAGTGGGAAAAGGGCGACTGGAAAATCTTCAATGACCCTTTCGACGAAGTTCTGGAACCAAGCGTTGCTGGAATCAAATCGAATCAGTGGCAATTATATAATCTGGCGGAGGATCCGACAGAGTTAAACGACCTGTCGCAGCGAAACCCCGCGAAACTGGCCGAAATGATAGAGCATTAGAATGAGTATGTTGCTGAAGCGGGTCTGGTGATTCCTGATAGTCGATGAGCTGATTCCTCAAGGGACCCTGCGTCTAATATGGGTTCAAGGCGACCTCTCCCCGGCACCAATCGTGCATAATAGAATATCGTACTTACAAGTTGGCCAAGGGAAAATAGTCTCGTCTTGTGACTACCGTTTTCAGGTGAATGTAAGTGAGAAGTCTTGGCTACATCGAGTCCGTCTACGACTCGTAGAGGTAAGGAACGACAAATGCACCCAGGCAGAAGCAGTCGGCCTTCGCGCAACCGTCCATGGTTTCGGCGTCAATCTCGTTAATTCTTTCCGGTAACAACCTCGCACAACACCCGTGCTTGCGCTTCAATTTCCTTCCTGCGGGAACAGATTGCAAACCAATGTACGAGGAGACCTTTTTTCGTCAGCGGCAAGCTTGCTGTTTTGCGTGTCGGACGCCATGATCCGGCGTGTGTCGATGTTCGTGCCGATCCCGGCTGCCACGAGCTCAATAATTGCCCCTGTGAAGCCCACTTGAACTACTCGCTCCGGATACATCGAGTTCGGTTGAAAAAACAATTCGTACTCACGGTACTTTTCTGGCAACGCGCTGTTAGTAATGTAGGTCTCATCGACAAAATCTTGGGCGACGAGAAACGGTCGGCCGGCCTTGCTGTGGTTGGTGGGCAAAAGCGCGACAAATTCGTCGTGAATAAGCCTTCGACATAGAAACCGGCTCGCATCGACCTGCAACTGTGCGTCCGGGCTTGAGACAATGGCGACATCAACTTCATCTCGCACCAGGACGTGTCGCGGCTGTAATGCAGCTGCAGAGACGGTCTCTATTGCAACGTTTTGGGAAAAGCGATTCGAATCTTCTGACTGCTTCAGGTAACCACGAAAACGATGCGTACTGAGGCATTCCGATTCGAAACGATTGTGCGACCTATTCGGGGAGATGCATGAGTTCGTTCTCGACTCTTGCAAGCTCCTCGAGGACGGTCCTTGCCGATCGCAGCAGCAGTTGCCCTGCTGGCGAGATTGACAGACGTCTACCGCGGCGAATGAACAGCTGCGTTCCAAGAGCTGTCTCAGCGTCGCGCAGACGGCTACTGAGGGCCGGTTGGCTGATACTCAGCATTTCGGCCCCACGAGTAGATGATTGTGCTGTATCGATGGCGTGCACCATCTCCAAGTGTTTGATTGTAAAACGAGATCTCAACATACAAAAATTGTTTTTTGATAAATCCAATGTAGATTTGTTTTATGGATAACTCATCAAAAGATAAAATAACTTGAACAATGACATTTGAAGGGAGCAAGCGAAAGTGACGAAGCTCAAGGCATTCAACTTTCAGAACTGGATCGACGAGCATCGACATTTGTTGAAGCCTCCAGTCGGAAATCAACAAGTCTGGGAAGACACCGACATGATGGTGACGGTGGTAGGCGGTCCGAATCAGCGCACCGACTTTCACGATGACCCCGTCGAGGAGTTCTTCTACCAGCTGGAAGGCGACATGGTCTTAAAGGTGTTTGAAGACGGTCAGTTTTCTGACGTCATTATTCGGGAGGGCGACATCTTTTTTCTTCCTGCTCACGTCAGGCACTCGCCGCAGCGACCCGTTGCAGGCAGCGTGGGTTTAGTGATTGAGCCTAAACGTCCCGACGGATGGAAAGATGCATTCGAATGGTACTGTTTTGAGTGTGGAGCCCTCGTCTACAGGGTCGAAGTGCAACTCGTGTCGATTGTTCGAGATCTGCCGCCGCTGTACGAAGCCTTCTACAAGGATGAAGCAGCGCGAACCTGCCCGGAGTGCAAGGCCGTGCACCCCGGAAAAGTACCTCCCGAAGGATGGGTGTCAATTCCGCCGAAAGTGGGGAGCTAAGATGCAGTATCAGTCAAGCTTGGAGTTCGCGAAAGCGCAGGATCAAAAAGATCCGTTAAGAACGTATCGTGACCGTTTCCACTTCCCGTCACTTGGTACCGCCGAACTGGCATATTTCACCGGCCATTCGCTCGGGCTTCAGCCGAAGTCGGTTCGTGCTGCAGTTAGCCTGGAACTTGATGAATGGGCAAAGTACGGTGTGGAAGGGCATTTTCATTCAACGAATCCCTGGTACAGCTACCATGAGCGCTTGACGCCGGCTATGGCAGAAATTGTCGGCGCAAAAGACTCCGAAGTTGTCTGCATGAACTCTCTGACGACCAATATTCATCTGTTGTTCGTGTCGTTCTATCGGCCAACGGCGTCGCGCTATAAGATCATAAGCGAGGCGAAAATGTTTCCTTCCGATCGATACATGCTGGAAACGCAAGTTCGCTTTCACGGATTTGACCCGGATGATGCCATCATTGAGGTGCCACCGAGGGCAGGTGAGAGCCTGATTCGGGAAGAAGACATTCTCGCTGCTATTGAATCTAATGCGGATGAGTTAGCGATGGTGTTCTTCGGTGGCGTCAACTATTTAACGGGACAGTTGTTCGACATGCAGAGCTTGACCAAGGCGGCGCATGCAGTTGGCGCCATTGCCGGGTTCGATCTCGCCCATGCGGCGGGAAACGTGCTTTTGTCACTACACGAATGGGATGTTGACTTCGCGGCCTGGTGTTCCTACAAGTACTTGAATTCGAGTCCGGGCAATGTTGGGGCGATATTCGTTCACGAACGGCATGGTCGGAATTTTGACCTGCCACGTTTCGGTGGCTGGTGGGGGCACGACAAGACGACCCGCTTTCAGATGAAGAACGATTTTCAACCGATGGAGGGCGCGGATGGCTGGCAACTGAGTAATGCACCGATTCTCGGTATGTCCGCGGCGAAAGCGTCCCTCGATGTATTTGCCGAAGTTGGGATGGCCGCATTAAGAAAGAAGAGCGAAATGCTCACAGGCTACCTCGAATACACGGTGGGCCTGCTGGCAGATGAATTTCCGGATGCAGAAATCAGTGTCATAACGCCGCGTGATCCAGATCAACGTGGCTGTCAGCTATCAATCGATATTGCCGGACGCGAGCGCCAGCTATTTGATGACATGATTGCCGCTGGCGTCATCGCCGATTTTCGCGAGCCCTGCATCATTCGGGTAGCACCCGTACCGCTCTACAATTCGTTTGAAGACGTTTTCACGTTCGGCAAAATAATGCGTAAGCTACTGCCAAAGTGAGGAATATTGATGCCTCAGAAGGCCTTTACTGTAAGTAGGAGGTGGGCCGGTAGGTACTTTACTAGCCATATCTCTGGCTCGAAATGGTTACAAAGTCGGACTCTATGAGGGTAGGCCGGATTCACGCAAGACGTGTATCTACCAAGGTAAGTCGATCGACATTGCACTGTCTGATCGTGGATGGAATTCACTGGAAAGAATCGGCGTTAGGTCTGATATAAAGACGCACGCCGTCCCAATGAGCCACAGAGCCATACACAGTGTTCATGGAGAGGTCAGCATTCTTCCTTACGGCCGGGAGGGCGATGCTATCTGGTCGGTTTCCCGCGGCGGCATCAATGACCAGTTGCTAGATTTTGCCGATGACGAGGCGAACATCACGACCTATTTCGGGCATCGATTGGCCGATATTGACTTCGAGACTTCGACGACAACGTTCAAGGTGGCGAACGGGACAGAACTTGTTGTCGAGTCAGACTTTGTTTTCGGCGCAGACGGAGCCAATTCAAAAGTACGGCGGCTGGCACAAAGTTTACCTAGAGTCAGCTACAGTAAGACCTATATGCAGCAGTGCTATATCGAGCTGAATATTCCCGCGAATGCTGACGGCACGCACCAACTCGACAAGAACGCACTGCATATCTGGCCGCGAAACGACCTCATGCTTATCGCATTGCCAAACTCCGACGGTACATTTACCTGCACGTTGTTCTTGAACTTTTCAGGCGAGCCATCGTTTGAATCGCTACGCGAGCCGCAGGCTGTGGAGACGTTTTTTGCGACGTATTTCGCCGATGCGCTGCCGTACCTGGATAACCCGGTGGACTCCTTTATGGCGAAAACGGCTGCACCACTGTTCCTCGTGCAAGTTTTCCCATGGTCCTTCAACAACAAGGTTGGACTGATAGGCGACGCGGCGCATGCAATTGTGCCCTTCTACGGTCAAGGCATGAATTGCGGTTTCGAGGACTGCGCGGAACTTGATGCATTGATAGGACTTTACGAGCACGACTGGGATCAGATTGTCCCGGTCTATGAAAAGTCCCGAAAAGAAAACGCCGATGCTATCGCCGAATTATCGAAGCGGAACTTTGCAGAGATGAGTCATCTGTCGGGCGACCCGAAATTCCAGCTACGCAAGAGGATTGAAGCGAAGTTTAGCAATCAGTTTCCCTCCCTCTGGACACCACTTTACTCAATGGTGACTTTTTCTCCGGACGTGATGTATTCAGATGCGTTGCGGATAGGTGATAGGCAGGAAAGAATAATGGAACAAATCATGTCGCTGCCGAATATTGAGGATGACTGGGATAAGCAGATCATCATGGATCAGCTGTTGTGCTTCGCATCTGCCGAGTTCGGCGACAAATCATGATATTTTTTCATTAGAGTCATCGAGAACGTGAAGACAGTTCTCGAATTGATCAAAAGGGTCGCAGGTCAGCTACGCAGTACATGCGCATGAATCAGGGGTACTGTACGCGCAGAATTTACTTTCTTTGGAGCATAATACCTAGACGATTGACATGCTGTGCGAGACGTTCTTTGTAATCATGTAGTTGTGCAGTCCTTCCGTGCCGCCTTCGCGGCCGAATCCGCTGGATTTTACACCTCCAAATGGCGTCTCCGGGAGCGATGCCTCCAGCGTGTTGATTGAAACGTTGCCTGCCTCAATAAGTTCCACCATGCGGTCGGCATAGTCTGCGCGGTTAGTGAATCCGTATGCCGCGAGACCAAAGGGCACGGAATTAGCTTTGTCAATGCCCTCGTCAAGAGAAGCAATCGGGTTGATGATGGCCAGAGGGCCAAATGGTTCTTCCTGCATGACACGCGCATTGTCCGGGACATTGACCAGTACTGTAGGCGCAAAGAAGTAGCCTTTGTCACCTATCCTGCCTCCGCCGGTCTTGACTTCTGCGCCGCAGCGCCTCGCGTCTTCAACCAGATCTGTCAGCACGGCGAGTCTGCGCTCATGGGCGACAGGTCCCATTTCTACGCCAGCGGTTACACCGTTGCCGACGACCGTTTCGGCGGCACGCTTTACAAATATCTCGGTATATTCGTCAAAAATACTTTCATGCACGAAGAATCGTGTCGGGGACGTACAGACCTGACCCGCATTGCGCATTTTTCTGATTGCGCCACTGATTGCGGCCGACTGAACATTGGTGTCCTCGCATACAATAACTGGTGCGTGACCACCCAACTCCATCAGAACCGGTGTCATGTACTGTGCAGCCAGTGTAGTAAGTAGCTTGCCAACAGCCGTAGAGCCAGTCAGCGCGACCAGGCGAACCTGTTCCTTCCGTATCAAATGATCGGAAATCTCCGCGGGCGTACCAAACACCAAATTCAATACGCCCGGAGGCAAGCCTGCATCGTGCAGTGCCCTCGCAATGTGAACCGCACCGGCCGGGGTCTCTTCGGCCGCCTTGAGAATGATTGAGCATCCTGAAGCGATGGCGCCAGCTATTTTTCGGCAAGGCTGGCTCATTGGAAAGTTCCAGGGCGAAAAGGCGGCAACTATACCGATTGGCTGTTGATGCACGATGTAGCGAATACCGGGAGCACTGGGAATCACACGGCCATAAGTTCGCGTCGCTTCACCTGCGTCCCATTCCAGGAATTCGCAACCACGAATGACCTCAAGTCGAGCTTGATCGAGCGGCTTTCCATGTTCGGCGGTTATGGCTGCGGCGATGTCTTCCTGCCGTTCGCGCATCAGTGCGGCGGCTTTCAGCAGGACGTTCGCTCGTTTAATGGGTGGTGTCCGGCGCCAAATCTGGAAGCCCGCAGCAGCCGATTCGAGCGCGTCGTCCAGATCGCTTATTGACGCGTGAGGTACGCGCCCGATTTCTTCTTCGGTTGCCGGGTTCAGCACAGGCAAATCGTCAACGGTCTTACGCCATTGGCCGTTGATGTAGAGCATAATTTCCGGGTAGGTGTTCATTGCCAGTGTCTCTCTTGCGGTATGCCGTGTCTGGGTATATTAGAAGTCTTCCATATGATGACCTGAATTAGGGGAATCCAGCTATCGGAAAAGCGGATATCAATGGGGTCAGCTCTTGCTCATCAGCTGCGCTGTCCGACGCAGTGCATGGAGAAACTCGGCACCGGCCGGCGACAGGCTGTCGGGCCCTCGATAGGAAACGCCGACCGGGCCATTGCCAAACGGCACAGACCAGTTTAATCGGGCAAGCACGCCAATGGCGATATCGTTTGACACGACATGCTCTGGCATCAGCCCGATAAGGTTGCGCGTTTGCAAGAGCGAGCGATTGGTAAGGTAGGAAACCGATTCGAGAACGGCCGGCGGTATAAACTGTTCCTGGCTGACAAAAAACTGATCGATCTGGCGGCGCAGGGTCGTTTCCAGCGGTGGCAATATCCAGCCGAACGACTTTAGTTCGTCGAAAGAAACCGATGACTTTGCGACAAGCGGGTGTTGCGTGCCAATTACAGCAAGAATGTGATCATCAAGCAGTTCTTCCTGAACCAGCCTGGCTTTAGCGCGGTAGGCAGGCAAGCGCCCCACGATCATGTCGATTTCACCCGAAAACAATGCTGGAATTAGCGCATCATTTGTTCCCTCAACCACTTTGATTGCTACGTTGGGACGGTTGGTAAGCACCGATTCGATGGCCTTTGGTAACAAACTGGGCGCAGCTGCCAACAGCGTACCGATGACAACTCGGCCGCTGTTGCCCTCGGTGAGATCGTCCAGTTCCTGAGCGGCGTTTGACACCTGCGCCAGTATCAATTTGCCGTGGCGGATCAGCGCTTCGCCGTATGCGGTCGGGACGACGCCTCGATTCGTCCGCTCGAATAATTTCACTTCAAAATCGAGCTCCAGATCCTGAATCAATTTCGTGGCGGCGGGTTGCGATATCTGGAGTTCGCGAGAGGCGTTCTGGATGCTTCCGTATTGCCCGACGGCAACCAGCAATCGAAGTTGCTTCAACTTCAGGCGAGTAATCGCACGGTCCACTATGCGGGCATGACGGGCAATCAAATCAGAAACCTATGGCCTTTGCTTCTTCTGCAAGCCTGCTCACTACGCTCATCGCAGCGAGTGCAGAGCTTTTTGGATTGTCGGGCAGAGAGCGTCCCCTGATTTCAAAAGAAAAGCGACCGAAATCGCCGACTGCCTGAATTTCGTGAACATTCTCAAAAACACCAGGATCGGCGATAAGTTTGACCTGTGTAAGATCGAATCCAATTCCCGCGAGCGCGACTGCGGCGGCGACATTGGCGTTCTTTGGGTATTCGGTAGCCGCCAACCGCGCCGAACCTTCAAAGTGTACTTCGGCGCCGGCCTTAAGATTGTCGAGGTCCAGCCTCTTGTCCGCGAGTGACCCTTTCCAGCTAAGCGGCGGCTTCCTGCCAATATAGGTGACGCTTTGCAAGCTTCCGACACGGGCGGCCCGTAGGCAGTCCAGCGCTCCAATCGCGCCGCTGGCGAGGTGCAGCCGTGTGTTGCCCTCAGTCGCGGCCTGTTCCAATTCGCGGTAAAGGTCCGGATCTGCCAGTGCGCCGATTGACACGGTGGTCAGAGCAGTACCGCGCCGCAGAATATCCGGCCCATGCGTACGTAACGCGGTGTGGCCGGCGCAGTCGATCATATGGTCTATGTCATCCGGCAAGTTCGCGACCGATGCAACGCATTCGGTTCCGGGGTACGACTTTTGACCGTTCTGTAACAATTGTGGTGGCAACAATATGGCCCTCAAAGTGTGGCCTTGCTCGACTAATTTGTCGCAGACATAGCTACCGATTGCGCCTACACCGATTATTGCGATGTTCATGAGTTCCTCCGTAATGGCATTTCCATTATCGCAAGTTCAAGGCGCTTAGCTATCGTTTTTTACTATACCTAATTCTCGTCATTCGTATCGCCATTCCAGTATTGTTCGCGAAACAACGAAGGAGTTTACGGCTATCAAATACTCTAAACTGGACGCCAAAGACTATGCCCGCGAGCACATGCGTGGCATTTGGGCAGCTGCGCTCAATCCGTTCAATAAGGATCTTTCGCTCAACGAGGCAGGCCTGCGGGCGAACATCCGGCACTGGATTGATGACCTCGACATTAAAGGGCTGTTCATCGCCGGGAAGCAGGGCGAGTTCTTTTCGATGAGCCTCGATGAACGCAAGCGAAACTTTGAGGTTGCGGTTGACGAATGTGCCGGTAAGGCAGGAGTCATCATCTCGGTCTCGGACCAGAACTTCGACACAGTGCTTAAGCTCGCATTGCACGCTCAGAATTGTGGGGCTGACTACATCGTGGTTCACGCGCCGGTACTTAGTTTTGTCTACGATCGCGGCGAGGTTTTGTATCAATACTACAAGGCATTGTGCGATCGGCTGGATATCGGCATCGCCATGTGGAGCCATCCGGATTCTGGCTACATAATGACGCCGGAAGAGTGTGCGCGTATTGCCGAGCTACCCAATATTGTAGCAATCAAGTATTCGGTACCCCGTGAGATGTATGCTCAGTTGACCCGTATGGTTGGCGACAAGATTCATGTTTCGACGGCATCAGAGGATGAATGGCTCGACAACATCGAAGAGCTGGGATGGCAGCTCTATTTATGTTCCTCACCGCCATACCATTATCAGACGAAGAACGACAAACGTATGGATGAGTATACGCGTCTGGCATTTGCAGGTAAGTTCGACGAGGCTCGACGCGTGCGCGATAGCCTTAATCCAGTTCGTGAGGCTGTATCGAAGTCGAGACCGGCGGATAAGCCGCAAGCGTTTGGCAAGTATTGGCAGGAACTGCTTGGGCAGGTTGGCGGGCATGTCCGACCACCAATGCTCGAGTTAACCGATGCTGAGAAAGCTGCGATCCGGACGGCTTTTGAAGGTTGCGGATTACGTACGTGAACCGGTAGATTGGTCACCGACAGTTCGGATACATGGTCGTTTAGCCGTACCTGAACCACTAAGACGGCAAATCCAAGAAGACAATGAAGAGCACGAGCGGCACGATTTCGCTCAGACGCAGCGGAATCGTGCCGGCACATTCGAGCCGCCGCTGGTGATGAAGCACCAGCCCACACGGTCTCCGACTGAGTCCGACCCTGCACTCACGGCTGCCTGAGCCGATCTAAGCGACGCCGCCCGACAGGGAATGGACTGGATACGTACTCGCAAATCGTGCGAAGCTCAACGTTGATCCGCGCGGTAATAGTTTACCGGCGCCGGAAAATTTCACTGGAGACTAATCAATGAGCTGGAACTCGATCCTGCAGAGAGCGGGACTGCGTGCTGTTGCATGTGCCTTGCTACTGTCAAGTTGCACCCTTGCGTTCGCGGATATGGACAAGTCCGTAGCCGACACATTTTCCGTGGAGCTTTCTGGCGGTTCCTACGCGGGCTTCGATGAGTTCCTGCAAGCAGCGGAAACGCTCGACGTCGGGAAAGGCGTCGATATCAAGACACTGCGCAATGGCTACCGCGACGAGCAGGGCTTGACGGCCTCGCAGCGCAATACGCTGTACCGATTGCTCGGCATCTACGCCCGGCTTAAGTACGGCGATGAGGCGATGCAAATGTTGGCTGAACTGGTCGCCATCCCGACCTTCGAAGTCGAATCGCTGCCGCAGACCGAGAACCCCGAGTTCCAGCGGTTTGCCAAAGCGCTTGAAAACATTGCAAAAGACTTTGGCCTGGCGTTCCGCAATGTCGGCGGTCAGGTCTATGAAGTCACACTCGGCGAACCACGCGGTGAATTGATCGGCTTGCATGCTCATGCGGATGTGGTGCCGGTTAATCCCGATCTCTGGGTACTTGATGACGGCACACGGCTCGACCCGTTCAAAGTGACGCGCATTGGCAATCGCATGTACGGACGCGGCACGCAGGATGACAAGAACGGCATCGTGGTCACTCTTTACGCGATGCGGATAGTTCAGGATGAGCAGTTGCCACTCCTGCACCACTTCCGCCTGCTGGTGGATACTCGCGAAGAGACCGGAGGCGACGCCATACCCTGGTACTTTGAGAGCAACCCGGTGCCGGACTACAACATTGCCCTGGACGGGGACTACCCGGTTGTAATCGCCGAAAAGGGCTATGGCGTGGTCATGGCCAGTTTCCCTGCGCGAGCGACCACTCCCGAAGGCGCGGCTGTGGTTGAAGTAACCGGTGGTCTGGCGACCAACCAGATTCCTGCGCAATCGACTGCGTGGATTCGCACAGCAGCGCCCGAGGTGCTGGTTACAACGCTCAAGCCGCTCGGTGACAGTTTCGCCGCGGAACACGGCGGCAATTTCAGCGTGGGTGCAAGTGTTGATTCGCGCGGTGTGCGCCTGGATGTCATCGGCGTGTCCGCCCATTCATCCGACCCGGGTAGCGGCATAAACCCGGTGTCGAGAATGTTCGCCCTGTTGGACAAACTGCGTTCGGAAGGCGTCCTCGAAGCAAATCACTATACCGACGCGGCGCGGTACGCCACTGAGAACTGGGGCCTGGACTACCTCGGGACGCGTGCCGGCATTGCTTATTCCGACCCGTTCATGGGGCCTCTCACGGCCGCGCAGACATTTGTTTCGAGTGAAGATGATCAATTGCGCACCGCAGTAAATCTGCGTTTGCCAATCGGTCGGCAACCGGGCGAACTGGTCAGCGATTTGCAAGGCAGGCTCGAGACGTGGGCCGCAAGCAACGATATCGACGTAGAGTTTCAAACGGGCGCCCGTGATCCGATGTACCGCAATCCGGAGGGCGCCTGGGTCAATGCACTGCTGGACGTCGCCGTGGAGAATCTGAATATTCCCCGCGAGTTCGGTTCGTCCGCCGGCGGCACTTCGATTCACGATCTGCCAAACGGCGTGCAATTTGGTTTGTCCCGGTCAGACGAGAAGTACACCGGGCACAATGCCGGTGAGTTCAAAACGGTGGATCAGTTCCTGCTCGACCTTTCCATTGTTACCGAGATGATCGCGAGGCTAGGTGGCATGCGGGAGCTGTAACGTTGTGTTGACGGGCTGATACGGTGAACGAGAGTGGGGTCTGGTTGGAGATCGAAGGCTTCGCCTGACCGTAAGCAGCCTAAAAGGTACTGATCCCGCTCCACTCCATGAATCGGTACAGGCGGCGTCGCCAGAACGACCTATCTTCATAACGTTCGTAGGGCAAGCTGTAGATTCGGTCGTCAGTATTCTTCCAGCTTTCTTCAAAGTACTCGTGTGCCGCGACGAACACGGAATCCGAGTGGTGGCCCCTGACCACTACATCGGTTTCCAGATTGTAGTCATCCAGGTTGCGGCGCGTGAAGTTGGCTGAGCCGGTCACAATCACGTTGCGGCCGGTGTCGTCCTGAGCCAGCAACATCTTGCTGTGGCATTGCTCGCCCATGGAACTGCACCAGCGGATGGGAATACCGGCAGCGGTCAGTTCATGCGCGACCGGGCGGTTCGGGATCCCGTTTTTTTCCCGCCCGAATGCATCTTTGTTCGGATCCAGCAGCAATCGCAGCTTTGCACCGCGTTCGTGTGCTTGCTTCAGGGCTGCGATGACCTCGCGATCCGACAGGTAAAACATCATCAAATCCAGCTTGTCGCCGACGGCTGCGCGGTTGATTTCTGCAAGGACCACGTCTTCTATCTTGCCTTCGGTGACTACCTGTACGGAGGTCGTGGCGTTCACATGATCACGCGGGATGTCGATCTCCACCGGTGCGTGGCCGGAAAGTTCGAGTACCGCGTTCTCGGACTGCAACAGATCGGCAACTGCCTCTCCTGTAAACCGAATAGCTGCATTTCGATGCGCGCTGCTGCCGTCGTGCGGATTGGCAGATGAGACGAAGCCGACGTAGGTCGAACCATGGTCAGCAATCAGTACCTTGCGATGATTCGCCTTGAAATTAAGCAGTTCAAGGTAACTGCGGATCGAAACACAGCCTGCACCTATGGGGTTCGGCAGTGTGTTTGCCGCAGAGTTGCCGAACGGTTTGAACAAAAGCCGCCAGAAAAAAGAATACACCGCATTACTGTCATGGAGCTTGCGCAAGTCGGTGACCACCACCCGAATGCCGGCTTGTTCGAGTTGCTCGAAATAGGGCGATTGCAACCCACCATAGAGTTCATTGACGGGGTCAGTGATGACGACGATCAGCATGTCCGGTTGTTGTTTCTTCTTGTCGATCAGCGCGTTCGTCAGCTCGCCAGCAAGCGGTCGGGTAGTTTCCGGTACAGGGCCCTGGAAGTCGTTGTAGAGGAACATGTCCAAAACGATGACTTCCTGAGCTTTATCAATGATCCGAAACAGGTCGTCAAAGAGCGCTTGTTCTACCTGCCGCTGGCCATTCTCATCGATCCAGCTTGTATCAGCGATGAAAGCCACTTCAGAGCTTGGGAATTCCCCACCTTGCAACGATAGACCGTCAGGCAGTGGCTTCAGATTCTGACAGCCGGAGATGAGTGGAAAGGCCAGTATTGCCACCAGGATCAGGTGGAATCGTATGCTTGCCACTGTGTTTGTTGTTCGGTTCAAGATAGTTCGTACGTCCTGTCGTTCGTGCATGATTTGGGAGTCTGGTCTTTCGGCACCTCAGAACGGCTGACCCAGGAAAAAATACCAGCCACGACGCCCGCCTTCTGCTTGACCGTAGGCGAGGTAGGCTGGGCCGAAAAACGTGTCCGCGCCGAGCCAAACCGAACCGGCAAACAGGCTGTCTTTGAAGGAAATGTCCCGGCGCGATGCCCACACATTGCCGTGCTCCAAAGTCACCCCCGCGTAAATGGGCAGGGTAGCATCTCGATTCAGGTGCCGATACGCGGCCAATACACCGAGAGTCGAGTGCTGCCCCCGCCTTTCATCAGCGGAGAGCCCGGAAAGTTGACCGAAGCCACCGAGCGCGTAAACGTTTTGCAACGGTGCATTACCGCTCATCGTTGTCTTGTAGCGTGCAACCGCCAGCAGTGTGTTGGCACCGCGCGTGATTGCAGCGCCAGCCGACACTCGTAACTGATCGAACGACGTATCGGCACCGAGTCCCTTGTGCGAGCCGAGCCATTCGACCGTCGCGGACGTGCCCGTTCGTGGAAAGTTGAGACTGTCGAGTTCATCCAGTGAAAAGCGCAAATAGGTTTCGGCCCGTTTGAACGAATAGTCGATCAAGCCCGGATCACCGATACGAACGCTTGACTCGCCACTGCCGTAACGCACGCCCGCACGAACCTCGCCCCAGGTACCTAGCTCCCGGCCGGCAGCGAGTTCAGCGATGGTCTCTTTCACGTCCAGCGACGCAATAACGTCTTCATCCCGAACAACGCTGAAAATTCTCTCCCGGTAGCCGATGCTTGGGTTCACGAAATACATGAGACTATCGCCAAGCGGCTGGTGAAACTCAGTGAATATGGCCGGTTCACTGCCTATCTGCAATCCGGTACGCCACTCGCCGCCACTCGGGTTTATTGCGGTACTGATGTAACTGCCTGCCAGATTGAAAAGATTCTCACCATTGGTATTGGAGTCGTACTCCGCGCCGAGCTGCAGATACGCAGGGCCCCAGCTGCGATCATCGACGGTTATTTCCAGCGAGGTGTCGGTGCCATTCTTGTCCACGCTGTACTGCACCGTCTGAAACAGGTCCGTGCCATAGACATCGCTGATACGGGACTCCAGCTCGCCTATGTCAAGCGGTTGCCCCGACTCAAGTGTGCCTAACCGCGCACGAATGTAGTCATCGGAAACGGCTGAACGATTCACAAGCTCGACTCGATTGATCACCGGCATTTTATCGTCCGGCGAGTGCCGTCCGGCGCGGTAGTCGCGATAGTCGTCGTCACTGAGGGATAAGGGCCGAATGCGATCGCGCTGTTCGTCAGCCGCCTGCCAGCCGGACGGAATCGCCAGTGCATAGTCGGCGAAATCTGCAGTGGCGATATCAGTGAGCGAGGGCACGATAAGTATGTCGCTGGAATCCAGCGACTCGATCTGTTCCTCCACGTTTCTGCGGGTGAGCAGTCCCGTGAGTTGTTTGGTGACAGCGAGAACCGAATCGATGGCGGATCTCTCAGCCAGTGGTGTACTGATATCGACTGCGATGACTATGTCCGCGCCCATTGCCCGAACGACATCGACCGGCAGGTTGTTGGCGACCCCACCATCGACCAGCAGTTGGCCGTTGATTTCCACCGGCGTGATGACAGTGGGAATCGACATGCTGGCACGGATCGCTTCCGCAAGGTTGCCAGAGTCAAGTACCACGGCGTTGCCCGTGACGATGTCGCTGGCGACAGCGCGAAACGGGATCGTGAGATCATCGAATTTCGTGATGGAAGCAACGTCGATCAGCGCCCGTGACAGGGTTCGCGCAATTTTCTGCCCCTGCACAAGGCCCATTGCAAAAGTCAGCTTGCCATCGTTGAACCCGGGTTTGTGCTTGATCAGGTACAGATCATCATCACGTTTACGCCGAAAGGTGCGGTGCGTACGGGAAGACTGATCGATGAAGACGTCGGTCCAATCGATATCGTCCAGCTCTTCCTCGATTTCAGAGGGCGTCATACCAGCGGCATAGAAACCACCGACAACGGCACCTACACTGGTCCCTGCGATGAAGTCTATCGGCACCTGTTGTTCTTCCAGAAACCGGATAACGCCGATATGCGCCGCGCCGCGTGCGCCACCACCGCTGAGCGCGAGACCGATTTTCGGCCGTTCGCCCAAATGCTTGCCGTTGGCAGCGCTCGCCGGGTTACCGCCGCCGAGGGCGATGAAACCGAGGATGACTGCCCACATCACTGTTCGCGTCTGGGCCACTGAAATCATGACAATCCACTCCCTGAGGGCGTCAGCAGCTGAACTGCTGGCGCTGTAGTTATCCGGTCCGGTATTTTATTGCTCCTACAGACGTGCTGCAGTCGCTCGCGATCCGGCCCTGACCATCGTACTTCTCCGACACAATATTGTCTGAGTTCAGATTACAACGAAAAAATCCCGGGAGAACTATTCGGGGTCTGGCGCTGAGATGGCTGCCGCGGTCCAAATCTGAATCGCAATATCGCGGAAGTATGTCGGATCCATTGCGGGATAGGCGCCGCAGTGTTGCCGACTGCACCAATCTCATCTGTATCCGAACGACCCCAGAATCGGATATTCTCGAGCCAGCCAGGCTTCTGCCCCGTCCGGCAGAAAACAAGATACATAATTAACGACGAGGCGAGGTTACGATGCCTGAAAAGCAGGACTCAGCAACAAGGATCAAACGGTGGATAGTTGTCATTATCGTTGCGCTTATGACGATAGATTTCATCGTCGTCGTTGCTGAGGCGCAGTGGTTGAGTGCGTTTCTGATTCTGACCATCGCGACCTTGATCTTGTTCGTTACCGTATTCAGTGACCGGCTGGGTGTGCAGATTCCAGCAGAGTTTCAGATACTCGCATTGGTCTTCGTTTTCTCCGCGCTGTTCCTTGGCGAAGTCCGAAGTTACTACGAGCGAATCTGGTGGTGGGACATCGCATTGCACAGCACCTCCGGGTTGTTGATGGGTATTCTGGGTTTTCTGCTGATCTACGTGCTTAACGAAAGCAAGAAAATTGCATTGTCGATGACTCCGCATTTCATGGCGTTTTTCGCGTTTATGTTTGCTGTAGCTGTTGGTTCTCTCTGGGAGATTTTCGAGTTTTCTATGGATTCAATTTTCGCAACGCGCATGCAAAAACCTATGTTCGGTGATCTGTCGGGGCTGACAGATACGATGTGGGATATGATTGTCAATACGGTAGGCGCGATGCTGATCAGCCTGTTGGGTTGGTGGTATATGAAACGGGATAGGCCGTCATTTATCGACGCGTGGATAGATAAATTTATAGAACGTAATCCCGACCGGTTTCACTCTTGATGGTAACCTGCTTGGTTCCCGGCTTGGTTTCACCACGGAGCCGTCATCTTGATGCATTGCGGTAAGTCGATTCTCGTAGCGCTAAATCGGTTTCCCCATTGATTTCTTCGCTGGTTTCTGGTTGAAGACTAGGGCGGCAGGCATGAGTGTCATTGTCAGACGCGTACGTATTGTGGGTGAAGTTAGTGTGCGTGTATCTGAACAGGGGGATAAGCCGATGAACGAAAAGCAGAGAGTTCAATTCGCCAGAGACGGAGGTAGAAGCGCAATTAATGATCTCGGCATGCCCCAATGTCGACATTCCGGTCAATATGGAGCTCGCAGCAACGGGTGTCGCGTTTATCGCGAGGCAACGGAACACCGGGCTGCATGTCATGAGGGTTCATCGGCGGCTGCCTTTCAAGAAGCAGCTCACTGGTTGGCCGATCGGATTATTCGCGCCACTCCCGCAACCCGATGATTTTTGCATCGGCAGGTAGGAAAGTCACCACGATCAAGCGTGTCAATTGATTGTGCGGCCTCGATCGTTAGTGTTCATGTTGGAGATTTGAGTCGCGGTTTGCGGTTGATTGAACGAGTAGGCAGCCGGGTTGCCGGCTGCCTTTAAAATGTACGGTTTAGATGCCTACGAAACGTTGTAAGTGCATGAGTCTTGCTTCTCAAATTCGTTCATTTTGGGAGTCGGGAGTTGTGCTCGTTCGGGCGCTTTCACTATCAGGAACGAACGATCGGATCTTGACAGTACTTTCTCGGCGGTATTGCCAATCCACAGTCCCGAGAGGCCGGTTCGAGCGGCAGTGCCCATGACAATCAATCCGGCGCCCAGTCTATCAGCAAGTTCCGGTACAACGTTCTCGGTGTGGCCTTTAATGATATGCAGATGCGGTGCAAGAAAGTCTGTCGCAATGCGCGCCGACTCGGACGTTGTTGCTTCAATAGCACGTCGGAGGCCGTTAGTACGCAGGGCAGCTTCGCGGGCAATCATCCGATCAACTTCGAGATTGGCTGCTTTTGTACCAAAAGATCGCATGTGACCTTCATGGCTCAGCTGCCAAGCGTGCACTACATGCAGTTCGCGAAATTCGGCGAGTGCGATGGCGGCGGCTTTTGCCAAGATGTAACTATCCAGTTCAGTCAAGAGGGGGCCACGGTCCGGCATGCCTATAGCGGCAAGGATGCAGCCCTGGTCGAAACCATCTGCCGAACTAACGAGCCAGACTGGGCATGGGCTGAATCGCAAGAGGTCTCTGTCCTCCCGATGAGCGGCAAGCGACCGTAGCGTGCGTCGACCACAGGTGGACTTGATGATCAAGTCATGCCCGTTTAGCCGAGCTGCGCGCGAAACTACGCTGTGAGGTCTGCCAACGAGCACCTTGATCGAGATCGATAAGTCTTTGGCGTCGAGCGTTTTGACCAGTTTTTTCAATCGCTCGCGTTCAATTTCAACAGCGATGTCTGTTAGTTCTCGGAACGTGACGACCATCATATTTCGAATGTAGTCTGTGGGCACCGAATTAACCACGCCACAAACGGTTAATGCTGCACCCTCGTTTCTGGCGAGTGCGGCAGCGCGGTCCAACGCGCGCATATGACCATTGGTAGAATCGAGCAGTAATAGAATATTGGCAAATCTCACGGCTTCAATACCTCCGGTTGAAGCTATTCTGACGCAAGCGGGTGCTTGCCTAGCTGTAGCTAGTATCGTGCAGTGTCCTGACCATAGCGATGGGGAGTAGCCGACCCCAGATTGTGGGTAACCCGTAGTTGATGCTGGTCATTCATGTGCGAGAATACTTTGTGCACTCTTACCCTTCGGTAGCTTGAATATGGCTGAATACAGCAACAACAACGGTCGCCTGACCGCTCGTTATCGAATCAACGAATCCTTGTTAAATAATCTACCGGGCATGGTTTACCGATGCGCCAATGATTTGCCGTGGACGATGAAATTCGTAAGTGCAGGTTGCGAAGCGTTGACCGGCTACAAGGCGGAGTTTATTGAGAGCAGCCAGCTTGGCTGGTCGAGCTTCATCCTGCCTGATGACCTCCATGTCACAAGGGTGACTGTGAATACTGCGTTGGTTGCCGGTGAGCAATTCGACGTTCAGTACCGGATTACCGATAAGAGTGGCCGGCAAAAGTGGGTTAGAGAGCAAGGCACTGGCATTTACGGCAGCGATGGCACAGTCGAGGCTATTGAAGGCTACATTGATGACATTACGCCGTTGAAAACTGCGGTCCGGGCGCTCGCGCGCTCGGAAGCCTGGTACGAAGAGAAGATCCGACCGGAGCTTCGGCGGCAGCGAGAGCAACTTGCTCATGCAGACCGTTTGCATACGCTGGGCGAGATGGCGACGGGAATTGCGCATGAAATTAATCAGCCGCTGGCAGCAATATCGCTGTTTGCTCAGGCCGGTCGGCTCCTGCTGGAAGCAGGCGACTACGCCAAGCTGACCGGAGTATTCGATAAGCTGAGCAAACATGCTCACCGCGCCGGTGCGATTGTTGAGCGAATGCAGGACATGGCACGTAGTCAGGAACGCGCGCGACAGTTAGTGGACTTGAATGTATTGGTTGGAGGCGTTGTTGAGTTGGCAGAAATTGATGCGCAAGCAAATAATGTTGCTATCGAAGTGACGTCTGGTCAAGATCTACCGCACGTCCAAGTTGATACTGTGCAGATTCAGCAGGTCATTCTCAATTTGTTGCGCAATGGTTTGGACGCGATGAGGTCGATTCACTTCGGAAATGGCAGGACTATTCAGCTTGTGACACAGCAAAGCGCCAGCAGCTTTCTCCAGGTGGATGTAATAGACAGCGGCTGCGGTGTTTCGAGCGACATAGCAGACAAAATTTTCGAATCTTTTTCAACCAGTAAGGTAACTGGGCTCGGCATGGGCTTGCCGATTAGTAAAGCAATTGTAGTGGCACATGGAGGTCAACTGATGTTCCGCAACAATGAGGAAGGTGGCGCAACTTTTTCGATGATCTTGCCGGTCGCCGCTACTGGTGATCAAGGTGAGTAGGGTACCTACAGTTTATGTCGTTGACGACGACGAAGGAATACGGGACGGCTTGAGCGCTTTGCTGGAAGCGGTTGATCAGACTTTTCAGACATTTTCGTCGGCGATGGAGTTTCTTGAGCACTACACGGACGATATGCGCGGCTGCCTGATTTTGGATATTCGTATGCCACGCGTATCCGGACTCGAACTGCAGGAGATTCTTAACGAGAGGGAATCAAACTTGCCAATAATCTTCGTGACCGGTCACGGCGATATTCCGATGGCCGTTGAGGCTATGCGGCGCGGCGCATTGGATTTTATTCGTAAGCCCTTCCGAGAGCAGGAATTGCTGGACCGTGTTAATGAGGCGCTTGATATCGAGTCAGTCCGTCGCAAGAGGGCCATAGATCAACAGGAGCTGTTGGCGCGGGTCAGTTTGCTAACTGAGCGTGAGAAAGCAGTATTTAACGGTGCTGCCGAGGGCACCATGAATAAGGTGATCGGTTTCGACCTTGGCATCAGCGAGCGCACCGTGGAGGTTCATCGGGCGAATCTGATGAAAAAGCTCGGTGTGCGTTCGTTGGCTGAACTGATTCGTATCAAGATCGCCCTCGAGTAGGGTGGATACGAGGACTGAGCGACGTTGAGCGCTACTACGTGCTGACCACAGCATGCTAAGCGCTACTCCTGATAGTACTAACAGAGTTAATCCCGCATTGTCTCGGTTTGACAGCATTCAATGCCACGGCGTGCAATGTCGTCGCCCGTCTATTCTGTAAAAATATTTCTATTAAGAGGTTTGCGACCAATGGAAACGACGCCAATTACAATTACGCGGACAGACCTCGAAAGGCTGGAATGTCTGCTCGAGACTGATTCGATTCGTGCACTGCCGGGGGCCGGAATGTTGCGTGAAGAGCTTACTCGATCAAATGTTGTCGAGCCGGGTGACATCGGGCCGGATATCATCACGATGAATTCGACTGCGAAATTCGTGAACGAGCGGACGAATACGTCCTATCAGATGACCCTTGTGTATCCGAGTAACGCAGGAACTCCTGGGACCGTGTCGGTCATCGCGCCGGTTGGTAGTGCGCTATTGGGTATGTCAGTCGGCCAGACCATCAATTGGCAAGTACCGGGCGGCCGACAGCTTCGATTGAGTGTCGTAGACGTGACGAATCAACCGGAGGCTCAGAAGCAGTTTCATCAGTAAATCGATCTATTCTGCGAAAATATGGGAGACAAATATGATAAGGGCTACATCAGACCCAAACGGAATATCTAGGGATAAGGAAGTGCAGACAGACACGATGGGTGCAACAGATATGTTGCGGGTGAAAAGCCGCAGTCCAAGCAAGGCGAGGGCGTCAACGTACGACGCATTGGACTATCGTCTGATGGCGACATTCCCTGCGAGTGACGCTGTCGCGAAATATTAGTTCGACTGTAAATGTAGTGGTCAACAAATTCCGGACACTTTGTTAAGGCACTTTGCGTAATTCATTGGCGTCGTTTATCCGAGCGTCGAGTGCAGGCGCCTGGAGTTGTAATAAACCGCCACATATTCTCGCACATCAGCGACCGCTTCCTGACGAGTTTGGTACCAGCGATCACTGGTCCATTCGCGTTTCAGGCTGCTGAAGAATCGTTCCACCGGCGCATTATCTCAGCAATTGCCTTTGCGACTCATGCTGCAAATCATTTTGTGCTGCTTGAGTAGTTTCTGATAATCGTAACTGGCGTACTGGCTGCCGCGGTCGGAATGATGGATCAGGCCGCCGGCGGTCTTCTTAGATTGATCGCCATCATCAAGGCCCGGATTACCAGCGCTTTTTTCATGCGCTGGTCGATCGACCAGCCGACCACACTTTCCTTCGTTGCAGCATGAAGTATTTGGTGCGGCCGGGATAATGGTGGAATGCAAAGACGTGGCGGAAATGAAAGCGATTGCCGAAGCTCTGGAAGGGCAGTTGACAGCGACGTTGCATCTTGAGAGCGCTGACTTTGAACTCGCACGTGAGTTAACCATCATTCTCGAAGAGAAAGCGGGCCGATTGCTTTGCAACGGCTTCCCAACCGGCGTTGAAGTTGGTGCGGCCATGATACATGGCGGGCCATTTCCTGCGAGCACGGACGTACGAACCACATCGGTGGGCACCCTCGCAATTGACCGCTGGCTCCGCCCGGTCGCATACCAGGACTTCCCTACGGTTTTGCTGCATGCTGAACTACAGGCTGGTGATCAACCCGCTGGCTAGAGCATGTCCGTAACCCGAATCGGCGCGCTGCCGATTTCGTGTTACGGATCTTGGGGACTTCGACATAGTTGCCAAATACGCAAGCAGCAAGTGTCAGATCGTTCGGTGTTGCTCCAAAGGATCACCCTAGCGATTGCCCCAGAATCCGCGTCCAACCGGCGACAGCATGCCGTTGTCGGCGGTAACGCCATTTGGCCGGTCTTCTTTCATCCACAGAGGACCATCGAGGTCTACGTAGTCGGCTTGTGCGGCGATGTAGTAAGCGGGTGCAATGGACAGTGACGTGCAGATCATGCAGCCGACCATGACGCCGAAGTCACGTTCGCGGGCTGCTTGCAGTGTGCGGACCGCTTCCGTCAAGCCGCCGGTTTTGTCCAGCTTGATATTGACGATATCGTAAACACCAACCAGGCGATCGAGATCCGCTGACGTATGACAAGACTCATCGGCGCAGTTGGGAACGAGTGCGTCAAGGTCCGCGAGGCTGGCATCGTTATCGGCCGGCAGCGGTTGTTCGACAAAGTCGACCCGCAGCTCTTTCAGGAGTGGCTGCAACTCGCTAAGCAAGCCGATATCCCAGCTTTCGTTAGGGTCCACGATTAACTTCGCGTCAGGCGCAGCGGCCCGAACGGCGCGCAGGCAATCCGCCGGTGCGCTTGCATCGACTTTTATCTTTAGCAGCGGTGACGTTGCTACCAGTGCGGTTTCGGCAGCCATCTTCTCCGGCGTATCAAGGCCGATAGTAATCGCGGTCACCAGTGGTGCCAAGGCTGGCTGCCCAAGCGTGGTAGCGACAGACGTTCCGGAGAGGGCGCTTTCCAGATCCCACAACGCGCAGTCCACGGCATTGCGAGCGGCACCCGGCGGCAACAAGTTGGCGAGTTCCGTGCGCGTCAGGCCATTCGCGACAGCGTCATAGACGCTTGCGATCTGCGCCTGTACCGACTCGCCGGTTTCACCGTAACGCGGGTAGGGTGCGGATTCGCCGCGGCCCGTTGCGCCTGCATCGGAGATTACTACCGATATCAGTTCGGCAGCGTCGCGAACGCCTCGCGAAATTCGAAACAGCCGCGCCAGCGGCCAACGTTCTACGCTGCTTTGGATTTGTCGACGCATTTAATCAGGTTATCCGTAATTTTCTTAACGCCCGTTGCCACCGGATCTTCGCACGGTAGGTTCAACAGGTCTTCTATCGAATCAAAGCAACGCTGCCGTTGTTCCGGGTCGAGCCGCGACGTATTCACGGCCACACCAGCCGCTACGATGTCGGGGTTGGTCAGGCGACCCGCTTCGAGATTGGCATTCAGGCAATCTTGTAAGCTCGGGAGAGCACGACTGGCGATGCCACGCATGTGCGGGCGCTCGGGCGCGTGACACAGCACTATCGCGTCGGGCTGTGAGCCGTGCAGAAGCCCCAAGGACACTCCGGCAAACGACGGATGAAACAATGAACCCTGACCCTCAATCAGGTCCCAGCCATCGTCATCGCGCGCTGGCGAGAGCCGTTCCGCTGCGCCGGATATAAAATCGGCAACGACAGCGTCAACGGCAATGCCGGACTGTGCGATCAGGATGCCGGTCTGCCCCGTTGCCCTGAAGTTGGCCTTAATGTTGCGACTGTGCATTTCGCGTTCAATCGCAAGCGTTGCGTACATTTTGCCGACCGAACAATCGGATCCGACCGTAAGCATGCGCAGGCCGCGGCGCGGTACGCCCGTGCCCACACCCAGGTCCTCGGGCGGGTGGCGCAGGTCGTGCAGTTCGACACCTTTCAATGCCGCTTCCTTGGCGATTGTCGGGTGTGTACGCAGGCGTTGATGCAGGCCGGACGCAACATTTAATCCAGCTCTGATAGCTTCAAGTATGTGCTCGATCAGCTGCGGGTTCATGACGCCGCCAGCGTTGGTGACGCCCAGTACTACCGTTTGCACACCAGCAGCGGCAGCCTGCTCAAAGTCCATGCGCGGCAGGTTGAGCGTAACGGTACAGCCTTCCGATTGAAACTCGCCGATGCAGAGTTCCGGCCGCCATGCGGCAACGCCTATGGCTGTTTTAACGGACAGATCATCCGTGGCACTGCCAAGGTAAAGCAGATAGGGAGACGAGATCATAAGTTTGCTTCTGTTTCCAGTCAGTTGACGGCAAATGACTATAGTGCCGGTGTTTATACAGAATGAAAGTGCAAATGTCTGCGACTCTCATAGATAACGTTTATACCTGTTATTTGATGCGCGCCATGGTCCTGGAGGTGCGTCATTTCATCACAATGAATATACCCAGTGGGGCTTAGGCAGGGAGCCGCTGAACTGGCGGTCCAGCCAGATTTGACGAAGGCCGGCAAGCGAAGCAGCGCAACGCTTGTTGGTCCGCAACTGTGTAGTCCAAGAAGGGAGCCGAAACATCCTTGGAGTGGGGCGAATTGGGGACGAGCTGCGCGCCGCGGGTGAGACAGCGAGCCAGGATCGCATGGACAGTCTAAGGCACGTGGACGACCTGTAGAGTATTCCATGTGAAACCTTCTTCTGCATGCTGAAACGCGAACGCGTCAGTCGTCGTCCATACGCCTCGCGTGCGAATGCAGGAGCGGACATCTTCGGCTGGCTTTTTGCACTTATCCGAGCCGATACCAACGGGAGAAGTTCCGTGCATTATAAGAATCGAAATTAACGGTCCGTTGTACTGGGGTAAAACCCATGCCCGCAGGAAGATCAAAGAATCTTGCCGCAGTCAAGTCACCAGCGTTCCAATCTACTGCAACCGAAAGCAAAGCGCGGGTGTCTGAATACGGCAGCCTTGTATTGCTAAAGTGCGGCAGAAACCGAGTTATCACATAGGAAAAATGTGCAGACCTTGCCTACGAAAGTTCCGCAGCGAGAAAAAGACTATATGCGTCGACAATGGTTCGGAATCTATCTCGCAGGTAAAGACAGAACTGCGCGAAATATACAGCATTAGCTTGGGTGACCTACAGCTGGATAAATGCGAACCGGAAGGCGTACAGCCAACGCTTCGAGTGCACGAACCCCCATGAAGTGCTACCTGCTCGCGAGTTCGAATCGTTGCCGCAGTTTAGAAAATTTACGCAAGCCGGGAAAATCGAACACTACGAAGTAGGAATGCATGTCAGCTTCAAAAAAATAACACCGGTCACATCCCGCCAGTAAGTTGAGAATGACGTGCAGTTGCACTTTGTATACGGCGAACTGGGTATGCATAGAGGTTATGGGTTGGCAACAACTATTGGTTAGTTAAATCGTGATCGGGCAACTAGACTCCTTGAATCAAATGCATCTCGCGCGCAACGAGAAGCTTCTAACTTGCTCCTTGGAGAAAAAATTAGACTAGCTTCTGTTCACTATGAAACAGCACTTGAGAATTGGGCGGTTCTATTTCGTAACGTCGAGACGTGACCGATCGCAGCATCGGGCTGCGCGCGAAATAATGCGCTATCTCTTGAAGGTTTTCTTATTCGCTTTACTGGGGCTCGCCTGTATGACCCGTTTGTTGTGACAGTTCGAATGCATCGCACCGGCATTGCTGCGTTTTGTGTCGGCTTCTTGTTCAGATTCTTTGTGAGTCTTTGTCGCGATCTGGGGTGGCCCTGTGATCCACCATACCAGGCGACCGATGTCGGCAGACGATTCATTGCTAAACGGACATTACTGAATTCAGCTTACTTTGGAGAACTGAGTGAGAGCATTTTAGCTTTCACTGACCCACTCACCGCCAATCGAAATCTAATAATCGCTCAAATTAGTTGAAGAGGAGATCTTATGAGCACCAAGTTCGTTCGCAACTCTGCAAATACTCTATTGCTGGTGATTACGACTGCCATTGCTTGCCAGTCTCTATGGGCTCAGGAAAACCCGAATGCTGAAGCCGATCTGGAAGGCGACGATGATGCAATCGAGATGATTGTTGTAACCGGATCATTATTGTCGCGCAGTGGATTTGATACACCGACACCGGTCACTTCGATCGGTGAAGAGGATATTCAACGTATCGGCGGTCAGGACATCGCAATCGTCATTCGCCAACTTCCGGCAGTTCGCGATTCGCTCAATCCTGCAGCGGCAAGCAATAATTCGACGTATGCGGCCGGAAGTTATTTCGACTTACGCGGCATAGGTTTCGCTCGAACACTGACCTTGGTGGACGGCCGGCGGTATGTGCCCACTCTCGCGTCCGGTGCAGTAAATTCCTCGACGTTGCCGCAAGTCCTGATTCGCGGCGTTGACGTTGTCACCGGCGGTGCCTCGGCAACCTACGGCGCGGATGCTGTAGCCGGAGTGGTGAACTTCCTTATGGACGACGATTTCAGAGGCGTAAAGGGAAAAATCCAGGCCGGCATATCAGATTACAATGACTACGGTGGATATCTCACGTCGCTGGCCTTTGGAACTGACTTCCTCGATGGCCGGGTAGGTCTAACTCTGGCGGGCGAAATCTTTGAGAATGAAGGAATCGAGTTTATCGGCGACAGGCCTTGGGCGGAAGGCGCAGGACTCATATCGAATCCTGCTTATACGCCGACCAACGACGAGCCACGCTTGTTAATGGTCTCGAATATCAGAAACTCGAACGCAAGTGACGGGGGGGTTATCACCAGTCCCAGCCTCTTGACAGGGATACAGTTTACGCCCGATGGAAGTCCGGTTCCCTTCGAATACGGAACACTAGTGTCATCGTCGAGTATGGTCGGCGGTGGCGGCAGGTATGGCGCTGGCAAAAGCAACGGGTCCAATCCTTATGAACGTCAGTCGTTCTTCGGACGTCTGACATTCGAGGCGACGGACAAGGTGGAGTTGTTTGCCGAACTCAGCTATGCGCTCGCAGAAGCGAATTACCCGAATATCTCTGTATCGGAGCAGCTTACGATAATGCAGGACAATCCATTCGTCCCGGAGTCAATTCGTAATGTGATGATTGCTGAGAATATTCCGAGTTTCCGCCTGGGCCGGGCGATCGAAGACAATGCTCGTGAAACTCTCGACATCAGTAACGAAACGATTCAGGCAGTCGTTGGGGCAGAAGGTGACTTCGGTGGCACATGGGGTTGGAATGTGTACTACAGCAACGGCAGGACGACCGTTGACCGAGCAAACCTGGATTCGCGCATCACAGCCAATTTCAATCTCGCACTCGATGCAGTCCTCGATCCCTCCACCGGTACAATAGTCTGTCGCTCAACGCTAACGGACCCTACCAACGGGTGCATTCCGATCAATTTGATCGGTGAGGGGCGGGCAACCCAGTCCGCGCTCAATTACGTAACGGGTAACGGTTGGCGGCAAACGCTGCTCAAACAAAATGTCCTCGCAGGCACGGTTATGGGCGAAGTCTTTTCCACCTGGGCGGGGCCCGTGGACTTCGCGTTCGGCCTTGAGCACCGGGAGTTCAGCGCAGACATCACCTCAGATGCAATATCACAGCAGTTTGGCTTCCGTTTCGGTGGCGCGATTCCGTATTCCGGCAAGGTGACGGTTAAGGAAGCGTTCAGTGAAGTCAATATTCCTCTGGCCGCTGACACTAGTTGGGCTCGAGACTTAAGTCTGAACCTGTCAGGTCGTCGAACCGACTACAGCACGTCCGGCCCGGTCAATACCTGGAAAACCGGGTTGAATTACACGATTAACGATTCGGTTCGATTGCGCGCAACCCGCTCGCGGGACATCCGGGCGCCAGGTCTGGATGAACTTTTTGCGGCCGGTTCGACCAGTCTTCTTTCAGCTTACGATCCTGTTCGGGAAGAATCGTATACAGTGACGGCGCTCAACGTGGGTAACCCGGAGCTGACGCCGGAAGAGGCTGACACGATCACAGCGGGTATCGTGTTCACGCCGGAATCTCTTGCTGGTATCAGCGCTTCGCTCGATTACTATGACATCAAGATCGAAGACGCAATAATTGGTTTGACGCCGGCAACCATTGTTGCAGAGTGCTATAACGGCTCGCCCAACCTTTGCGCGTCAATTAATCGTCCCAGCCCCGGTGAACGAATCGAAAGCGTACGCAATGGTCCTGTGAACTTCCAGGAGGTATCGATAAGCGGTGTCGATCTTGAGCTCGCTTATACCACTTCGTTGTGGTCCGGCGATCTTGACGTCCGAAGTCTTGTGTCGTACATCCATGAGGCAAAAATTGAAGACCCATTGACCGTTAGCAAGCTGGATGATGCGGTGCATCAACCGACCATCGCGGCGGTTGGTGGCAATCCAACCTGGAAGTCAAATCTGAGGCTTACCTACAGCCAAAACGACGCAATGATCAGTACTGCGGCGCGATATGTCGGCGGCGGATTGATCAATCCAAACTATACAACGAAAGATCTGGCAGACCTGCGCGTCGACGGAGTCTGGTACCTGGATATCTCCGGTGAATACCCGCTCAGATCAGGGGACGATAGCTCCATTGTCTTGTACGGCAGCATCCGCAATTTGCTGGACCAAGACCCACCAATCACGGGTGTGGGTGGCCACGGAACCACACGCGCGCTCTATGACACGATTGGCCGACTCTACAACGTCGGAGTGCGAGCTCGATTCTGAGCTGGACAAGCAGCCCGCAGCAACGCTGCGGGCTGCTCTCTTAACGTGAGTGCACGCGTAACTTGCGACAGAGAAAGAAATTGTATTCCTGTTTGAATGCTCGATAAGGCAAGTACCGAAGCCTGATCTTTGCAGGTAGCCGACCACTGCTGCGTCAGAACGAATTAGCTTAGGGTGAAACACGCATCGCCTGCGTCCGTACGTGCACCGACACTCGATATCATAAGGAGATTGTTTTCATGGGACGACGTGCTTTAAATCTTCCATTGCTCACAATTGTGGCTGTTGCTGGATTGGCATTTTCGCAAACAGAGGCTGAGGAGCGAATAAGGGCTGCGCTCCCCGAGTCGATCGATGATTCCTTTCCGGGTTGTGCGGTAGGCGTGTTCAGCAATGGCAAGGTTGTCACTTCCGACTTTGTCGGCTTGGCCGATGTGGCTGGCAAGCGGCCTATAAACGCCGATACTCAATTCTATGCAGCGTCGGTCTCGAAGCAGTTCACCGCGGTTGCGGTTATGCAGCTTGTTATCCAGGGGAAACTGAAGCTCAGTGATGACATACGCAAGTATCTGCCCGAAATGCCGCAATATCAGCGACCAGTCACAGTTCAAATGTTGCTGAACCACACGAGTGGTATTCGCGATTCGCTCAATTTGCTTAGGGCCGCAGGCTACGATTACGCATCCAGGTCATCGCGATCTCATGCACTGCAGTTGACCATGGATCAGGAGCAGACCAACTTTGATCCCGGTACCCGCTATGCGTATAGCAACGGCGGTTATCTGTTATTGGCGGAGATCGTTGCGCGGGTCGCGGAGCAGCCGTTTGGCGAATACGTTGAACAGTACGTCCTGGCGCCTACGGGGATGACTCGCAGTTTCGTCCTTGACGGAAGTCCTGCGGCGGATCCGAATCTTGCGCTTGGATATGTAGTCAAGGATGGCAAGATCAAGCAATCAAACGAGTATCCGTTGTTTGGCGGATCGGGAGGCTTGATAACGACCGTTAATGATCTTGCGAAATGGGACTACGATCTGGATCAAGGGCAAAAGGTGTGGACGCCCGAATTGCTGCGGCTGATGACCCAGCTCAGTACCTTCAATAGTGGCGTTAAGGTCGCAAGTCCCAATGGGATTTACTATGCAAATGGCTTGCTGGTCGGTCCTCATTGGATTGGCCATAGCGGGGGAGCAAGCGGATTCAAGACGTACTATGCGCGTCATTCGGAGAGCCGAATTGGAATCGCAATGCTGTGTAACCGGGGTGAAATCAATCCGCTTTATCACGTAGATCAAATTATTCTCGCTCTCGAAAAAGGGCTGCCGCCAGCAAGTGAACGCTCCGTCGAAGCGGCTGCGATCAATGGGCGTTATCGCTCGGAGAGTCTGAACGTCACTTATCTTGTCGAAATGAATTCTGATGGAAATCTCAACCTTTCGATTCTGGCGCCCGACGAAAGCATCCGGGAAACGATGACATTGGAGCCTACGGACGCGGGAAGCTATAAGTCCAGTGGTATGGAGATAACCCCCGACAGCGATGGGCGCGGCTTTTCTCTCAAAATGAGTCGATTCAGCCTCTCCTTTGGCCGCGTTTCCTGAGGTGCTTTCCAGCTTGAATACATGCCAATCCGCGTACCATGCAATCCACAAGTGGTCCCGCAAGCAATGACCCGCCGTTCGGTGACTATTGCCGCCCAAAGGCGCCAGGGTTGGCATGCTGTTGCGGCGGCGACGGTTTAGTCGGGACAGTGGCATCGGGAGTGACGAAAAGTCGCGACAAGGCTGGCCTCTTCGGCAGTCAAAGTGGGAATGCGATCCGGTTTGCCGGTATATAGTGCCCGCCGGTTCAGCGAAAAAGGCCTGGATCTTAAAGATTGTTCAACCAGAACGCAGCAGGCTTCACAGGAGGGGCCGATACTTATTCATGGGTATGCTTGATTTCTTCTGGTCGCAGTCGTGATTTCTAAACTCCGCAGTTCACGACAAAAATAGACGCAAAGGTATAGACCAACATCCGCAAGGTCAGCGAGCATTTGCAGCACGAGGTTGTATCAGCAATAAAGTCCGATTCGGGATTTTGCGCCAGCATTCCAGACCAACAGTGCGGCTATGAAGGCTATCGGCTCTCACGCGGCGGGATACTGGAGACTCCTACTTTTTGCGGTGCACAAATTTGGTGCCAAAACACCTTGCATCGACAATTCGGCCGATTTTCCATGCCTTCAAGCTATAGGCGAACAAAGTCTTTGAAACGGTGCTTTGTTGACGATACCGAATGACTTGTCTCTAATGAAGTAATGAGGCAGGCGTGGGGGCGCATTTTGGTTCGGTTAAAATCAGTTCCGGCCACTCCTCATTCCCGTCCATTGATTCGTTGTTGCTGCTGTGACAAAAAGGTCGCTCAGTACTTAACGTATCCAGAACACGAATAACTCACTAGCTACACCGGAGCTGGAATGAATATGCCAAGCAAATCCGTTTCAAGAAATCTGATCGAGCGTCAGAAACTTAACCCCACTCAGCAGCGGAATCGATCGGAGGTTTGGCCCTTACTCGTAATTCTGTCTGTCGCGACTGCCCCGTCGGCGCAAGCACAGACTGCGGCTGCATCGGGAAGTACCGAGCCGGCCGCCATAGAAGAGGTTGTCGTCACGGGTTCGCGTATCGTACGCGACGGTTACGAAACACCGACTGCGCTGACGATTATCAGTGAAGACGAGATTCAGGCGACTGCACCGACCAACGTTGCTGACTTCGTCAACCAGATTCCTTCGGTAGTCGGCAGTAGTACTCCGGCCAACAGCAACACCTCGGCAAGTAGCGGGCGCGCAGGCCTGAACGTTCTCAATCTGCGTTCATTCGGCGCGTCGCGTACCCTGGTGTTGCTGGATGGCAAGCGCTCGGCCGGTTCTGCGCTTGATGGAGCGGTCGACATCAATACGTTCCCACAGGGCCTGGTCAAAGGTGTGGAGATCGTCACCGGCGGTGCTTCGGCGGCCTACGGTTCAGACGCCGTTTCGGGCGTCGTAAACTTCATTCTTGACGATGATCTTACGGGTATCAGGGGCTCAATCGTTGCTGGTGAGACCACCTACGGCGACGACCGTCGCTGGAAATTCAATCTTGCCGGCGGCAAAGAATTTGCCGGCGGCCGCGGACATGCTGTGTTTGACGTCGAAATCACCGATCGGGAAGGTATCTATGGGGTACCGCGTGAATGGAACAACGACGGTTGGTACATCATGAACAACCCGGCGTACGTTGCCGGCAATGGTGAACCGGAACGCCTGCTGATGAACAATATCGGTCTCAGCAATGCCGCGCCGGGCGGCATTATTACCAACACTGATCTGCGCGGTATCTATTTTGGCCAGAATGGAACGGTTAATCAGTTCGCGTATGGTGAAACCCGTGATCCCTGGATGATTGGTGGCGATTGGGAAATGGTGCAGGTAAACGATCGCCAGTCACTGCATGCCGATGAAGAGCGTCGCGGATTTTTCGGCAAGGTTAGGTACGAACTGACCGACAATGTTGAAGCATTCGCTCAGGCTTCCTGGAATCAGCATGCTTCACTGGGCTATATCGGCATTCAGTTCAATCAGGCCAACATTCCGATCGAGTCTGACAATGCGTTCATTCCGGAGTCCGTTCGAACCCAGTTGAATGACCTCGGCATTACGCAATTCAGGCTTGGCTCAAGTAACGCCGGTCTACCGGTGCGCAAGAGCGACAACCAGCGGGAATCGACCCGTTTGCTGGTCGGTCTGGAAGGCAATTTTGAAGCATTTGGACGGCCAGTCACCTGGGACGCCTATATGCAGCACGGCGAAACCAACACCGATGAAATGTTGCGAGACATCACCAACAACGCGCGGCTTGCGGCAGCACAGGATGCGGTTTTTCATCCAGTGACAAACGAGATTGTTTGCCGGTCATCCATAGCTGATCCCGGCAATGGTTGTATTCCGCTGAACCGCCTCGGTCTTGGCGTTGCCGATCCCGCCGCAGTTGCTGCGGTAATCGGCAACCCGCTGCGTAATCAGACATTCACTCAGAAAGTGGCCGCCGCAAACTTCCGCTTTGACGTGTTCGACACATGGACAGCACCTGTTTCGGTTGCGACTGGTATTGAATACCGTGAAGAAGAAGCTTCCGGTTCCGTTGCTGAAGAATTTCAGTCCGGCTGGTTCGTCGGTAACTTCAAACCGACGTTCGGCAAATACGACGTTACAGAAGCTTATGTTGAAACCGTAGTGCCGGTTCTCGAAGGGCTCGACGTCAACGGTGCGGTTCGCGCGACGGACTACAGTACGTCAGGCAACGTTACGACCTGGAAGCTTGGCGTGACTTACTCGCCGATCGATGACCTGCGGTTCCGCGCTACACGCTCACGCGACATTCGTGCGCCGAACCTGCAAGAACTGTTTGAAGGCGGCGGAAGCCGCACCAATACGCTGATCGATCCGTTCAATGCCAATACCAGCATTCAGTTTACTGAGATTCGTACCGGCAACATTGCGTTGACTCCGGAAGAAGCCGACACTTGGGGTATTGGTGCGGTATTCCAACCTACCTTCCTGCCAGGCTTTGGTTTGTCGGTTGACTACTACGAAATCACGCTTGAGGGGGCTATCGGTTCGGTCGACGCGCAAACCATCGTCAATCGTTGCTTCGAAGGGCTGCAACAGTATTGCGCAGCCATCAGCCGTGACAATTCGACCGGCGTCAATCTTATTTCGCAGATCAGTGTCAGTCCGTTCAACTTCGCGGTACGCGAAGCTCGCGGTATCGACTATGAAGCTTCGTACAGAATTTCGCTGGCTGATTTCGCGGGCGGACTGGACGGCGATCTGACGTTACGCGCTCTCGCGACCAACTACCTCGAGAACTATGAGAACAACGGCATCGATACGCCAACCGACTCTGCTGGCCAGAATAATGAGGGCGGTCCGCCGGATTGGTTGTACCGCCTGGTTGCGACTTATCAGGACGGACCGGTTACGCTGAATCTCATCGGTCGTGGTATCAGTGACGGTGTATACGACAACTCGTTTGTAGAGTGCACCTCAGGTTGTCCGGAATCGACAATTGACAACCGGACAATCAACTCAAACCACATTGACGGTGCGTTCTATATCGATTTTTCAATGGCCTATGCCTTTGAGATGGCAGGAAGCGAATCGGAAGCATTCTTGTCAATCACCAACCTTGGCAATCGGGACCCGGCGATTGTTGCCAACGGTCCTGGCGGCAGTGCGTACGGCAATATCTCAACAAACCAGACGCTGTACGATATTCTCGGTCGTAACTTCAATCTTGGCCTGCGTTTCCGCTTCTGATTCGTTGCAAGCAATTAAGACAAACTCCTGAGGACCAAAGATGGCTATAAATGCAATGTTGAAATCCGCTGTTAGTAACACATTCCGGCGCTTGCCGACCGCTCTGTTGTGTATTGGCATGGCGCTCCCTGGTGCGGCGTTGGCGGAGGATTTTGACATTCTTATCAAAGGTGGTGTCGTCGTGGATGGTTCCGGCGCACCGCGTTTTGATGCAGATGTAGCCATCCGCGGTGATCGCATAGTTTTTGTTGGCGAAGTACCGGCGGATGCGACAGCCGACAAAGTCATCGACGCGACGGGAAGAATCATCGCTCCCGGGTTTATCGACCCGCATTCCCACGCCGCGCCGGGCATCGAAACGGCAGAGCTTGCCGCTGCCGAGCCGATTTTGTACCAGGGAATAACCACCGTCATGATCAACCCCGACGGCGGTGGCCCGGCGGACCTCAAGCCGCAAATCGATAACATCAATCGCATCAAGCCGGGCGTCAACGTGGTGCCGACGATCGGGCACAACGGCGTACGTCGTGCGGTCATGCAGACGGACGACCGTTCACCGACCGATGCAGAACAAGCTGAAATGGAGCGTCTGGTCAGGGCCGCCATGGAAGCGGGTGCTTTTGGTTTGTCGACCGGGCCGTTCTACGTGCCAGGCAAATACTCGACAACGGAAGAGTTGGTTGGATTGGCACGGGTTGCAGCGGAATTTCCGAACTCGTTTCATATCAGCCATATTCGGGACGAATCAAGTTATGACGTTGGTGTCATCGGGGCCATCGAGGAAGTCATACGCATTACGCGGGAGACTGGCCTGCCTGGCGTTGTTACCCACATGAAAATGCTCGGACCGCAGGTCTGGGGGAAATCCAAAGACGCGATTCGTATCATCAATGCAGCGCGCGCCGAAGGACTCGAAATTTGGGCCGACCAGTACCCTTACTCGGCATCCGGCACCGGTTTGCAGGCTGCGCTGGTTCCGGGTTGGGCGCAGGCAGGTGGCGAAGCGGCCATGATCGAGCGCCTGGAAGATGCCGAGCAGCTCAAAGAAATCCGGCCTGAGATGGCGCAGAACCTTGAGCGTCGTGCGGGGCCGAACGCTGTCATGATCCGAGATTACCCGCCGGCACCCGAGTACGTTGGCAAACGACTGGACGACATTTCCAGCTTGCGCGAAGAAGAACCGCTGGATACCGCCATTGAAATGTTAAAGAACGGCGGGGCGCCGATTATCTCCTTCAATATGTACGAGCGGGATCTCGAAGCGATCATGCGTCAACCCTGGACGATGACCAGTTCTGACGGTTCGCTGGTTACGCCAGGAAAAAGCCTGAATCATCCGCGAGCCTATGGTGCATTCCCGCGCAAGATCAAACGCTACGTGCTGGACAGCGGCATTCTGACACTCGAACAGGCCATTCATTCGTCATCTGGTTTGACGGCCAGCGTTTTCTCGATCGAAGACCGCGGGCTTATCCGTACGGGCCATTTTGCCGATATTCTGGTGATCAATCTGGATACTGTTAGCGATCGTGCCACGTACCAGGATCCCGAAGTCTTGTCCGAGGGTATGGATTACGTGATCGTGAACGGCAAAACGGCAATCGATGCCGGCAAGCTGGTACCGAGCCGGTCGGGGCGAGTGCTGTTGCGGGACCACTAGGTGGCGGGCGGCAATAGCTCTCAATCGGGCCTGGAGACTGAGCCAGCGGCGTCGCAATCGTTACGCGCGAGATTGGCCAGGGCTGGCAGCAGTCCGCCGTTTTTGTTCATACTCGCGGCTCTGCTGGTCTCCGTCTGGATATCGTCAAGCGTCAATCCGACCTGGGTTGAGCAGAAAACTACCTACAATGTAGAAGTCGCTGACGACGGCAGCCTGACCTACCGTTACAAAGGTCAAAGCACGCGCATTGATGACGTGGTGCCGTACGAGCAGTCGCCTTTGCGTCAGTCTGAGTTGGACAAGTTAACAGAGGCGCCGGGACTTGAACGCCAATGGGTGTCGGAGACGCTCGCCTCCGGCGGTGACACGGCGGTGCGTTACTCGCTGCTAGAAGCGCGGTTTCATTTCGGCGTCTGGTCATTGCTACCAGCACTGGCCGCTATTGTTTTGTGTCTGATAACCAAAGAAGCGCTCCTGTCCCTGTTTATCGGCACGGTTATCGGTGCCTTCATGCTGGGGCGGTTCGATATTACGGACGCGGTGCTTATACCGAGCCTTGCCAGTACCAGCGCGGCGTCGGTGTTGCTGTTGTACTTGTGGCTGGTTGGCGGCTTACTGGGCATTTGGTCGCGGACAGGTGCCGCTCAGGCGTTCGCGGAGTTCATGACACGGCATTTCGTCAAAGGTCCGCGAACCGCCAAGTTCGTGTGCTGGATGATGGGTGTACTGTTTTTTCAGGGGGGAACGATCAGCGTTGTGCTGGTTGGGACGATCGTCAAACCGGTGGCTGACAAAGAGCGCATTAGCCATGAGGAGCTTGCCTATATTGTTGACTCCACTGCATCGCCCATCGCTTCGCTGATTGCGTTCAATGCCTGGCCAGCCTACGTGCAGGCATTGATATTTGTACCCGGCGTCAGCTTTCTGGCGACAGAAAATGATCGTATCCGGTTTTTCTTTGACAGTATTCCGTTCAGCTTCTACAGCCTGTTTGCCGTGCTCGGCACCTTGTTGCTGTCGTTCGGCGTGATGCACGTGGCGGGGCCGGGTTTGCGCCGTGCGCGCGAACGCGCGCGCTCAACCGGTGAGCTGGATGCGCCGGGCGCATTGCCACTCAGTGCGAAGGAAATACAGATACCCGACATACCGGAAGGCTATCGGCCAGGCTTGTCCGAGTTCTTCTTGCCATTGATCCTGCTGATCAGTATCGCTGTCGGTACCTTCGTATACACCGGTACACCTCGCGTGAACTGGGGTTTCGGTGCGGCATTGATGTCGGCTATTTGCCTTGCGTTGTTTAACGGCATGAGCCTGCGCAACGTAATCGAAGGACTAGGCTCAGGTCTCAAAGGCGTGGTGCTTGCCTCGGTCATTCTGCTGATGGCAGTGACAATTGGTGGTATCAGCCAGGAGGTAGGCGCGGGCATCTACCTGGTTGAATTGCTCGGCGACCAGATTTCCTACTGGATGCTGCCAGTGGCGCTGCAACTGATCACGATGGTTATCGCCTTTTCAGCCGGTACCAGCTGGGGTACCTACGCGATCGCATTTCCACTGGCCATGCCGCTGGCCTGGGCTGTTGCGATAAACAGTGGTGTTAGTGATCCCGCCTTGTTCATGTCGATATGTTTTGCGACTGTATTGAATGGCAGCGTGTACGGCGATCAATGTTCACCTATTTCAGATACGACAGTGCTCAGTGCAATGACAACAGGTTGTGATCTCATGGACCACGTCACGACGCAGATCGTGCCTGCGAGTATTGCGGCGGGATTGGCGGCGATACTGTGGACTGTACTCACCATAGCGCTGGTGTAGTGACGGCCAGCGTGCGTGCGTTATCAGCGGTCGTCGCTGGACTTGATGACCTTCTTCATGAGTCGCACGAGTTTCTCTGCAAGCTGGGATAACGGACGGTCTTCAAGAAACGTGCAATACACAGTAAGTGGCGCCATATCAGCGAGCGGCCGGTAATCCAGCGATTCGCTCATGTTGGCGCGGGCGGTGAATTCGTCAATGATTGCGAAACCCACTCCGTGGCGCACCAGTGCTGCTGCAACATAGTAGGTCTGTACGGTGATTTTCTGGCGCGGCGGAGTGGGCTGGTCAGGGTCTTCATTGAACAGTGAGCCGACATAGCCGGAGCCAGACAGTCCGATTAGTTTGCGCGAAGCCAGCATTTCCTGCGTAAGTTCGGGTGGTGCGTTGGCAAAATTCTCACGCCGAAACAATGCGACCATGTTGCCTTGCCCAACACGAATGGCTTTCAGGCGAGGGTGGCTCGGCGCATCAAAGCTGATCGCCAGGTCGCAACGGCGCTCGTACAGTGATCTAAGGATGTCCTTGTTGTGCAAGGTTTGAATATCGAGGGATACCGCCGGTTCCAATTCGTGCAGCATCGCAACGGCAGATGGGGCGACATCCAGGCCGAGCGATGGCAATACCGCCAAACGCAGCGAACCGTCGCCATGTTTGAGATTCGCTGTTGTCTCACGTAACGATTCGTAACGTTGATAAAGCTCCTGCGCCTCCCGATAGATAACATGTGCCTCTTCGGTTGGCACGAGCCGCCCTTTGACCCGGCGAAACAGCGGCAACCCTATGCGGCTTTCTGCGTGTCGTAGCACCTTGCTCACTGAAGGTTGCGAAACGTGCAACAGCCGCGCTGCTGCGCTGACTGAGCCGGTTTGATAAACGGCGTGGAAGATTTCGATATGGCGGAGGTTCATCATAAGGCGGCGATCCGGGCGTTCTTTGTGACCAAGCGATACAAGTCGAGTGCCGGATCATACGCTGATTGGAGGACAGTTTCGTAACTGCCACTTGTATGCCGGGCATTTTTCCGCCAGTTCATCATCGACTCATGCATAACGTTGCAGCACTCCGTACTGTTTTTCTGAGCGTTGCAGGTTTGGCGGGGCTTGGTCTCCAGCGGATTAAGTGGCAAAGTCTTCAACGAGCTGTTCAGCCGTAGCAGGAAGGGGAGGTGCATTGTTTAATCTACCACCGTTCACGTTGGCCGTAGTTGTGGGAGTACCGGCATTCTGGATTCTCTACACCTGCGTTTTCTGGTACCTGTCGCGTCACTATGACCGTGCGGATAATGACCAATGAGCATCCAGTTGGTATTCCTGCTGCTCTATTTCATTGCCATGGTCGGTATTGGTGCTGTTGTCATGCGTCGCAGCGGCCGTGGTACCGAAGAGTTCCTGCTCGGGGGGCGGTGTCTTGGCCCCGGCGTTACTGCGCTCAGACTGCAAAGCTCATCGATGTCCGGCTACATGTTTCTGGGCGCGGGCTCGCTCGGCTACACCCAGGGCTATTTCGGGATGTGGTACGCGCTCGGCGATATCGGCGGCGGTATTCTCAACCTGTCGGTGCTCGGCAGACGAATGCGAAAACTCTCGCAGATTCTGGGCTCAATCACTTCAATCGAGTACCTAGAGCACCGCTATCCGTCGAAATGGACCCGTGGCATTGCTGCGCCTATCGCACTTTTTTGTATCTTCTTTTACGTGCTGGCGCAGTTCATTGCGGGTGGGCGCGGTCTTGAAATTGTCTCTGGTGTTTCTTATCCCGTCGCTCTCGCCGTAGCCATAGGAGTTATCGTTCTTTACACCTACCTCGGTGGCTACCTGGCGGTTGCATACACAGACTTTGTACAAGCCATCGTTATGCTCGTTGGCATGCTGTGGGTCCTGATTGGAACATTGCAGGCTGTTGGTGGCTTGAGCGACGGAAATCAAGCTATTGGCGCGCTGGATCCCACCTTGCTGACAATGTGGGGGCGCGGTCTGGCATTCGAGGGTCAGTGGGGCATCGTGATCGGAGCGTTGCTGATCTTTTCAATCGGCTACATGGGCTGGCCGCACGTGGTGGTGAGTCACATGGCTATGAAACGGCCGGGCGTTGCCAGGAAAGCCGGCGTCTATTCACTGCTCTTCAACGTACTTTTCATCCCGGGTCCCTATTTGATCGGTTTGTTTGCATTGTTGCTGGTGCCGACGTTGGCCAATCCGGAGATGGCAGTATTTTCTGTCGCGGAAGCCGTGCTGCCGCCATTTGCTGTTGGGATTGTGATGGCGGCGATAATGGCGGCCATCATGTCAACCGCCGATGCTTTGTTGCTGCAGTCGGGGACGATAGCCAGCCAGGACATCTACGCGCGATTCATCAACAGAAGCATGTCCGAGCAACAAATGGTTTGGGTGTCGCGGGTCATCGTATTGAGCCTGGCGGTCATCGGCTATGCCATTGCCGTTGTGGAACCGCCGGCCGTCGCCAGTATCGTGATCTTTTCGACAACCGTATTGGGTAGTGCGTTTGTGCCTGCCTACGTTTGTGCAGTCTGGTGGAAGAAAGCCAATGCCGCAGGAGCGATCGCTTCCATGCTTGCTGGTACGCTCAGCTCGGTCAGTTGGGAGTTGTTGGCGATGCCCGCGGCTACGGGTCTGGACCCGATGGTTATTGGCCTGGCGCTGTCGACTACGACGATAGTCGTGGTCAGCTTGCTGACACAAAAATCGCACCCGGTACCCGAGCGAATTCGACGAGCAATTGATGAGACAGCGAGACTCTCCCCGATACCGGCTTCGCTCCGTCGCGGGCAAGATTCCAGCCTGTCGGCACAAGCCGATATTCTGGCGCGCGAACATAGTTGATGGTGCAGTACGCCTTTCAGCCAGAGCTCGATGAAAACGATGCCTGGCACGCAATTGAAGAGCGGCTGCCAGATATCAGCAGGGTTGCCGCCGAGTTGCGGCACCACCCGTTTTCCGGATTCATTCATCGTGTTTACTGCGACATGCGGGACCGGTCGCGTGCTGAGGATGTGCATACGCTTGTTGACCGATATACCGGCAAGGCCTACCTGACGCCAGTGTGGCCGAAACTGGAAGTGCTGCCGGAGAGCAGTGCGGTTGGCAGCGCAGCCGACCCTGGGTGGAATTCAGTTTCTTTCGAGCACGCGCAACAGCTTGCGTTGCAACTGCTGCGCACGGCAACGTTGCGCCGATTACGCCTGCTGCGTCGCAAGGCACCCGAAAAGAAACAAGGCTACGAATTAATATGGAAACCCAACTGGGTGTTAACCGGCATGCATGGACGTCAGGAGCTGAGAATACTGGTCGACGGCCTGAGCGGATCGTACTACGTGATCGGATCGTGATACCCGCCGTTGAGCTGTTGACAGACAGAGTGCCAAGCCTCCACCCCTCGGCCAAATGGGTTACAGAATGTGCGCGATTTGACGAGCATGCCGGTTGCAAAAATGCGATAGGGCATAAAGCACAAACGCTGGCGCAAACCGATAGTGTTTGTGCCTTCCGTTGCTCCTCTAGTAGTAACGCATTGAGCCCTGGTTCACCATGACCACGGCGGTGACCGGTGGATCCCGAGAGTAACTGTTGCGAATTCTTATTGGGCGATTCTGTGTTTGGTAGCACCTCGGCCACAAATTAGGTGACGTTTGTGGTCACCCGGGTATTGCAAAAATACACCTGAAAATTGCGCTGCTTTTTGTCAATATAGAGTTCGTTTCGGACGCGCAATAACAACAGGCAGACAATACCGGTGAGCCAATTCAGATGAGCAATTCTTCCTTTGATCAGGTTGTCGTTGCGGGTGTCGGCATGATCCCGTTTGCCAAACCGGGTGCGTCCGAAAATTTCGATGTCATGGGCGCCCGGGCTGCGACTTTGGCACTGGCTGATGCCGGCCTCGACTACGCCGATATCCAGCAAGCCGTTGTTGGGTATGTCTACGGTGACTCAACCTGCGGGCAAATGGCCTTGTACCGGGTAGGTATGTCCGGCATTCCTGTCAGCAACGTCAACAATAATTGCGCCACCGGCTCGACGGCCCTGTTTCTGGCTCGACAGGCCTTGGCAAGTGGTGATGTTGATTGCGTGCTGGTGCTGGGGTTCGAGCAGATGCGGCCGGGCGCTATCGGTGCAGTGTTTGCTGACCGGCCGGGGCCGTTTGATCGCTTTGATGAAGTCAGCAAGGCCATCACCGGACAGCCGGACTTGCCGCCGGCGTTACGCTATTTCGGTGGGGCTGGGTTACGGCACATGGAGAAGTACGGCACTACCCTTGAGGATTTTGCTGCTATTCGGGCGAAAGCGAGTCGCCATGCTGTGCACAATCCCAACGCGGTATTTCGCAATGAGGTCAGCCGGGACGATGTGCTCAATTCGCCGGTCCTTTGGCCGGGGGTCATGACCCGGTTGATGGCCTGCCCACCCACTTGCGGTGCGGCGGCGGCGGTGCTGGTGTCGCCGGCGTTTGCGAAAAAACACGGCATTGATACAACAGTTCGTATTGTTGCGCAAAGCATGACCACTGATCGACCAGCGACGTTTGCGTCGAATGACATGATGCAACTGGTAGGCTACGGTCTTTCGCAATCCGCCAGTCACCAGGTGTACGAAAGCGCCGGTGTTGGGCCCGACGACATTGACGTGGCAGAGCTGCACGATTGTTTTGCTCACAACGAGTTGATCAGTTACGAGGCTTTGGGGTTATGCCCGGAAGGCGGTGCGCAGCAATTCATCGCGGATGGTGACAATACCTATGGCGGCAAGGTGGTTACCAATCCGTCCGGCGGTTTGTTATCCAAAGGCCATCCACTCGGTGCGACCGGCCTGGCGCAATGCCATGAGCTGGTGTCGCAGCTCCGCGGCACTGCAGAGCATCGCCAGGTTGCAGGCGCAAGACTGGCCTTGCAGCACAATCTTGGTCTCGGTGGCGCCTGCGTCGTTACGCTCTATCAGCGGGTTGACCCCGCTTAGCGTCAGACTTTGGCCGGTCTCCGCCCTATTGTGGGAGGTCTAGATCGCTCGCGATGTGGCGCGAGCCCCGCCAGAACCACCAAAACGCGAGCAGATTCAACGGTACGATTGACAACAGGCCGTAGCGCAGAGAATCGTCGCCGAATGCCGGGTTCAGCAGGTCACTGATCAAGCCCACGACGACCGGCCCAAAGCCCATGCCAATCAGGTGAATAACGAGCAGGAACAATGCGACCGCGACGGCACGCATGTTGTTTTTAGCCAGTCGTTGCAGCAGCGCGAGTACTGGGACAGTGACGACCGATACCGTGATGACCGGAGCGAGAAACAATGCTGCCGAGAGTCCCGGCCATGGTGCGATGTACATGCCAAGCGTCGGTGGGAAGGTTACGAGCATCGCGATGGCCGGAATGGTCAGATAGGCGGATACATTGCGCGACGACAATCGATCAGCAAGCACTCCACCGGCAATCATTCCGATGCCACCACCGATTCCTCCGACGAGCCCTATGGTTGTCGCCATTTGCATCAGGCTCATGTCGAATGTCCGCATGAAATAGGCGGGTGTCCAGGTGTTCACAGACGATGCAACGAAGCCGATGAGTGCAAAGGCGGGGAAGAAGTACCGGCAGCTTTTTTTGCTGTAGAGGTATTTGATAGTTTCAATGAGTGTGTAGCGATTTTGCTCTGGCCGGGATGCCGGGTCGTCAACCAGCCCGCGCTCCGGTTCGCGAAAAGCCAGCCGAAATATGACCGTCATGACCAGCCCAACGATGCCGAGGATGACGAACGTCATGCGCCAGCCGACGATCGTTTCGAGGTAACCGCCGGCCAGGCCAGCCAGCATGGTGCCAACCGGCACGGCTACGTGATAGATGCCGATCGCCTTGCCGCGGTCCGTGGGTTTGAAAAGATCACCAATCAAAGAGTTGGCCGATGGCGTCAGGCCGGCTTCACCTATGCCCACACCCATACGTGCGATTGCGATCGTCAGGTAGCTGCTTGCAGCACCGGTCAGTGCGGTCATCACACTCCATATTGCAGAGCAGGCGGTGACCAATTGCGTGCGACTGAATCGATCCGCGAGCGTGGCAATCGGCAGTCCCATTACCGTATAGAACAGTGCAAATGCGAGTCCAGCCACGAAACCCGCTTGCGTGTCTGTCAGCGATAAATCGTGCTTGATGGGTTCCAGTAAAATGTTGATGATGTGCCGATCAATGATGTTGATCACGTACACGGATACCAGCAAGCTGAGCATGAACCATTTATGGCGCGAATTGGACACGGGGTGTTTCCTGCCTTTTTATGTTGTCACGGCTGAGCCGTTCTTAGCTGGCGGATTGCAGTCTTGCGTTGTATTCCTGCAGTAATTGAAGCTTCATCACTTTTCCCAGCGTATTGCGTGGAAAGCTGGATTCATAAACAATGACTTCACGAACTCGTTGGTGTTTCGCGAGACGTTCGTTGACCCAGTCGCAGATGCTGGCAGCATCGACATTTTGGGTTGCAGAAAGCACAACAAAGGCCACCGGCACCTCACCCCATTTGTCATCGTCAACGCCTATCACTGCGGCGTCACTGATTGCTGCATGTGACAGCAGTACGGATTCGATATCGATGGGGTAGACGTTCAGGCCGCCGGACAAGATCATGTCCTTCAGTCTGCCGCGTAGTGTAAGAAAACCCTGCTCGTCGAACTCACCGACGTCCCCGGTCCGGATATAGGTACGACCATCGACGGTCTTCCATACGAGATCGGCATTGGCTTCGGCACGATTCCAGTAGCCACTGAGCAGTCCATCCGAACAGCCGACAATCTCGCCTGTACCTTCAAATGTTATGTCCTGGCCGCTGGCGTTCACGATGCGCAGGTCACAGCCCAGTATGGGCCGGCCAACCGAGTGCCAGTTGGTTTGCATGTCCTGTGGGGACATGATGGTCGCAACGCCTTCTGTCAAACCCCACAGCTCGTAAAGTGCATTGCCTGTGAGCCTTTGAATCTCGCGTTTGACGGGTTCGGGCATCGGTGAACCGGCCGTGATGGCCGATTCAAAACAGGTGAGACCGGCATTCTCGATGTCAGGGTGTGCCAGCAGGGCTTGCGCCATTGCGGGCACGATGAATCCGTGCGTGGGTTTCAGGCTTCTTACCGCGTCAATAAAAGCATCCGGCGTGAAGGCAGGCAGTATCGCCGTCGTCGCTCCCATCCATTTTGCGGGGCTCCAGCTTAACCACGCGCCATTGGAGTGCATTGGAATGGCCGACAGCGCGACACTCCGATAATGAAAGCGGAACTCCGCGGCAAAGGTGGAAGCAAACGCCAGACGGGCACCGTGACTGTGCGCAATTCCCTTCGGAGTTCCGGTCGTGCCCGATGAGTAAATGATGACGGCGAGTTCTTCGGCTCTCAGCGTTATACCGGGGTTGTCGGAGCTCTGTGTTTCAAGCCAGCTTGCAAACGCCGGTCCTGCCGCAACGACCTGCCCTTTGGCGGGCATCGCAGCGTCTGCCAGGGCTTTGTACTCGGTGCTTGTAAAGAGTGTCGTAACCCCGGCATCCGTCAGCATTCGATTGAGTGCCTCGGCGTTCAGCATGGGTGAAAGGGGTACCGCGACCGCACCTGCACGCCAGATACCAAGCAACACTTCGTGTGCCCATGTACTGTTGGTGACCAGCATTCCCACCCGGTCTCCTCGTGCGACTCCGGCATGCAAGAGCGTATTGCCTATCCGATTGCCGGCCGCATTGTAATCGGACCAGCTAAGTCGTTGGTCGCCTTCGATCAAGGCAATTTCCGCACCCCGATACGTGCCGTGTAATGCAATCTGCTCAGCAAGGCTCGTGAATCCAGGTGAGAAGGGCAGTGCTGTCGTGGCCATTGCTGCTATCTCTCCGATTTCAGAATAGTACCGAGGGCTCGGTCCAGGTGGACGTAGCCGCCGTCGACGAACAAGTGCTGGCCGGTGGTGTGCCCGGCTCGCGCCGACAGCAGGAATGCCACCATTGAGGCAATTTCCTGCGGTTCAGTCATTCTCTGGCCTAGTGGTATGCGGGCTTTGATGTGCGTGAGTGTTTCGTCCGGCTCCTGCAACGTCTGCAGCCAATTCTCGTAGGCCGGTGTCATTACTTCAGCAGGCACTACGGCGTTGACGCGTATCCCATGGCTCAGCAGTTCGACCGCCCACTCGCGGGTCAATGCCAGCAGCGCGCCTTTCGCAGCCGCGTAACCAGAGGTACCACCTTGGCCGGTTACGGCCGTCTTGCTGGCGATGTTAACGATCGCGCCCTTGGTTTCCTTGAGCGCTGGCAGCGCGTAGTGAACCAGGTCAAAACAATGGAACAGGTTCTCCGCAATTGAACGGGCGAAGGCTTCAGGTGAGCCCTCGGTCAAGCCCGCACCGTCGTTTCTGCCGGCATTGTTGACGATGCCGTCTATACGTCCGAGCTTCTCCAGCGCGGTGTTGACTGCCTGTGCGCACTTGTCTTGCGTATCGAGGCGCAAGGGCAGGTGCAGAGCAGCTTGACCTGCCTCGCGGAGTTCGGCGATCAGCGCGTTGGCTTCTGTTATCGCAGGGTCGATGACTACGGGAATGGCGCCTTCAGCCGCTATCGCCTTGCAGATCGCCTGGCCAATGCCGCGCGCGCCGCCACTGACCAAAAAAACTTTGTTTTCCAGTTGCAGATTCATGATCAAAATACCCCATAGGCGGCGCTGGCTGTTCCGCCCATAACCAGCGCGACCTCTGCGTCGCTCAATCCTTGTATGGCTCGTTCAGTGACGCTGACAACCTGATCCCAGGATGCGGCCAGGCGGCAGACCGGCCAGTCCGAACCGAACATGAGGCGTTTCGGTCCGAAGGCCTCGAGCGCAACTTCGATATACGGCGTCAAATCCTGCTCTTGCCAGGTCAACCAGTTGGCTTCAGTGACAAGCCCCGACAACTTGCAGTAAACGTTGTCATGTTTCGCCAGCTCATACATCTCGAGTGCCCAGCGTTCTATTCTGCCTTCCTTGATCTCAGGCTTCCCAAGGTGATCCACAATGAAAATCTGTGTGGGGAAATCGGCAACGAGAGCACGGGCCGCTGTCAGGTGTTTGGGATACACGAGAAGGTCGTAGGTATAGTTTTGCTTTCCCAGCGCTGCAATACCGCGCCGGAACGCCGGGTCGTCAATATAGTCCGGCTCTCTCGATTGCAGAATCTGGCGAAATCCGGCGAGTGCGGAATAGTCGGCAAGCGCGTCCAGCTTGGCGTCTATTTGCGTTGATTTCAGGTCGACCCAGCCCACTACTTTTCGTATCCACGGGTATTCTGCCGCAAGCGATAGCAACCACTTTGTTTCGTCCATCGATTCGTCGGCTTGCACGGCGATACTGCCGGCAAAGCCGTGACGTTGCATGTCAGGAAGCACGTCGTCCGGCAGGAAATTGCTGCGCAAGACCTGCATAGAGTCGTCAATCCAGGCATCGCGAACCGGGTCAAAATTCCAGAAGTGCTGATGGGAATCGATCTTCATTCGTACCGGCTGGTCAGGCGACGACAGTTTGCCGGGCGACGCCAAGGTGGTCTATCCCGAGTTCGACGATGTCGCCTGGCCGCAGGTAGCGGGGCGGTTTGAGGCCGAGCCCGACGCCCGATGGTGTGCCAGTCGAGATGATGTCGCCGGGCAACAGGCGCATGCGACAGCTCAGGTAACTGACTATGGTTGGAATGTCGAAGATCAGATCGCTCGTCGAACCGTCCTGCATGATCTCGCCGTTCAATTTCAACCAGATCCTCAAAGCATGCGGATCCGGTATTTCGTCGGCGCTGACAAGATACGGTCCGAGGGGGGCGAAGGTGTCGTAGCTCTTGCCCTTGACCCACTGGCCGCCGCGGCGAAGCTGAGTTTCCCGTTCGCTGACGTCGTTGTGCACGACGTAACCAGCGACATAGTCCAGCGCTTCGGTTGCGGGGACGGTATAGCACTCCCGACCGATAACTACAGCCAATTCAACTTCCCAGTCGGTTTCTGTTGCGAGTGCGGGCTCGCCGTGCAACGGGTAGTTGGTAGGGATGCAAATATCGTCAAAGGGGCCTGTGATGGACGTGGTTGATTTGGTGAATACGACCGGTTCCTCTGGAATATCCATGCCGCTTTCTTTGGCGTGTGTTGCGTAATTCAGGCCAATACAAACCAGTTTGGACGGGCGCGCGACCGGCGGGCCGAGACGTTCGTCCTGGGCAACCAGGGGACAGTTGTTTTCGTTCTGCTGCAACCACGTTGCAAGCCGTGAAAGGCCGTCGTTCGCAAAGAAAGCCTCGTTCCAGTCTTCGCCGAAACGGCGGCAATCCAGACGAGTGCCGTCGCTGGTCTCAACGCCGGGTTGTTCTTGTCCTGATTGTCCGAATCGAATTAATTTCATGGTCAGATCTTGAGTCCTGTAAAGCCACCATCCAGCGAAAAATCGGAGCCCGTAATAAAACCCGCATCAGTTGAACACAGGAACACGGCCATTGCAGCTACCTCTTCCGGTGTGCCCATGCGGCCAATCGGTTGGGTGGCAGCCAATTTCGCGAACATGGCGGTCTCCTGCCCCGGGTAGTTCTTTTTTAAGTAGTCATCGACGAAGGGCGTGTGAATTCGCGCTGGAGAAATCGCGTTGCAGCGCACACCCGCCGCAACGTAGTCCCGGGCTATGGAGCGCGTCATGGCGAGCACGGCTCCTTTGCTCATCGAATACGCGAATCGGTCCTCGAGACCGATGCTGGCAGCCACGGAAGCGATGTTCACAATCGAGGCCGCGCCATTCGCGATGAGCCTGTTGATGCACGCATGGGTAACGTTGTAGAGTCCCTTGACGTTGACCTGGTAGACGCGATCGAAGTCTTCTTCGGTCGTGGCGGCGATATTGCCGATGTGTGATACGCCGGCATTGTTTACCAGTATGTCCAGTTTTGCCGGTGCGTTGGACAGAGCGTTTCGAACTGCCGTGTGGTCAGCAACATCGCATTGCAGGTAGATCACAGCGCCGGCGTTCTGCTCCGGGGCGGGCTGTCCGGCAAGCGTAGCGGGCGTATCACGATCCAGCACCCATACCCTGGCGCCATGTTCTATAAAGCGTGCTGTTATGGCCGCGCCAATTCCGCTGGCGCCACCCGTAACCACGGCGTTTTTGCCCGCCAGCTGAGCCATCTCTGTTTGCACCAGGTTCACCTTGTTCGTGTCGAGAGCGTTACCAACGCTGTAGTCGTCGTTCTAGCCTACCCTTCTGCGCCAAACGGGCCCACCGGGGTATTCGTATTGCCGCAGCGTGTGTTGCTTCATCTCAATACTAAAGCCTGGTTTGTCCGGCGCGACATAGCGCCCGCGCCGAACCGTCACCGGGTCAAGGAAATGCTCGTGCAAATGGTCCACGTATTCGATCAACCGGCCGTCCAGGGGGCCGCCCAATGCAATGAAGTCGAACATCGCCAGATGTTGGACCTGCTCACACAAGCCCACGCCCCCTGCATGAGGGCAAACCGGAATGCCGAATTTCTTCGCCAACAGAATGATCGCGATATTTTCGTTCACACCGGCGACCCGGCAGCTGTCAATTTGGCAGAAATCGATTGCGCCGAGCTTCATCAACTGTTTGAAGGTGATGCGGTTCTGGCAATGTTCGCCTGCGGCCAGCTTGATCGGCTTTACGGCATCTGCAATTGCGGCGTAGCCGAGTATGTCATCGGGGCTGGTAGGTTCCTCTATCCAAAGCGGGCGAAATTCCGCGAGGCGCTTGATGTGCGTGATCGCTTCATCGACTTCCCATACCTGATTCGCATCCATCATCAGCGAGCGGTCAGGCCCTATCGTTTCGCGAATCAATGCAGCGCGTCGCAGATCATCGTCCAGTGACGTGCCGACCTTCATTTTCAGGTGATTCCAGCCGTCATCGATTGCGCTTAGACAGAGTTGGCGGACTTTTTCATCCGAATAGCCGATCCAGCCGGCCGACGTTGTATACGCCGGGAACCCGTCGGCCAGCAACGTTTCGATCCGGGCCTCTTTACCAGCCTCGGCTTCTTTTAATAGCGCCAGCGCTTCGTCCGGGGTCAGTGCATCGCTCAGGTAGCGGAAGTCGACGCAACGCACGATTTCTTCAGGGCTCATTTCCGCGAGCAAGCGCCACAGGGGTTTCCCGCTGGCTTTGGCGTGCAGGTCCCACACAGCATTGATCACCGCTGCCGCGGCAAGATGGACGACGCCTTTCTCGGGACCCAGCCAGCGAATCTGATCATCGCCGGTCAGTGCATTCGAGAACGCGGCGGAATCAGCAACGATGGACTCCAGCGAACGATTGATTGCGTGATGCGCAATGGCATTCAGCGCAGCGCAGCAGACTTCATTGCCGCGACCAATAGTAAATGCCAGCCCGTTGCCCTGCAGGCCGGGTTGATTGGTTTCCAGTGTCAGGTATGCGGCGGAGTAGTCCGGGGCGCTGTTCATCGCGTCGGAGCCGTGTTGCTCGTCGCTGGTTGGGAACCGAATATCGCGAATACTGAAGCCGGTTATCCGAATGTTTGTGGCCGAACTGAATGTGCTCACGTGTTGATCCTGGTGGGCTGCTGTAGCTGTTGTAGTTGTGTTGCCGATGCCATGCAGTTGGGCGCTTCGGCTGTGTTTTGGTGCTGAACACATAGCATGTTCCGCTACGCCTGGCAGGCGGTTCGCCGCTTGTGGACGACCGCGCCCGGTAGGCGCTTGACTGTCTTGCGAACGGTCAATAAGATCACTTATGAAAAAAACATTTATATATGAAACTTAGAAAAAGATACCTTTCACATTCCGGAATGTCAATTTGCGTCTGCAAATACTTTGATGTGCGCTACATTGCGGATTTGACCTCTACCGCATCGACCAGGGCAGGCCTTCGCAATGACTGAGTTTTACGACGTTCCGGCACATGTACACAGTCGCTCGATTACGTTCGAGAATCCAACGGGAGCGAAAGGTTCCGGCGGCACGATAGCCAGCCCCCTCGGTACCGGGCGCAAGGGCAGTCCGGCCCGAATGATCCCTCCCGGCGCAACGCTGGAGTTGGCGAACATTGAAGGCCCTGGCGTTATCCGGCACATGTGGATGACAACCTACAATGTAGCGGATGCGATGCGAGGTCTTGTGCTGCGAATCTACTGGGACGGTCAGGAGCATCCCAGCGTCGAGGCGCCGTTGGGGGATTTCTTCGGCTTTGCCCACGGCAAGACGGAGCCGTTCAGTACCGCGGTGCATTCCGTCTCCGAAAAATATGGCATGAATATCTGGTTGCCCATGCCGTTTCAGGAGAATGGCCGGGTGACCATCAGCAATGATCTGGATATCGAAGTGCTGTTTTTTTATCAGATCGATTACACCGTAGGTGATGTGCACGCTGCGGGTTTCGGCCGCCTGCATTCACAGTTTCATCGTCAGAACCCCACCAAGTTACGAGACGATTTCGAGATTCTTCCCCGGCGCTCGGGTGCCGGCCGTTACCTCGGCGCGGTACTGGGTATTCGCCCGTCTGACCCGAATTGGTGGGGCGAGGGTGAGGTAAAGATTTACCTGGACGGCGACAGGGAGTTTGCAACGATCGTTGGGACCGGCGCGGAAGACTACGTGGGCTTGTCGTGGGGCGTTCAGCAGAATGCGCTGTTATATAACGGCGCCAACCTGGTTACCGGCGAGAGGCTCGATTCCGGTCCGGTGTCGATGTACCGCTGGCATATCCCGGATCCTGTCTACTGGCATCAGGATATTCGCGTCACCGTGCAGCAGATTGGTCTGCAACCTCCGGTTGCAACCTTTGCCGAGTACCAGGCCGGTTTATACGAGCGCGAGGACGACTGGTCGAGTTGCACATTCTGGTACGAAGCAGTTCCCAGCGCGCCCGTCGCCAGCATACCGTCCTTGCAGGCCCGTTTAAGTGGCCTGGAGTTGACACCGGACCGCAACGCTTTGCCGCTGCAATCCGGGACTAACCGTGCCTCGGGACTGTAACGGTGGCAAATGCAGCGTGAATGACATGAGCAAGCCTGACTGGCCAGTTCTGACTTCGTATACCGGCCCCCACTTGCGCAACATCGCAATGCCGCTCGGCGGCATGGGCGCGGGCTCGGTTTCGATCGGTGGCAGCGGCGACTTGCGGGATTTCGAGCTGTTCAACAAGCCGTCCAAGGGGTTCGTGCCGAGCTCCCTGGATATTGCGCCTTGCGTCATGATGCACATCAGTAAGGCCGGTTCAGGCAGTGAACTACGCCTGATTGAAGGACCTGTCGACAGCGCTGATTATCAAGGCAGCGTCGGCTGCCGACGGCCTAACCATGGAATACCCCGTTTTCGCGAATGCCGTTTCGATGCCGCGTACCCGTTGGCGCAGGTCCATCTGACCGATGATGATGTGCCGGTGTCGGTAACAATGCAGGCATTCAGTCCGGTCATTCCGGCCGATGCTGACAGCAGTTCACAGCCGGTGATTCAGCTCAGGTACGTCCTGCACAATCATTCGAGCGATCCCGTGCAAGTCGCGACCATCGCGACACTGCCGAACTTCATCGGCATGGACCCGAAAAGTCGCGAGCTGCTGGGCAATGGTCGGGTGCGCTACTCCGGGCCGAATAACAACCGTATCGAGGTTCGGCAAAGCGAGCAGGTCCAGGGGCTCTATTTCTTTTCCAACGACGTAGACCGCGGGAGTCAAAACTTTGGTTCGGTCGCGCTGGCAACCGCTGCAGCAGAGCAAACCAGCGCGCGTACCTGCTGGCTGGACAATAAATACTATTCTGCGTTGCTTGATTTCAGAAATGACCTCGATGCCGATGGCCGTTTGAGTGACCGAGAGCAGGTCACTACAGATGTACCGACCGGCTCTCTGGCGGTGCATTGTGATTTACAACCGGGCGAATCCCGGTCAGTGACGTTCTTCCTGACCTGGCACTTTCCCAACCGCATGGACTGGACCAGCGGCAAGCACGATGAATTGGTGGGTAATTGGTACACCGCTCAATACACTGATGCATGGAATGCCATGGAGCAGCTGGTGCCGCGCATGCCAGCGCTGGAGGCAACCACCGTCAAGTTTGTTCGCGCTCTGTGCGAAAGCGATGTGCCGGCGGCGATCAAGGAAGCAATGCTGTGCAATTTGTCGACCCTGTTCACCGAAACCTGTCAGCGGCTGCCGGACGGCACCTTTTGCAGCTTCGAGGGTTGTGGCGATCAGCAGGGTTATTGCGAAGGTTCCTGCACGCATGTGTGGAACTACGAGCAGGCTCTGGCCTTTTTGTGGGGCGAGCTTTCTCTGGGCATGCGCGAGGTTGAGTTCGAACTGGCGACCGGCGAACGGGGCGACATGGCATTCCGTGTCATGCAGCCGTTTGCCACGCGTGCGCGTGACTTCGGCAAGGTGGCGGCCGACGGCCAGATGGGCTGCATCATGAAGATGTACCGGGACTGGACCCTGAGCGGCGACACGGCGCGGCTGCGGCGCCTGTGGCCCCGGGTCAGAAAGGCGCTGGAGTATTGCTGGATCGTTGGTGGCTGGGATGCAGATCAGGACGGGCTTATGGAAGGTTGTCAGCACAACACCATGGACGTCGAATATTACGGACCCAATCCGCAAATGCAGTTCTGGTATCTCGGGGCCTTGCGCGCCGGGGCTAAGATGGCGGCCGCGATCGGCGACGAATCGTTCAGCGAACGGTGCGGCCAGTTGTTCCATGCGGGTTCAACCGCCACTGATGAAGTCCTGTTCAACGGCGACTATTACGAGCACAAATATATCGAGCCGGCGATCCCGGGTGCGATTCCCGCAGAACAAATACTGTTTCCGGACAAGCCTGCGGATCGTAGCCACCAGCTGCTGGATGGGTGTTTGATCGATCAGTGCGTTGGGCAGTTGATGTCCCATGTCTGTGGCTTGGGCTATCTCGGTGATCCGCGAAACATTAGAAAGGCGCTCTCCAGCGTTGCCAAATGGAATCAGCAAGACGGCTTTCATGGGCACTTCAATGTCATGCGGACATTTGCCCTGGGTGACGAAAAGGCGCTGCTGATGGCTGCATACCCGAAAGGGCCGCGGGGCGAATTTCCGTTTCCCTATTTCAGTGAAGTGATGAGCGGCTTCGAGTACAGCGCTGCGGCCGGGATGATTTTCGAAGGGCTGCGTGAACAAGGGTTGTCCTGTATCAGGAATATCAGGGATCGGTACGATGGCAGGAAACGAAATCCTTTTGATGAAGCTGAGTGCGGGCATCACTACGTCCGCGCACTCGCGAGCTGGGCTGCCGGGCTCGCATGGACCGGGTTCCATTACTCCGCGATAACCGCCGAACTGCGGGTCAACGGCGAGGATGGCTGCTGGTTTTGGTCCAACGGCTACGCCTGGGGTCAGTACCGCATAACGGGCACGTCGTTTCAGCTCAGTGTGTTGCACGGCGAGTTGCTGATCTCGGAGGTTGTAGTCCGTGGTCGGGGCCAGCGTCGTGTCGACACCGGGCCTGTAAAGCTGTCAGCCGGCACTGAGCCCCTACGTCTGGATATCGTTGCAGACCACGTGAGGCCGTAATGGCGTCATTCGTCAAAAGAGCGCCGCTATCAGCATGCGGCAAGTCAATTCAGGAGCCGCAAGATGGCTGAATACAAAATTTCTGCTTACCGCGACTGGCCAAACTGCGCGTATGTGCAGCATGGCGATCTGGAGTTGATCGTAACCCTGGACGTTGGGCCTCGGGTCATCAGTTGTCGTCTGAACGGTGGGGCGAACCTGTTCAAGGAGTTTGCAGAAGAGCTCGGGTGTATGCGTGCGGACAAGTACATGCTGTTCGGTGGCCATCGGCTTTGGCATGCGCCGGAAGAGCATCCGCGGAGCTACAGTCCGGATTTTGATCCGGTTAGCAATGACTGGCGAGATTCGGTCTTGCGGTTGGTGCAAAAAACGGAGCCAACAACGGGGGTTCAAAAAGCAATCGATCTGCATTTTGAAGAGGGCGGCAGAGTGCGGTTGCAGCACTGCTTGACGAATACCAATCTCTGGAGCGTCGAACTTGCGGCCTGGAGTGCGACGTTATTGGCGCCCGGCACACGGGCGATCGTTCCGCAGGAGGACTTCAGGCCACACCCCGAGCATTTGTACCCCGCGCGAACCTTAACGTTGTGGCACTACACCCGCATGGGTGATCCGCGTGTACGCTGGGGTGATCGTTTCATCGAGCTGCGTGAAGACAGTAACGTCGACTACAAAATCAAGTTCGGCTTGTTGAACAAACAGCGCTGGGCGGCGAGCTGGAATCACGGGGTTCTGTTCATCAAGACCTTTGGATTCCGCGACGGCTTGAGATACGCGGACATGGGCTGCAATTTCGAGGCGTTTACCATGCCGGGTTTTCTGGAACTGGAAAGCCTGGGTCCACTGCAAGTGCTGGAGCCGAATGCGACCTTGTCGCACGAGGAGATCTGGCATTGCTGGCCATGCCCGGTGCTGCCGGAGGATGAAGAAGCATTGCAAGCGGCTTTACAGCCGTACCTTGCGCAGCTGGTTTTTCCGGGTGGCTAGCGCCAGAAACCGTCGTCGCGGGTCTGATAGCCGAGCGCTTTGTACATTTCATCGATAAGGGTTTGCGCTCGGTCATCAAGCGACGGCGAGCCGTTCATCTGATTCATCGTGTAGGCAAACGAGAACTCCTCGGCAGGGTCGGCAAATGCGATTGAGCCGCCCATGCCCGGGTGCCCAAACGCGCGCTCGCCGATTGCGTAGCCGGTACCAGCTGGCACGCGACCCAGACCCCATGATTTTGCGAACCCCAGCGTGAAGCAGGTTGCGATACCCAGCGTCTGGTCCTTGCCCGACGCCGATGTTGCGTAAGCCATGCGCGCCAGGGCATCTGCGCTAAGCAGGCGTTTGCCGGCAAACGAACCGTCCAGCGACAGTGGTGCGTACAGACGCGCCAGCGACCTGGCGTTGGTTATGCCACCGCCAGCTGGCATCTCCGCGGCGCGGCTGGTGGAGTCGTTCAGATTGAGCAGGAAAGCGCCGAGATTATTTCTCACGTGCGCAGCGACAGGATTCACCGAGGCCGGCGGCGCGGTTGTGTTCGGCAGCATGGTCGGCGCCACCCGCGGTTCTTCCTCTGGAGGCAAGCCAATCCAGAAATCCAGGTCCAGCGGCTCGGCAATTTCCCGTTGGAAGAACTGCCTGACCGAGAGGCCGGTAATGCGGAAGATCAATTCATTCAGCAAGGCGCCAAAACTCAATGCATGGTAGCCGTGCGTCGTTCCTGGTTCCCAGAACAGCGGTTCCTGCGCCAATTGTGCAGCGAGTTCGCGCGAGTCGCACACTTCATCCGCGGTCAGTGTTTTTCGCAGAGCCGGCAGGCCTGCCTGATGATTGAGCAGCATCCAGACAGGAATGGTGGTTGTACAGTCCTTCTGAAACTCCGGCCAGTATTTGGAAACTGGCGCATACAGGTCCAGAGCACCCGCATCGGCGAGCATATGAACGCACAAGGCCACCGCCCCTTTGGTGCAGGAGAATACGCGGGTGATGGTGTTTTCCTGCCAGTCGATGGATGCCGCGGAGTTTGCGCTACCGCCCCAAAGGTCGATCACCGGTTCGCCCCGCAAGATAACGCATAGCGACGCGCCTGCTTCCCCCCGCTCGGTGAAGTTGCGGGTAAATGCGGCCTGGACATCCGAAAAGTCCGGCTTGCAGTAGCCCGACACGGTGCCGCCCTTCAGGGTCTGTGAGTTCATGAAACTACCCACCGTGGACCTGTTTGGACTGCAGCGTCAGAAGCCGCCATAACGCGGGCTCAGTGCGGACAGTGCTTTTGATGCATCCATCAGGTGTTGAAGGGCATCGGCAACGGGCACAGCGGCGGCGCGGCCTTTCAGGAACGGCACGGTCAGGCAGGCAATCACGTGTTCGTGATCGCCCATGAAGACCGGGCAGGAAAGATCTTCAACACTCTGTACCAGTGAGCTCTTGCGGCGCACATACCCTTTACGCCTGGCCTTATCGAGTGTGTTGTTCATCTCGTCAATATCGATATCGCCGTTTTGTTTCGAATACCGCCTTAGTAATCGTGTGCGTTGCTCCTCGTCCATCCATGCCAGCAATGTGAGGCCGGATCCGGATTCATACAGGTCCAGATGATGACCTACGCGAACCGCTATCCCAACGCTGGAAGGGCTTTCGACGCGCGCGATCACAACCATCCGATTGCCGCTTGCGACCGCAAGATGGCATGACTGCAGCGTCGCCTCGGATAAGGCGTGCAGAGTCGGGAAGGCTGCTTCAACCAGTGTTCCCACCGGGCTTGCGAGCATTCCGAGGTCGAACAGGCGGTTCGAGATACTCAACGCATCGCTGGCCGTGTCGCGAATCAGGTAACCCCTTTCCACCAGCACGGCCGTCATTCGGTATAACTCGCTTCTTGAGCGATTCAGTACGGACGCAATTTGTGTAAGCGTCATGGGTTCTTTCACGTCGGCCAGCAGCTCGAGTATCTCCAGTCCCTTGTCGAGGGCGGGTGCTCGGTAAACTGTGGATTTCTCTTTCTTGGCCATTGGCTTCAGCTGTCTTCGAAAACTGGTGGGTACCTAGAGTGCCATTATCCTCAGCAGCGAGCGCTAATGCCATGACCGCGAATCTCGCAGGTAGTCTTGCGGTCACAGCCCGCGCCGTACGGGCCGCATTGTCGAGGGTTGGTAGCGGACTCCCGAAGCTTGACAACCTACAGGCATGATAGTGACGACGCCTGAGAATAATCATATATGAACAGTACGTTTATAGGAAATCAGCTAAGCCGAATGCCTCGAGGGGGCAAACATATTAGACGACTGCTCTTTCGTTCTTTGATTTCGACTGGTCAGACATGCAGATACAGCCGTGTGCCGGCGTCATTGCCTGCGTGGGTAATATCGGCAAGGCACGGTCCACCGGCACTGAGTTGTCCTGCAGCGCTTTGCTCGGCAATGGCTTCAGCGTTCGTTTGATCGGCGCGCACTTTATTTCGCGATCCTCTACGGACTTTACCTCGGCAACAGAAGGGTTCATTCCGTCCGCTACCGTTTGGCGCAAGCGCCAAAAAAGGGACAGGGGCGGCGCATCTCCGATAGGAAGGCGCCAGGGCGGATTGGGACGTCGACAGTTCGTTCAGCTTTTCTTACCGGTCTGCCTCACCCAAAAACCTGACAATTTCCACGCCGCTGGATTCTTACCGGATGCTGGAATTCATGATTGGCTGCGCGCGGCAGACAGAAGTGCTGCGACCGAGGGTGAGCTTGATCGTCAAGAATCTCACGGATGAGAACAAGAACGACCTATGGCTTCACGCCGGACACCAGTGCCGACCTGGTATTGCTGACGATGCCACGTCATGTCGCGACGGGGTCTGGATTCCTGATCCGGTAGCGATTTACTGTCGCACGTTAATACTGGCAGCAGGTGGCTCGTGAGCGTTGTTCTTGCGAGCCACTCGCAGAATGCGGGCCGCGAGACCTACGGTCGAGCCTTGCAATAACAGCGAGGCAACCACAATCACGAAGACGATGTTGAAGAACTCCGCGGTTACCGGGCCCGGTGTTATCACCGGGAAAATTGCCAGGTAAATCGGCACAGCGCCGCGTAATCCAACCCAGCTGATAAATGTCTGCTCCCGAACGCGGAAGCCGAGAGGGGCGATGCAGCTCAATACAGCAATCGGCCGAGCGATGAAGATCAGGACGGCGGCGATGGCGAGACCTGCGGGCAGCATTCCGATCAGGGCGCTTGGCGTGACCAAGAGGCCAAGCATCAGGAACAGAACAATCTGACTCAGCCACTGCAAACCTTCGTTGAAATGCAGAATTCGCTTCACCGGACGTTGCAGTCGCGCCGAGATGACGAGCCCACACAGGTAGATCGCGAGGAAGCCGCTGCCACCCAGCAAATCGGTTCCGGCAAATACGCTCATTGATCCGGCCAGTGCCATCGGGGGGTACAGTCCCTCGGACAATTCCAGCCGATCGAGCAGTTTCGTAATCGTAAGTCCGCCAGCAACACCCATCAGTACACCGAGCCCTATTTGCAGCAGCAGCAACGGGACAAAGTTACCAAGTGACGATAATGCGAAGTCATCCCCAGAGTTCACGAGCGTAGTCAGTGCAATGGTCAGGAAGATGGCCATCGGGTCATTGAGGCCGGATTCGAGGGTCAGCGTGTTCTGCAATCGCGATGGCAGGCCGATTCTGCTTTGCTGTATCAGCAGGAAGGTCGCCGCCGCGTCGGTTGAGGCGACTACCGCGCCCAGCAGCAAGCCGATGGCGAGCGGGACGTCCAGTATCCAGGTTGCTGCGAGTCCTGCGACGGCTGCGGTGAGTACCACGCCCACCGTCGCCAGCAGTGTTGCCGGCAAGCGTGCGCCACGCAGTTCACGAAGATTGGTCTCCAGGCCGCCCGCGAACAGTATGACGGCCAGTGCAACACCGCCTACCTGATAGGCGGCGGAAAAATTACTGAACTGCACCTGCCCTGGACCGTCTTCGCCAGCGAGCATGCCACCGATCAGGACCAGTAACAAAATGGGCGCGCCAAGGCGGTGCGAGATGGGAATCATCAGGAAGCCCATGAACACAAGCAGGCTGGCAAGCAGTAGTGATTGTTCCATATTCACCTTTGATCCATGTCCGGTTCCTACCCTGGCTGCAGTTCTGCTGCTAGCGACGGCCCGTAATTACCCGCCCGGTACCTGTCCGTTTTTTGACGATTGATGCGAGCCTGTTGTTTCGCCTCGTACCGCTGTGATGTTACTGGCTGGATAGAATTTAACTGTATTGCTGTTTGTTCGAGCGCAAAAATCAGCGCGCGAGCCGATCGAGCATTTCTATGGTTTTTCGTACGCCATCAGCCGACAACGTCGACGACTTCAGTAACGACGTCATCGAGTCATCGACTACCATTGAGGCGTCGTCAACCACCTCGCGACCGGCGGGCGTCAAAGTTGCTATCGCGAGCCGCGCGTCGCGTTCACTCTTGACCGTTGTGACCATGCCAAGCTTTTCGAGCGGCCGCAGTGCGCGCGTAACTCCCGAGGGCGTAACTCCCATTGCGTAGGCGAGGTCGACCCGGCTGGCCTGCATGTCGTGAGCTTCAGCCAGAGTCCGCAACAGCCGGTACTCAGCGAGGCTGATACCCCTTACTGCTGACAAGCTGTTGCTCAGTCGCCGTTCCAGGCGGTGCCATGCGGCAGCGAAGCTTAGTGCGAGCTGCTGCGGTTCTTTGCGGGTGGTTTTCATCCGCAGGATGCTAACATATACGTGACTAGTCACGCAATAGTCACGAGGTTGCCGGTTGATCAGAGTGACCTGGCCGGTCGGGAGGTGGCTGCGGCGCCGCAACCATCCGGTGTATCGATGGGTACGCACACTGCCATGGCGCAGCCCGGGTGTGTTTCCGGAGCGCGCCATGGCACTTGGGCTACTTGCGAATTTCGATGCTCCAGTCGGCGCCGGAACCGATGCCGTGAGTGTCGGCAAAGCTGCCCTGATTGATCGCAAGCGACACGTCATTCAGGCTGTTCAGGTACAGAATGGGTTCGCCCAGTTCCACGGCACCAAAGGTTGTGAAGTAGGGCACTTTGCCTTGCCACGCGACCTGACCTTTGTTGAGCACGCGAACATTCAGGATGTCGCCGGGTTTGGCGCCAAGCTTGCGGAATGTATCGCGGTAAACATTGCTCCAGACATTGCCGAACTGGATGTCGAGGATGGGGATGTTGCCCCGGATCACGCCGTCCGCAAAGGTCGCGCGCTGATAGGGAATGCTCACGACTTCGTTTGCCAGTGATTGGCCAACTTCCTCAAAGGAAATGATACCGGCGGCCAGTCGTGCGCCAGTGTAGGCGTACACGTCGCGGCCATGGAAGGTATACGATTCCTCAGAGTTCGCGAGACGGTTGACGGCTTCATCGATCTCCCGCACGGCCTTGATGCCCAGCGACTCGGCAACAAACGTCAGCGTGCCATTGTCCGGCGTTACAAAGTAGTGCCCGGACCGCGTCTCGAGGACTACCGATTTGCGCTTGGTGCCCACGCCGGGGTCAACAACGGAAACAAAGACCGTGCCTTCAGGCCAGTACTCGGCCGCCTGTACAAGGCGCAATGACGCTTCCCAGATATTGAATACGGGAACGTCGTGAGTCAGGTCATAAATGCCGAGGTCGGGCGATACGCCGACAGCGACACCTTTCATGGAAGCCACGGCGGCATCCTTGAGCCCGAAATCCGACTGGAGGACCAGCGGGCTGCCTGCCCAGCTTGCGGGTGAAAGTAGTAGTAAGGCCAATAGAATTCGTCGCTTCATGATTGCTCCCGATGCCGTATGCCTGTCTTCTGATTCTGAAGAATAGGCGACTTCAGGCCGTGCCGTCATGCCCGTTTCGCTATGGCCCGTTCGATTCGTGCGGCGGCGAAGTCGGGTATTGCCCGTACATCTCTATTGCCGGCGATGGCCCTTCAGGGGCCTTCGTATACGGGTCGCCAGTTGTTGAGCAGCGCCTGTGGCTATGGGTCTGCCACGCGCTGCCGGGCAGCTGGGTCCGGCAGCCTGTGGATCGCCGGCGCCACGCCAACACCTCGTGCACGGTCCCCGTCTGGTACGATCGCGCCGCTTGCGATAGGCCGCTGACAGGCCATCGTCAGCCAGGCAAGGCAGAGTATGCAGGCACGGCACTCGCTGTGCGACAGAGTGGGCGGCGGGTATCGCCGCGCCCAGAGAGACCCGAAACGGACGAGCTATTGATGTGCAGGCAAAATTCAACCGGCAGCGCCACACCGACTATCCTGATTGAGAACGGCAGAACTCGCGTAACTCGTTGGACATTTTCCAAACGCGGAGACAACACCGGCTGGCACGAACATGAATACGATTACGTTGTTGTACCGTTATTTGATGGGCAACTCGAAATCGAAGACGAAAGCGGCGCGCGGGCTGAAGTTCCGATGACCCACGGCGCACCGTATTTCCGACCAGCGGGCGTGCGCCACGATGTCATCAATGGCAATGACTTTGAATGCGCATTCGTGGAGGTGGAGTTTCTGGAGCAGCCAGCGACAGCGGGTTGCTGACTTCGCTGCTGCGTTCCGTGCGTTCAGGTATTGCCGGATGATGAGTTCACCGGGCAACCGGCAAGTGCAACCGTGGAAGGGTCAGTAAACGGCGGGACGAAGTGGTGACCGCGTCCCGCCGGGTCTTGTGTATTGCAGACTGTGCAGTGGTCTGCCGCCAGGTTACTGGGCTTCGACTGATTTGCGAATGGCGGCCACGGTCAGATCGGCACGCTTTTTCAAGAGCGCGAGGCCCCATTTCCGTGCAGTTTCCCTGTCGCTGATGGACACGCCGTCAATTGTGGCCAGATCAGCGTCAACCCGCGCCTGCCAGCGGACCGTCTGAGGATCCGTCAGCATCATCAGGAAGGTGCTGGACGGATCGTCATGCACGCCGTCGCGCACACCCTTTTTCGTAACACCGGCATCGAGGAGTACCTGATCGGCATCGTTCCAGCTGGCGTAGTATTCCGGAATGTAGTGTACGCGGGGCGTGCCACCCCAGGCGGCATTCAGCTGCTCAGCAATGGATTGCAGGATGGACTGACTGCTGCCGCCATTGTCACTGAGTAGCACGATATTCTTGAAGCCATGCGCACGCATGCTGACGGCGACGTCGGTCATGATGGCTTCGTAGGTTTCATCACGAACGCTGATTGTGCCGACCGTGTCCATGTGCCCGCTGCGGGTTTCGGGATCACCTTCGGGCACGAAGGCATTGACGGGTGCGCACAATGCGTTGCCAAGGTCACGCGCGATCGCATCGCAAGTCGCTTGCAGGACGTAGTTGTGTTTGCCGAGTGCCAGCCACGGGCCGTTGGGTTCAACACCGCCGCCGGGAATGATGATGGTGGTCTTGCCGGAAGCCATCGCGTCACGTACATCCATCCACGTCATTTCTTCCAGCCAGACGGTATCGGCAGGAGGTAATGGGTTTGGTGTATCAGCGCAGTTGTAAACACTGCGCTCGCACTTGCCCCCACCGGTTGAGCGTTGTTCTTCGAGTTGCGCGCATGCATTGGTGGATACCGCGAAACAAGCGAACAGGCAAAGTGAGCGTAAAAACGGTGACATCAGGCGTTCCTCCGGGGTGTCAGGCAGCAAGCTTGGGGTTTCGAATTATCTGCAAATTAATAAAAATAGAGAAAATTCGGGGAAAAAGAGCTTATTAATACTTCATAATTTCTTTAGAATAAAGAAAAAACGCAATAGTCGTTAGAACCCTTTCCTCGTGTGCAGCCGTCGAGCGAACCCCGCGACCGCTTGATGCCGCCGTTTGACGGCCAGGCGACAAACGGCGGCTGGCAAAGCCCGCAATCTAGTTCAGGTAGGTCAAAGGCGCTACCCTAGCTGCTGTTGTGGTCGCATGCGAACGAGAAGGGGACTGTTGCGGGTGGATCAACTCACAAAAAATATAATCGCGATCCTGCGGCGTCACGGTCGTATTTCATACTCTGACATCGCCCGCGAGCTGGGTACTACCCGTGACTTCGTCGCAAGGACGGTTAACCCCCTGATTCAGTCCGGCGAGCTCCGGATTATTGCGGGACCACACCCGCGAGTGCTGGGTTTGACGGTGTCAGCGCACTTGTCCATCAAAGTAAGCGGGAATATCGAGCCGATCCTGAGCTCGTTGGAGGAAATGGAGTCACTGGTGTTTATTTCGGTGGCTGCCGGTGCCTATCAAATCATTGCGGAAACAGGTTTGCCCAGCATGGCCGATCTCGGTCAGCAAGTAGCAACGATTCGGGCAATCGAAGGTGTTACTGAAGTGCAGGTGCTGTTGTACGAGCGGATATTGAGCAGCTTCTTTCTCGGCGAAGAACCTGAATCCTTTGATCATAACTTCGACGAAGTCGACATCAGCATCATCACACTGCTGCAGCAGGACGGTCGCGCGAGTTACGCCGACATTGCGCGTAACGTTGGTCTCTCGCTGAGCGGCTGCCGAACGCGGGTACAGCGCTTGCTGGAATCCGGCGTCATGCAGATAGGGGCTATCAAGAAACGCTCGGACATGACCGACGACCTGTTGTTCGGTATTGGTATCAACGTGCACGCGAATCAGACTGACGTTACGCGTCGAATAGGCGAAGAGCCGGGCCTCGAATTCATGGCCCGCACGGTAGGACGATTCGACATTATTGCCACGCTGAGTTTCAACTCGTTGCGGGATTTCAACCAAATGGTTTCCCAGTTGCTGGCGCTGCCTACTGTCACCTTCTGTGAGCAATGGCTGCACGTGCAAATCGTACGCGAACGCTATGACCGCACACTGGAGCATCTGAAAGTATCTGCCGGCTAGCCTGCGCCACAGCGAGCGCTTACGGGGCGATTGCGGCTGGCGGCAAACCCGCGTAGAACAGCCGCCGTTGCCCGGGTTTCCATGGCGTCCGATTGGAAATTCAAAATGCTGTAACAGTGTGTATAAAGCGATAAAACGCATTCCAGAATGCCTTCACTTGCTCAAATAATTGTTCTAGACTGCAAATAATAGAAAAAACGCAATATTTGGGGTGAGCGTCTGAGCCGCAGCAGGCCTGGACGATGGGGGTGCCGGTCGCCGTCTTGGCTGCCGGGCATGAGCCATTGCCTGAGAATCACGCGGGTGACCGGATTGGCCGCGAGGCCACTGACCGGTCGGTGGCGTTGTAACGGTTTCTGGCAAAAGCGTTGCGGGCCGGGCAGCTGGTCAGGGATAAAGTGGCGCGGCTAATCGGGGTCGATAGCGGCGCCAGCCGAAAGTAGGGAGTTTCAGATTTTGAATTCATGGAGAACTATGGGCCGCATGCTTTACCCGGTCGCGATAGCTGCCTTGTGCTTTGCAGGTATGTTCGGCGCATCGAACACGCAGGCGGCCGACGACATTGAACGTGGAAAATACCTGCTGACGGCAGGCAACTGCGCCAGTTGTCACACCGTTGATGGCGGCGAATTCATGGCGGGCGGCCTGAAATTTGATACGCCGTTTGGCGTCATTTATTCCACGAATATCACGCCGGATCCGGACACGGGTATTGGCAGCTGGACGGCAGAACAGTTTCTGACTTCGATGCGCGAAGGTGTTCGCCCGGACGGGCAGCACTTGTACCCTGTCTTCCCGTATACGGCGTACACGAAGATGACGGACGAGGACATCCTCGCCATCTTCAGCTACTTGCAGAGCATCACGGCCGTGCGGCAACGCACACCAGAGAACGAACTCTCATTTCCGTTCAATCAGCGTTCACTGTTGTTCATGTGGAAAGCGCTGTTTTTCGATGAAGGGCCTCTCGAGGCCGACGCTACACAGACTGATGAGTGGAATCGCGGCGCCTACCTGGTTGAAGCTCTCGCGCATTGTTCCGTCTGTCATACGCCGCGGAATTTCATGGGGGCCGAAAAATCAAGCCTGCGAATGACCGGCGGCACTTACAACGACAAAGTGCCGACGGGCGACGTGCGCCCGTGGGCTGCGCCCAATCTGACGTCGGCACAAAGCGGCCTGGGCCTATGGCCGGTAGAAGAAATTGCCGCGTATTTGCAGAACGGGCAAAACCGTTTTGTCACTACCTTTGGCCCGATGAACGAAGTGATACTGAACAGTACACGCTATCTGGATCGGGCCGACGTCAATGCCATGGCGGTATACCTGAACAGCCTGGAAGCCAACGAGCAAAAGGGCGGACCGGCACCGAGTGCCGAAGTCATGCGCCAGGGTGAAACACTGTACAACGTGCATTGCGGTACCTGTCATTTGCCGACCGGCCTTGGCGGTGACGACTCTGGCCCGCAGCTTGCTAACGGCAGCCTGGTCGTCCGTGCGAGCAATCCCGCGTCCTTGATCAACGTCATTCTTTACGGCCCTGAGCTACCGGATCCACCGCTGCCAACGGAGCGCTGGAAGCCGATGGAACCGTTCGGTGATTTGCTGTCGGACGAAGAACTCGCGGCGCTGGCAACCTTCGTGCGCAACAGCTGGGGAAATTCTGCCGGGGCCGTCAATGCCGACCAGGTAAAGGAACACCGCTAGTGAAGACAGTGTTCGGAAATGGCCTGCGTACTGTGCAGGCGCGGACAGCGTCATGCTGACCTGTGGCGAACTGCTCGTGCAGCTCCTGGAAGATGCCGGAGTCGACACAGTCTTCGGCATTCCCGGCGTGCACACCGTGGAGCTCTACCGGGGTTTGCCTGCAACCAACATCCGGCACATTACGCCTCGCCATGAGCAAGGTGCCGGCTTCATGGCTGATGGCTACGCGCGGGTTACCGGGCAACCCGGCGTATGCTTCATTATCACCGGCCCCGGAATGACCAACATCGCGACCGCGATGGGCCAGGCGTACGCTGATTCCGTTCCCATGCTGGTCATTTCGAGTGTCAACAATTCGTCAGAACTTGGGCTTGGCAACGGACATCTGCACGAGCTGCCCAACCAGCGCAATCTGACCTCGGGTGTGACAGCGTTCAGCCATACGCTGATGACACCGGATGAATTGCCTGCCGTCCTGACCCGGGCATTCGCCGTTTTTTCAGGTGCGCGGCCAAGGCCCGTGCATATTGAGATACCGCTGAACGTCATTACCGCCGCGGCAGATCACGTGCGGCCCACGCTTGGGGCTTTGCCCAGCAGGCCGGGCCCCAGCCCGGCGGCAATTGCGGCCGCCTGTTCGCTGCTGCATGAAGCACGGCAACCGGTGCTCTTGTTGGGTGGCGGAGCGGCGCATGCCAGCACTGAGGCTGTTGCCCTGGCGGAAGCGCTCGATGCGCCGACGGCAATGACGATCAATGCCAAAGGGGTGCTGCCAAAAGGCCATCCCTTGTCACTGGGTTCCAATCAGTCGTTGCCGGCCGTTCGTAAACTGGTCGCCGATGCCGATGTCGTTATTGCCATTGGCACCGAGCTTGGCGAAACCGACTATGACGTCACCTTCGACTCCGGCTTCCGTGTCGAATGCCCGCTGATACGCATTGATATCGATGCCCAGCAATTGAATCGCAACTTCCCGGCTGATGTCGCCATCGTCAGTGATTCGGCCATGGCGATGCAGGCGTTGCTGGCAAACCTGCCGCAACGCAAATCGGTTGGCGACGGGGCGAAACGTGCGGCAGCAGTGCGGCAAACGCTGGATGCGCAATGGCCGGCCAAATGGACCGGGCAGCGGCGGATGTTCGAGTTGTTGCAGAACGTATTGCCGGATGCCATTTTCGTTGGTGATTCAACGCAAACGGTGTATTCCGGAAATCACCTGTTTGAGGCGAGCCAGCCGCGTTCCTGGTTCAATGCCTCGACCGGCTACGGCACCCTGGGCTATGGATTGCCCGCCGCTATCGGTGCCAAGCTGGCTCAGCCAGATCGTCAGGTCATCGCCCTGGTTGGTGACGGTGGCTTGCAATTTACGCTGACTGAGCTGGCTGCGGCTGTTGAGGCGGACGCGCCTGTCATCGTCTTGCTCTGGAATAATCTGGGCTACGGTGAGATCAAGCGTTACATGCTGGAACGCGATCTGCCAACGATCGGTGTTGATATTTACACACCGGACTTTATTACCATCGCCCGCGGTTTCGGCTGTCACGCCGAATCAGCAACGAGTTTCGAACATTTACGTGAACTTGTGGAAACGGCATCGACGGCCAATCGACCGACGATCATAGAGTTGTTCGAAGACGCGGACTTCCTTCAGTAGAACGACACGCGGCGGGTGACGTAGTGCAATTGCAACGCTAGGGCAGTTCGGCCCGATCGACCGGTTTTCCGCGCAGGTAAACGGCAGCAATTGTGCGGGTGTTCGTAATGTCGTCCAGCGGATTGCCCTCCAGCACTACAAAGTCGGCGGACATGCCAGGTGCCAGCGTGCCACGATCGGCGAGCTGCAGAAATTCAGCCGCGTTGCGAGTTGCGGCAAGGATGACATCCAGGGGGCTCATGCCCGCAGCGACCATGTCGGCCATTTCTTCGTGAACAGACCACGGTTTGTCACCGCCCGGAAAATCAAAACTGGTATCTGTGCCAAGTACGATTAGCGTTCCATGCCTGTGCATGCGCAACAAATTGCGTGCCTGCAAATCGAAAAAGGCACGGGCATCCGCGTCTCTATTGCTGGCCTGTTCAAGCTTCTCGATCTCGGTCGCTGCAACCAGCGGAGCGAGCCACTGGTAATCTGTTGCGACGCCGCGTGCCGGCAGATTCGGGTTCAACACCACCGGGTTCTGCGCAAGGAGTTGCATGAACTCGTCATCGATATCGCGATCGCGTATGCCGTGTGCAAATGCATCGACACCTGCTCGTAACAGGCCCTTGGCATCGCTCAGTTCGAAAACGTGTGCCGTCACCTGGCGATTGCTGGCATGGGCTTCTGCAATTACGGCGCTGTACAACGGACTGTCCAGTTTCGGGTAGCGATCGTTCCTGTCGTCTACCCAGATTTTGATCAGGTCGACACCGCGTGTGACGTTGTCGCGGACGGCGTCGCGTCCCTCCTCAGGGCTGGTGATCCAGATCGGTGCCGTTTCCCGGCCAACTTCGGGTGCGGTTATGCCGCGCCCTGCAGTAAGAATGCGGGCCGCACCGTCCACCGGCTGGTCGCGAACATCGAAAGCGGCGTCGCTGGTATCAACCCCCAGACTGGCAACCGTGCCGACTCCAAACACGGCGAGACGGCGCAGGTCACGAAGCAAACTCTCGCGTGACTGATTTGTGTGAGCATGGGTGTCGATAAACGCAGGTACAATCGTCTTGCCTTGGGCATCAATACGTCGTGCACCCGCCGGTACTGCAATACCTGCGCCAACCTGCAGTATCGAGTTGCCGTCCAGCAGTAACGTGGCTGACTCGATAGTTCCGAGGTTCGTTGCAGTTACCAGGCGTACATTCTCGAACGCCGTTAACCTGGCAGCTGTTGACCCTTGTTCGCCGTCAGCCGCGCTGCCGGACGCATACAAGCCGAATGCGGCAGCGGAGAGTAGCGCTGCTAACCTGTTTGCTCGCTTATCCGGGATGTGTTTCATTTGCGTTGCCCGGTTAGCGCCGGGCTGAATACCATCAGACTCAATATTTCGAACAACAGTTGCGATCCTATGTGGGCCGTGTTCGTAGTTGCATCGTATTGCGGCGCGACTTCAACAACGTCACCACCGACGATATTCAGGCCCTTCAGACCGCGCAGTATTTGAATCGCTTCCCGGCTGCTCATGCCGCCGACTTCCGGCGTGCCCGTGCCTGGCGCGAAAGCCGGGTCCAGTGCATCGACGTCAAACGTGACGTACACGGGGCCGTCGCCAACAACTTCTCTCGCTTTCGCGATCACCGCGTCACAGCCCAATCGATTGATGTCTTCGATATGCATGACGGTCATGCCGGCATCTTCCGAGAACTCCCACAGGTATTCTGAGGAGCCGCGGATGCCTATCTGAATGGAGCGTGCGGGGTCGAGCACGCCGTCAAGCACGGCATTGCGAAATGGCCCGCCGTGGTGGAACTTCGAACCGTCGTATTCGCCGCCGGTATCGCAGTGCGCATCGAAGTGAATCATGCCGACTGGTTGGTCGCTGCCAAATGCGCGCAAAATCGGGTGCGTAACCGAGTGATCGCCACCGACCGCGAGTGGGACTACACCGGCTTTTACGATCCGGGTGAAAAACGATTCAATGTCGTCGTGACAGCTGTCGAGAGAAAAGCGGCTGCGAAACGGTACGTCGCCGATGTCACCGACGCGTAAATCACTGACGGGCATGCAATCAAGCTCGTGGTTGTAAGGACCGATCCGCTCGATGGTGCGCATCGCTCGTGGTCCGAAACGTGCGCCAGGGCGATTGCTTACGCCAAGGTCCATCGGTACGCCGACCAGGGCCACTTGCAGATTCTCGAAATTGTCACTGCTGGCTGCGCTAGGCATGTACGGAGCGGACAACAGCGTCGAAATTCCAGCGTAAGGTGCGTTGCGCGTGCCTTCCGCATTAAAGAGTTGTTCGGACACTCTTTGGAATATGGGGTTGAGCTCCTTTTCGCTGTGGCCATCCGTGTACTTGGAACGTAGCCGATCCAGGTTCTTGCGATCCATTCTGTGATCCTTGACTTGTCTCAATGCAGTCGGCGTTACAGCCGATTCGAGTTCGTAGTGAAAGTTGCTTACTCAGCGCCTCTGGTAATACCTGCACTCAGGCAGAGCTCTGTACTACCGCTGGGCGCTGCGTAAGCAGGCTGACAATGACGAAGCTCGCAAGGCCGATTGCGAGGCTGTAGTAAATGGGTGTGTTGGCATCGATACCATCGCGGAACATAAATATTGCAGCGGTTATGAAGCCAAGTGACATGCTGGCCGTCGCGCCAGCCGGTGTCGCCGCACGCCAAAAAATCGCGCCGATCAGCGGAATCAACATGCCGCCAACCAACATGTTGTAAGCAAGGGCCAGCGCGCTTAGTACGTCATCGACAACCAGGGCTACCACGAGTACGAGGGCGCCCGTAAACATCGTGCCGATTCGGTTGATTCGCAAACCGGACGGTTGGCCGCCGCGAAAACGCGGCAGCAGGTCTTCTGTGAAGGTGCTGGATGCGGCCAGCAATCCGGCGCTGGCCGTCGACATCATGGCGGCCATTGCCGCAGCGATCACGATGCTGCGAACGCCTTCCGGCAAGCTGGTCTGAATTACGGCGGCGTAGGCGTTGTTGACGTCGTCGAGATCCGGCAGCAAGACTCTGGCGCTCATGCCGATGACGGCGGCAGCAAGTCCGTAAAGTATGCAATACAGGCCCGACGCGCTGCCTGCATAGCGGGCAATCTTTGGGCTCCGGGCAGTAAACACGCGCTGCCAGATATCCTGGCCGATCAATACCCCGAATGTGTATATGAGAATGTAGGTAATGATGGTGTCAGTACCGATGGCCGTAAAGCTGAAAGCCGACTGCGGCAGTACCGCCATCAATTGATCCCAGCCACCGGCCTGGTTCAGCGACATCGGCAGCAACAGGAAAAACATGCCAACAGTGGCGATCATGAACTGGACCATGTCCGTCAACGTCAACGCCCACATGCCGCCTATTGTTGAATAGATTACAACGATGCCACCGCTCAAGAGAATGGCCGACCACAAGGGCAGGCCGAGAAATACCTGCAGGATCGTGCCTATACCCAGCGTGGATACAACGCCGATCATCAGCGCGTAGGCAAACATGATGACGGCACTGAGTTGCCGCGTGATCGGGTTGTAGCGGCGTTCGAGTACCTGCGTTACCGTGAATATCCGCAGTTTCATCAGCGGTTCGGCGAGGAACAGGTTGAGCAGGACGATGCCTATGCCCAAAGAAGCGCACAGCCAGACACCGGAGATACCGTGCACGTAGCCGAGACGCACGCCGCCGATGGTCGCGGCACCGCCCAATACAGTCGCGGCCATCGTACCCATGTATAATGACGGCCCAAGATTTCGGCCGGCGACAAGGTAGTCTTCTTGGGAGTCTGAACGGCGCATGCCGATCCAGCCTAATGTCAGCATTCCGGCCGCATACAGAACGATAACCACGATATCTACTAGCATCTATTAATCCCCCCGCAGGATTGTAATTGCCGTTGCCTGTGCAAGTTCTTGCATGGCCTGGCTTTTCTCTTTGTCCAAGTGCACGCCACAGCGAATGCTTCTGTGGGTGGAGTGATGTGTGCGTGTGAATCTATAGCCACTGTGCTGAGCGGTCAAAAGTACCGCCCGACACTGGTGGGGCACTGACGCGGTGAGCGACGGTGCGGTAAATTCTGTACCGGCACGAAATGTTGCAATTTGTTTAATAAAGACTAGTATAGTCGCATAATCGTTGGCGAACTGCACAAATAATTTGCCAAAGTTTACAAAAAAGCCTGAAATAACGCATAAGTATTTCCAAGCGGGGGACGAAAGATGGTGATTGAACGGACGGCGGCAACGCCTTTACTTACAGATGCTGCGCGCAAGGCGAGTCCAGTCGGGTCGATGACTCGCCTGCTGTCCGCTGTCGCAGTGTCGCTTGCGGTAGCAGCAGGCGGCAGCAGCGCAGCACTGGCACAGCAGCCCGCAGGCGCTGCTATAGAGGAAGTGGTCGTCACCGGCAGCCGCATCGTAAGGGACGGCTATGATTCGCCAACCCCAACGACGGTCGTGGGCAGCGAACAGATTCAAAGTCAGGCGGCACCAAACCTGATTGATTACCTCACCAATCTGCCAAGTTTTGCCGGCAACTACACGCCGCAAAGCAGCAGCCAGAACGTCAGTTCAGGCGCGGCCGGCACAGCTTCAGTGAATCTTCGCAATCTGGGCACCAACCGGACCCTGGTCCTGCTTGACGGGCAGCGTTCTGTGCCGTCAACCATTACTGGTCTGGTCGATGTCAACACAATTCCCCAGCAGCTGATCGAGCGCGTTGAAGTGGTAACCGGCGGTGCTTCTGCCGCTTACGGTTCAGACGCAGTCAGTGGTGTAGTCAACTTCATTCTTGATAAAGACTACGTTGGCTTTAAATCCGAATTGTCCGGCGGCATCACAAGCTACGGTGACAATGGCAACTTCAGTATCGCGATGACTGCGGGTACCGAGTTTGCGAATGGCCGTGGGCACCTTATTGTCAGCGGGCAGGAAAAGCGCCAGCACGGCGTCATCACCGGTGACCGTCCCTGGAACTTGCAGGGCTGGCAGATTATCAATAATCCGGACTACACGGATACGAATGGACAGCCACGGCGTTTGCTGTTGTCAGAGATTGCGCCGTCGAATGCAACGCCCGGTGGCCTGATCGTTGACGGCCCGCTGCGCGGGGTTGCTTTCGGTGAAGGTGGAACGCCTTATCAGTTCCAGTTTGGTCCGTTAATTTCCGGCAGTGCCATGCAAGGCGGCGACTGGGAAGACAGTTCGCTGCACCTGGTTGGTCAGTCTATCGAGCCGCGCATTGGCAGCCGCAACCTGTTCGCCCGCGCCAGCTTTGCATTGACTGACGCGGCGGAAATTTACTTCCAGTCCAACTGGTACAAGAACAGCAACTATTCGCACGCCTACCCGAATGACGGTTACTTCGGTGGCTTGATGATTCAGGCTGACAATCCGTTCATACCGGCCAGTGTTGCCGCGCAGATCGCGACGCTCGGCATTACCGAATTCGAAATGGGTCATTCATTGCGCGACATGGGTACCGTATCTATCGACACGGGCCGCGTCGTGACGCGCAACGTACTGGGCATTACCGGTGACTTCGACGCGTTCGGTTCCTCCTGGGGCTGGGATGCGTACTATCAGTACGGCGTTTCCGAAGGTTCCGAGTCCGCGTACAACTCGTCCAATCTGGTTGCTGTTGACGAAGCCATGGATTCGGTTATCGATCCGGACACCGGCGCCATTGTTTGCCGTTCAAGCCTGACCGATCCTGGCAATGGCTGCGTACCCTACAATCCGTTTGGTATCGGCGTGAACACGTCAGCTGCGCTTGACTACGTGGTCGGCGACGTATCGCATCGTGATCAGAAATTTGTTCAGGAATCGGCCGGTGTCGCCGTACAAGGCGCGCCGTTCACGAACTGGGCTGGGGACGTATCGTTCGCAACCGGTCTGGAATACCGCAAGGAAAAATCATCGGGTGCTTCGACCGAGCTTGACCTGCAGCGCGTATTCTTCGCCGGCAACTACCGACCGACGTTTGGCGAATACGATGTTACCGAACTGTTCATGGAAACGATCGTACCGCTGGCCGTTGACAGGTCCTGGGCACGCGCTCTCGACCTGAACGCTGCCGTTCGTTTCACCGACTACAGCACCTCGGGCTCCGTGGAGACGTGGAAAGCCGGTCTGACCTACATGCCGATCGATTCGCTGACATTGCGCACCACCGTGTCACGCGATATCCGCGCGCCGAACCTGAGTGACCTGTTCAACGCAGGACTCAGTGTTAACCAGAACGTCATCGATAATGCGACAGGCAACTCCGTAACCACCGAGAACATTACCGGCGGTAACACCGCACTGCGGCCTGAAATTGCTGATTCCTTTGGTATTGGCCTCGTGTTCCAGCCTGAGTTCCTGCAGGGCTTCAGCGCTTCAGCTGACTACTGGGAAATTGACGTGTCCGACGCAATCAATACGGTTTCGGCACAGAACATCGTCGACCTTTGCTTCCAGGGGAACACAGACTTTTGTGCGGCCATCAACAATGGCAGCCCATTGCGGGAGACGACGGGCTCGGATCGAAACACGATTCGCATTCAGCCTTTCAACCTGGCGCAACAGCTGGCCAGTGGCGTGGACCTCGAAGCCAGCTACGCGTTGCCGGCACAAGTCTTCGGCGGCGACATCGGCATGCGCTTCCTGGCGACACACTTCATCGAGAACTACCGCGATGACACGTTGACCCAGCCTACCGATACCGTTGGTGAGAACCGTGGCAGTGGTCCACCGGACTGGCGCTGGAATGCATCGCTTAACTTCAGTCGCGAAACCTTCTCGGCGACCTTGAACGCTCGCGGCGTCAGCGACGGCGTGTTCAGCAATACGCAGATTGAATGTGTATCGGGTTGCCCGGTTTCTACGATTGCGAACCCGACAATCAATGTGAATCACCTGTCCGGTGCTACTTACCTGGATTTGTCGTTGAGCAAGACCACCTACGCCGGTAGCGATAACGGCATTGAAGTGCAGTGGTTCCTGAACGTGAAGAATCTCGCGAACAAGGATCCGGTACTGGCAGTAGGTGGTCCGGGTGGTATTCCTTACGATACCGTTTCGACCAATGCGGCAAACTACGATACACAAGGCCGGGTATTCCGGGCTGGTGTTCGGGTGTCGCTGTAAGTTATTGAATTGATTGGCTGTCTGGTGCAGCAAGGGGTTGCGCCAGACGGACCAGTCGAGGCCGGTCGCACGTTGCGATTTGTTTTTCTTCGCGTAGTATCAGCGAAGAATTTGGGCCAAAGATTAAGTGTGACAATCAGATTGTTTGTATCGGGCCGTTTTGCAACCCGACTTTCAGATCAAGGTCCATTCGAGCCGGGGGGCTCCAGCATGCGCCAGTACGAAAACAAGACTCCATCCGGAACGGCAGAAGTCGCTGTTCCCGCTTTGGCCGACCAGCCCCGTCAGGGTGCCTTGGCCGGCTGGTTGGTAATGGCGGCTGCCACCTTGCTGACAGCCTGTGGAGGAAGCGAGCTGGCTGAACCGGAAAGTTCGGGCACACCGCTGCGCGTTCGCCTGATGACCGGCGAGCAGTTCTCCAACACGATGGCTGATATTTTCGGGGCGGATATCAGTAATGCCGTCCCCGCACCCTTGCCACCGCTGACGCGAACCGATGGTCTGCTCGCGTCCGGCGCTGCGTCGGTCGGGTTGACCTCGGACCAGGCGCAGCAGTTGCAGCAAGCCGCAACGGCGATAGCCGCGAAAGTGGTGGACAAGAAGCACCGCGATTTCCTGATTCCCTGTAAACCCGAATCACTGACCGAGCCGGACAATCTCTGCGCCACCGAGTTTCTGAAAGAAACGGGCCGGCTGCTGTACCGCCGCCCGCTCGATGAAATGCATGTGTCGGTGTTGGCGGACGTAGCGGCCGATGGCGCACTCCAGACGGATGACTTTTACGCGGGACTGGCCGTTGCACTGGAAGTCATGCTCATCAGTCCGGAAGTCATCTTTATCGTAGAGTCCTCCGAACCTGATCCCGACAATCCGGGGCAGGAACGTCTGGATGCATTTACGCTCGCGTCGCGCTTGAGCTTTTTCCTGTGGAATTCGGCGCCCGATGCGGAGTTGCTGGATGCTGCTGAGAACGGCGAACTCGATACGGAGGATGGTCTTGCCAGAACCGTGGAGCGCATGCTGTCCAGTTCGCGACTTGAAGACGGCCTGCGTGCATTCTTTGACGACATGATGGAATTCGACGACTTCGCGAGTCTGGCAAAAGACCCTGTCGTTTACCCAACGGTCACCGGTGCGACACTCGCTGATGCCCGCGAACAGACATTACGCACAGTGATCGACCATGTGCTGATACGCGATCTCGATTACCGCGACCTGTTTACGACGCGAAACACGTTCATGTCGATGAATCTCGCGGCAATATACGGTGTACCCACCAACAACGGATGGGTGCCCTATGAGTTTCCGGAGGACAGTAAGCGTGCGGGTTTGTTGACACAAGTCAGCTTCCTTGCCGCGCATTCGCACTCAGTGCGCAGTTCACCAACCTTGCGTGGCAAAGCACTGCGCGAGCTGTTTTTGTGCCAGGTTGTGCCGCCTCCGCCGCCCGATGTTGACTTTTCATTGCTGGAAGATGCCGGTGATGTAGCGACGGCCCGAGAGCGTATTGATATTCACACCACCAACCCATCGTGCGCTGGTTGTCATTTGATCACCGACCCGATTGGTCTGGCGTTGGAGAATTTTGACGGCGCCGGCAACTACCGGGAGAAAGAAAATAATGTCGTGATCGACACGACCGGAGTGCTGGACGGCGTCAATTACGGTGATCCGGACGGTCTCGCGGTTGCGTTGCGTGACCATGAAAAGTTGCCGACCTGCCTGGTCAATCGCGCGTACGCCTACGGTACTGGTGGTCCGGTGGACATGCGCAGTGACCGCGAGGTTCTCGAATTCTTTGAAGCACGTTTTGTCGAACAAGGTTACAAAGTGAAAGACCTGTTGCGCGACATTGCAACGAGTCAGGTGTTCAAACAGGTACGCCCCGGTAACCGCTCAGAAGCTGTTGTCGCCAGTGCGAGCAGCATTGTGCAGTCGCACCTTGCCCGTACCCCGAACTAGATTGAGGACAAGGAGGTAGTCGAATGAAAAAGCTGAACAGACGTCGGGTTTTGAAAGGAATGGTGAACGGCACGGCAGTCACCATCGGCCTTCCGCTCCTTAATTGCTTTCTGAACGACAACGGCACCGCGCTGGCATCCGGCGCGCCGATACCGACCCGATTCGGCACCTGGTCCTGGGGACTGGGCATGAATAAAGAGATCTTCGTGCCGAAGACCACCGGGACGAATTACGAACTGCCGCCAGAAGTGGCTGCGCTGAAGCCGGTTCAACAGCACATCAACATGTTTACCAACTACCATGTGTTCAAAGATGCGGCACCGAATCTTTGTCACCACACGGGCTGGGTAATCCTGCGGTCCGGTATCGCACCGTTAACGAGTGCGAACCGGCCGGGCGAAACCATTGACGTTACTGTCGCCAAGAAGATTGGCAACAGCACGCGTTTCCGTATTCTGAGTGCGACCGCGACGGGCGACGTGCGGGACAGCTTCAGCTACGAAAACGGCAATTCTGTTAACGCTCCGGAGTGGTCGCCATTGCGGTTCTACGAACGCCTGTTTGGCGGCGACTTTCAGGACCCGAATGGTGCGGAGTTCAAACCCGACCCACGCGTACTTGTCCGCAAGAGCGCGCTGTCACACGTGTTGGAAGAAACCCGCAAGCTGAGCAAGGAACTGGGTACCGAAGACCGTGCACGGCTGGACCAGTACTTTACCGGCCTGCGTGACCTGGAACGTCGCTTCGACCTGCAATTGACCAAGCCGGATCCGCGTGAAGCGTGTGTGGTAAGCCCGCGGCCTGAAGACCTGCCTACCGGTCTCGACGCCGATCTCGTTGCCAAGCGTCACCGCATGATGACCGATCTGATGCTAATGGCGGTGGCTTGCGATCAAACGCGGGTCTTCAACATGTTTTATGCCGCCGCGTTCTCGGCGACCACGAAGCCCGGCTATGACAAGCCGCATCACACTGCCACTCATGAAGAAGCGGTGGTCGAAGAAGAACATTGCCAGCCGAACGTCTCGTGGTACACGCGCCGCGCGATGGAAGAGTGGTCGTACTACGTTCAGTCGCTGGCTAACTTCAAAGAAGGCGACGGCACGATGCTGGACAACGTTTTTGTCTATGCATCGACGGATCAGTCGTTTGCCAAGATTCATTCCATCGAAGGTATACCGATGTTCAGTGCGGGTCGTGCCGGTGGCCGTATCAAGTCGGGAATGCATCTGGACGGTGGCACAAGTCCGGGTACACGACTGGGCTATACGGCACTGCGACTCATGGGCGTTGATGTACCGTCCTGGGGTGATCAGAGCAACAAAACGTCCAATGAGATCAGCGAGATCCTCGCCTGACGGCATAAGCTATTCGATTTGTCCGCACGCCCCGGCGCGCTCCTGGTAGCGGCGCCGGTTGCGTGTTGATGGATCCGGGAATTCATATGTTTGCGAACGAAAACAGGTGCCATACGCGTGCCGGCTGCCTAACGACGATGCTCACAGCGTGCACCGCTGTGCTGATGTTTGCACTGTCACCGCTGTCACTGGCTGACCATCATCTGGCTGGCGAATCCGCCATGCTGGAAGCCTACGTTGACGAACCGATGCCCGCCGGCTTTCGTGTTGAACACACGGAAACAGAAGGCCCGGTCTTCGCCGACGAGCAAGGGCGAACCTTGTACAAGTGGCCATTGTCGCGTTTGCGCAATGGCTACAGTGGTGAGGCTCCGGGCAAACCCGGCTGCTACGACGAAGTACTGACGGTGACGGCGGGTTTGATGAGCCCTTACCCCCCGGGCGTCACACTGCCGGACCTGGATACTCGCCCAAGTTGCACTGACTTGTGGCCACCGGTATTTGCCGCGGATGATGCAGAAGACATTGGCGAATGGACGATTCTCGAGCGCAAAGACGGGTCCCGGCAATGGGCCTACGACGAGCAGCCCCTGTATACGTCCGTTCTCGATGTTGAGCCGGGCGATGTTTACGGCGGTTCAACACGGCGTAGCGGCGGAGATTCTCCGGCGGTACGGGTGCCGATCAAACCCAGTCCCGAAGTTCCGCCGGGGTTTGACGTGCGCACGACAACCATTGGCCGTATGTTGACCACGGACAAGAACGAGTCGATCTACGCGAACGAGGGTGATACGGCTGACAGTACCGTCTGCGATCACGAATGCGCGCAGGTCTGGAATCCGGTGATCGCGCCGTCAATGGCCAGACCGTTGGGGGACTGGACCACGTTTGAACGTTCGCCAGGTTTGTTTCAGTGGGTGTACCGGGGCAAGCCTCTCTACACCTATGCCCGGGACTCTGGCTCCTGGAGCCAGTTGGGCAGCGACGAGCCAGGCTGGTCGAATGTCTTTACGCAGCACACGCCAGAGCCTCCGGCGAGCTTTACGGTTCAGGAGACGCTGGTTGGCCAGGTGCTCGCTGATCGCCGGGGTATGAGTATATACACTTACATATGTGGCGATGATTCGATGGACCAGTTGAGTTGTGATCACCCCAGCGACACACAAGTCTACCGACTTGCGATGTGCGGTGGCGGCGACATCGAGAAATGCCTGCTGCACTGGCCGTACGTCGAAGCGGGTGCCAGCGAAACCAGCGATAATCGAACCTGGAAGATTGCCCTTATCGACCCACAGACCGGCCGTTACGCCAGCGAGGGGCAGGAAGGCGCGCTGCGAGTATGGACATACCGGGACCGACCGGTTTACACCTATGGCGGTGACGAGAAACCCGGCGACCTGAACGGTGCCGGGACAGGCGAATGGCGCGGTCAGCGAAACGGCCTCAAGGCATTCTTTGTAAGAGATGACTACTTCAGGGGGATACTCTGATGGCGAAAGATACGAACAACGGTAGTTTGGCTGCGCTGATGCCGCGTAATCGTGCTGGATCGCGTAGTGTGCTCGCGGCAGTGGGCTGCGCTGCGCTGGGACTCTTGTTCAGTTCTGTCAGTATGGCGCAGGAGAATGCGGCACCGCCCAACGGCACTATTGGCTTCGCCTTGACGGACTTGTTCTGGTCGGTCTATCAAACACCGAATGCCAAAGAAGAATGCCCGCAAGGCTTCAATGACGGGCCGCGGGAACAGTACGACATACTGTACCCGGATCCGGCCAAGCGGACCGTGGTCAATACGCGCCTGGCCCGTGAAATTGAAACCTGGCACCCGACCACGGAGCCCGAAGACTTTGTGTTCCACTCGGCATCAGGTCCGTATTCCTACGGACTGAATCTGGACGGCAAAGTTGACGAAAACGACTACCAGCACCCAAACGGCGAACAAGGCATCGACAACCAGGTGTATCGCGCCGTTGGTTGCATCATCGGTTTTCGTGGTCCGGACGGTGTCGAGTACATTTTCCAGAACAAGGCGATCACAGACGCCGTTTACAACCGGACGATGTTCGAGTTGACCGGCGTCGATGACCTGCAGAACGATGACCACGTCGTAATGACGATTTATCGCGGCATGGATAAGTTGCTGACTGATGCAACTGGCGACAAGGTGATTGCGGGTGGATCGCAGCGAATCGATACCCGCTGGGGGCGGCGTCTCATCCAGCAGACCACTGGCAAGATTGTTGACGGTGTTCTGACGACCGAGCCAGTGGCAGAGATGCTCATTCCGTGGATGAACCTGGGCGTACCGACATTCCAGTTGATTCGGGACATGCGGGTGCAGTTCAACCTGACGCCAACGGGTGCTACAGGCGTCATTGCCGGCTATGCGGATGTTGATACCTACTACAAGCAGTTGATTCGTAATGATTCAACGCACCATCTCAGCAACGGCCAGATTTCCGGTGTGTCTTTGTACAAGGCACTACGCCGCTTTGCGGATGCCTATCCGGATCAGAATACGGGTGAAAACACCGCAATCTCGACCTCACTGGATGCGAAGCTGACTCAGGTCTATATTGTTCACCCGGACGGCGATGAAGCGAAAGCGGCTTTGCTGCAGGAGGTCAGGAACGGCAGTCTGTCAGCGTCAGCGACGGGTGCAGAGGTCCTCAAGGGCGAACGCACCAGCGGTTCGGATTCACGATAGAGTTAAACAGGAAGCTAGCAACGGTTACTGGTAGCTGATCCGCGCAACATTGCACCCGTTCCCGAGCTTGACCGGCTGGCCCGCTCATGCTCGGGAACGGGCTATTTTCACGGAATATCATCATGCAAGAACTTGCCAAAAAAGAATCAACGGGCGCGACTTTACTGGAGCGTCGCAGCAATGCAGTCGCACACGGTGTAGCGACCGCAACGCCGTTTTTTGCCGATACGGCCGAGAACGCGGAAATCCATGATACCGAAGGGCGACGCTATATCGACTTTGCGAGTGGCATCGGCGTGCTTGCGACGGGTCATCGTCATCCCCGGATCATGGAAGCGGTTCAGCAGCAGCTCGGACGCTTCAGTCATACCGCTTTCCAGGTCATGGCTTACGAGTCTTACGTGGAACTGGCGGAGCGCCTGAATGCGATCGCACCCATAGCGGGTCCGGCAAAAACTGCCCTGTTTACGAGTGGCGCAGAGGCTGTTGAGAATGCAGTCAAAATCGCTCGCTGCGCGACCGGCCGGCCCGCGGTAATCGCGTTTGGCGGAGCCTTTCACGGCCGGACGATGATGACCTCGGGATTGACCGGCAAAGCGGTACCGTACAAGGCCATGACCGGCCCGGTTTCGCCTGAGATTTTCCGTGTACCGTTTCCTGTCGAGCACCGGGGAATCAAGCTGGAAGACACACTCGCCGCCGTGCAATCGCTGTTCAAGTGCGACGTTGACCCGTCACGGGTTGCAGCAATCATCATCGAGCCGGTACAGGGTGAAGGCGGCTTCCACGTCGCGTCGACTGAGCTGATGCAGGCTTTGCGCGCTGTTTGCGACCAGCACGGCATTTTGCTGATCGCCGATGAAGTGCAATCCGGCTTCGGGCGTACCGGCAAGGTGTTTGCAATCGAACACACCGGCGTCAAGCCGGACATGATTACCGTGGCCAAATCCCTCGCCGGTGGCTTTCCGTTGTCAGGCGTGATTGGCCGTGCCGAAGTCATTGATTCAGTGCCGCCTGGCGGACTCGGTGGCACCTATGGCGGCTCACCCATAGGCTGCGCAGCAGCGCTCGCGGTGCTCGACGTTATCGAAGAGGAAAAACTGCTGGAGCGTGCCGAAGCTATTGGCCAGAGCATCCGTTCCAAGCTGGCTCCTCTGATGCAGACAGGCAGCGGCGCGAATATCGCCAACTTGCGCGGCCAGGGCGCCATGCTGGCGTTCGATATCGTCAAGCCATCGACAACTTACGAACCGGACGCGGAGCGTGCAAAACGTATCGTTGCCAACGCGCTGTCCAACGGCCTGATTGTTCTGACCTGCGGAACGTACGGTGACACAGTGCGTATCCTGACGCCTTTGACAATCGCAGACGAAATGCTTGAACAGGGCATGGATATTCTTGTAGCGTCTATTCGGGCCTGCGAGTAGCTGTTTGCGACTGGCCGTGGCTTAACCCTATTAGGTATGACTGGAGTTACTACAACAATGAATTTACCAAAAAGCTTCGCTGCCAGTGCGGTAGCGGCGGTCCTGATGGCCGCTTTATCGGCTTGCGGATCCGCTCCGAAAGGCGATGTTGCCCACGGCGCAGAGCTCTACGCTCAATGTTCTGCTTGTCATGCAATGCAGGAAAATAATCTTGGCCCGGCACACTGCGGCCTGTTCGGGCGCAAAGCGGGTACGGTACCCGGCTTTGGCTATTCCAGCGCCATGCGCGAATCCGGTATCGTCTGGGATGAAAAGATCCTCAGTGAATTCCTGGTTTCACCGTTTTCCTATTTGCCAGGGACCGTTATGGGTTTTGCCGGTTTTCCGAATGAGCAGGACCGTCTTGACGTGATTGCGTATATGAAGCAGCAGACCAGCGACCCGTCAGTTTGCCCGACAAGCTGATTATGACGGGAGGGGCTCGGCCCCTCCCGTTTTCGCTTTTCCCGGAGCATTCAGTGATTGGACCTCGCGGCCCACTCCGAAAAACCTGAACCGTCAGACACCGCGACCATACCCGACTTTCATAACCCATTCCCCACATTGCCGGCTGACTCCCTGAGTCGGTCTTGCGCTTTCCTCCTACTCGGACAGTCAGCCTAGACCGTCTTGCGGGCGGTCGGCGTACTATCTGGAGCGACCCGTGAACATCAGCAACCTCGACGACAAACAACTGTTCCAGACCCGCGCATTCATAAACGGTGAATGGCAGGATGCTGACGATGGCTCGAGCTACAACGTCGATAACCCGGCAACCGGTGAGAGGATTGCGGACGTTGCTCGTTGCGGCGCTGGCGAAACCAGGCGCGCAATAGACGCTGCCAATGCCGCTTTGCCAGCCTGGCGGGCGAAGCCGGCCAAACAGCGGGCGGCACTGCTCCGGCGCCTGTTCGATCTGATGATGGCCGCGCAGGAAGATCTTGCGCAAATCATGACGGCTGAGCAGGGCAAGCCCATTGCTGAATCCCGCGGAGAGATCGCGTATGGCGCCAGTTATATCGAATGGTTTGCGGAAGAGGCCAAGCGCGTGTACGGCGACACCATACCGGCACCGGACAATGACAAACGCATCGTCGTCGTTCGTCAGCCTGTCGGTGTAGTAGCCTGCATCACACCGTGGAATTTTCCGAACGCGATGCTGGCTCGCAAGATTGCGCCCGCGTTGGCGGCGGGTTGCACGGTGGTCTGCAAGCCCGCCAACGAGACACCGTTGTCGGCAAATGCATTCGCAGAACTCACTCGTCGCGCCGGTATTCCGGCTGGCGTCGTGAACGTAGTGAGCGGCCAGACGGCCGATATAGGCAAAGAACTGACCGGCAACCCCATTGTTCGCAAGCTGACCTTCACCGGTTCTACACCGGTCGGCAAATTTCTTACCGCCGAATGTGCGAAAACCATGAAACGTACCTCCATGGAGCTGGGTGGGAACGCGCCTTTCATCGTGTTTGACGATGCCGACCTGGACAGTGCGGTCGCAGGGGCTATTGCCAGCAAGTTCCGCAATGCGGGTCAAACCTGCGTTTGTGCCAACAGAATACTTGTGCAGGATGGCATCTACGATGAGTTCATCGAGAAATTGGCCGCTGCAACGCGTGAATTGAAAGTGGGTCTGGGCTCGGAAGCAGGTATCGATATCGGCCCATTGATCAACGCCAAGGCTGCGAACAATGTCGTGTCGTTGATAGACGATGCCAAAGAGCACGGTGCGAGAGTGGTGATTGGCGGCGGTTACGCTTCGGCAGGCCAAAACTTCGTGCAGCCGACAGTATTGAGCAACGTCAACCAGAAAATGCGCGTATTCCACGAAGAAATATTCGGACCGGTCGCGCCGGTATTCCGTTTTACCTCAGAAGACGATGCCATCCGCATGGCGAACGATACGCCGTTTGGTCTGGCCTGTTATTTCTTTTCCCGCGACATTGGCCGGGTCTGGCGCGTTAGTGAGGCGTTGGAATACGGCATCGTCGGGATCAACACCGGAATGACCACCAGCGAAACAGCCCCTTTCGGTGGCATCAAGGAGTCGGGCCAGGGACGTGAAGGCTCTAAATACGGCCTGGATGACTACCTTGAGATCAAATACCTTTGCATGGGTGGCATCAGTCACTGATCTGCGCCTGGTATTGGCGGGCTGTTAGGCGGCAAGGTGGTGTTCGCAATGCCCGACTGCGACCCTGATCACATTGTTGCGGGTATTGCCGGGTAGGATAAGCCGGGTACCCGATTGAGTCCTGGTACCGTCAAGCGCCTGCAGTGCAGGGCTGTGCGGTCTGCAGAGCCGAACAGGGCGACAGCGCCCCAGTCCGTGCAGGGCAACTATTTCACCGACCGTCAGCACCGAGCGTGGTCCCGGCCAGGAAGTGGGCAGCCAGCGAGGTCCGCAGGTTGCCGATCGAGGCGAGCCGTGCCCGAATGAACGCGGGTTGCCGTATTGGCTCTATCTTGACCGGTGACAGGCCTCGATGCGCAATTAGCCAGGTACTGCAGCCTGCAGAAGGCAACGGTATTCGCGCGCAGTTACCCGGCGGGCGGGTCCACATCATCCAGGGCATTGGCGCGCTGCAGTGCGTCGCGACCACTTATCCTGGACCAGTAATCCTCGAAGGCGGGTCGCTTATCGAGGGTGCCGAATTGCAATCCCCAGCCAACATGCGAGCCGACGTACACGTCGGCAGCAGAAAACGTATCGCCCGCGATGAACGGCCGTTCCTGGACCGCGGCTTCAAGTGTGTCGACCACTGTCGCCAACTTGCCGTAGCCAACCATGCGCTCCCGTTCAACGGGCACTTCCACTCCCAAAGCCTTGTTGTTTAACGCAGATTCCAGCGGCCCGGCAACAAAGAACAGCCAACGATAGTACGCGGCGCGTTCGGTCAGGGGCGGTGCCAGTCCTGAGTCCGGAAACGCGTCGGCGAGGTAGGCGCAAATGGCCGCACACTCCGTGATGATCGCAGAGCCGTGCTGCAATGCCGGGACTTTGCCCATCGGGTTTACGGCGAGGTATTCGGGCGACTTCATATCAGCACCGTACTCAAGGATCACAGTTCGGTAGGGAGCAGCAACCTCCTCGAGCATCCATCGCGCGATTCTTCCGCGGGACATTGGGTTTGTGTACAGCACGATATCCTGGGTCACTGTGGTCTCCAAATTCTGATAGGGCTAAAAGAAAGCAACCGGAAACAAGTAGCGGTCGCGAACCATTGTTAAGCGCAGGCACGCTGACTTGAATGACAACCGATTGCAACGACGTTATCAAGGCATGTCCCTGGTTGACGGCGGCACGACGCTAATAAACCAAAGGGTTGCCTATGCAGCTCTTGAGTGCCGATACCGATTGTGCTCAGACATTCAGGAGCAAATGCTCTCTTTCCCAGGGGCTGATTTCACGATGGAACTGACGCATTTCCTCGCGCTTTACCTCATCGTAAATCATGCAGAATTCCTGCCCGAGTATGTCGTGAACGGCATCAGCCGATTCGAACCGCCGCAATGCCTCGTCCAGCGTTGTGGGTATGTTGTAGGCGTCATCGTCAAGTTCGCCGGCAGCCGGTTGACCTGGCTCGGTTTTTTCCAGCAAGCCGAGGTAGCCACATGCCAGACCAACCGCTATCGCGAGGTAGGGGTTGCAGTCGACACCCACAACCCGGTTTTCCACGCGGCGGTTTTCGGCTGAAGAATTCGGCACTCGCAGACCGGTTGCGCGATTGTCGAAGCCCCAGGCGAAATTGGTTGGCGCACTGGAGTTGGAGTCTGCTTCGAAGCGCCGGTAACTGTTAACGTACGGCGCCATCAACGGTAACGCCTGCGGCAGGTATTTTTGCGAGCCGCCAATGAAATGCATGAATGATTCGCTCGCTTTGCCCTCGGCGTCACTGAAAATATTATTGCCACTGACCACATCGATAATACTCTGGTGCACGTGCATTGCAGAGCCGGGCTGATCTCGCATGGGTTTGGCCATGAACGTGGCGAACATTCCATGGTTCAGGGCGGCTTCACGGATAATACGTTTGAAGTAGAACACCTGGTCAGCGAGCAATACGGGGTCACCGTGAGTGAGGTTGATCTCAACCTGGCCTGCACCGTCTTCCTGAATCACCGTGTCGATAGTCAGACCGGCATGCTGTGCGTAATCGTAGATAGTGTCGATAACCGGGCCGTAATCGTCGACCGCGGACATGGAATAGGACTGGTTGCCGCTGCCGCGTCGGCCGGTACGGCCGATAGGCGACTGGATAGGTTCGTTAGGGTCGATATTGGGTTTGATCAGGTAGAACTCGAGCTCGGGCGCGACGACCGGCTTCCAGCCCTTGTTCGTATACAGCTGAACAACGTGCTTCAACACATTGCGCGGTGCGATCCGTACAGGGTTGCCGTCCCGGTCGAACAGGTCGTGAATAATCTGCAAGGTCGGTTCTTTGGCCCAAGGCACTGCTTTCGCGGTTGACATGTCAGCCTTCAGAACGAGATCACCTTCCGCCCACTGATTGGCGATGTCCATCTCAACATCGTGGCCGGTAATCGTCTGGTAGAAAATCGACACCGGCAAATACGTTTCGTGTTGCGGATCAAACATGCGTACGGGCATCGACTTGCCACGCGACATGCCGGCAAGGTCAGGAACTATGCATTCCACTTCGTCGACGTCCCGCCCATCTCGGTATCGTTGAAATGCTTCGGGGAGGTCTTGCAGCCATTCCTGATTGTGCCTTTGCATCCGAGGGACTCCGTAGTCTGACTTAGGTCGAAATTAGTGATAGTAACTGCTTATTCTGGCCGCTGTGCGCGGTTTTAAGTACTTTTTTCGTCGGGCGGGCCGCTGTTTCCGGTACAACATTTTGCTTGTCCTGCTCGTGAAACCGTATGTACATAGAGGTAACCCGATTTGCGAGGATCGGCTGCGTTGCGCCATGCTGAAACGGTAATTTGAAAAATGCGATTTTGCTCTATACTGACGCACGCTGAAATCCGACCCGCCTGTCACTGTAAAAGCCCAATCGGCTCAGTTGACATGGTTGGGCTGCCGGCTGCCGGCGCACGGTCTGAACAAGAACAACCTTGATCCTCGCGCAGTATTGCGCTGAGATGATGGTAGCAGTCACTTCGTATTCTTACAGCCTTGGCTTCTAACAATGGATGGCAAATGAAAAACTTCAATGTCGTACTCCTGGCCTGTGTTCTGTTCGCATCCGCCTACGGTTGCAGTCAACAATCCGTTCGTCAGGATGACGGGCGCGATGGTTTTGTTTACGTGCATGACGTTATCCCGGACGTGATTCTTGATGTGCGCTATCACTCCAACGACAACTTCATGGGCACTGTGGTGGATGGTTATCACCGCGATGTGATCCTGATCAGCAAGCCGGCTGCTGCTGCGCTATCGAAGGTACAAGACGATCTGCGGCAACAAGGTTTTGGCCTGAAGATTTTTGATGGCTACCGGCCACAAAAGGCGGTGAATCATTTCGTCCGCTGGTCCGAGAATCCTGCTGACCGTTTGACGAAGCAAACTTACTACCCGGACCTGCCGAAGGATCGTTTGTTCGAGTTAGGCTATATTGCGCGCAAATCCGGGCATACGCGCGGCAGCACACTGGACCTGACCGTCGTCAATCTGGCCAGCGGCGAAGAACTCGATATGGGCAGTCCATGGGATTTCTTCGGTGAAGTCTCGCACCATGATTCGCCGCTGGTCGACAGTACAGCCACCGCCAATCGAGAATTATTGCGGCAAACGATGGTGCGTCACGGCTTCTTGCCGTATGCCAACGAGTGGTGGCACTACACGCTGGCAAACGAGCCATACCCGGATACGTATTTCGATTTCAACGTGGAATAACCGGGCCGGCGCGCGAATCGCCTGAACTCACCGGGCAGCCACAACATGAAGCGTCGTTGCGGCCTGATCCATCCCAGCCGGGTTTTCCAGGTTGTTTGCAAGAGGGTCATGCACTGCTCGTCAGGGTGGCTGCGCACCCGCTTGTACGGTAAATCCGGTACGGCCCGGATCCCTGACTATTCCATACTCAGGTAGCGATCGAAAATTGGTGAGGCTTCGCCATGACCGGCGTCTCCGGTCTGCGCGTCCAGCAACGCCGTGGTTCTCTCAAACAAGTCCTGAGCGTCAGCTGCGCTGTCCCCGATCGCCGTCATGCCGATCTTGCCGTACTGCGACAACGCGCCAATCATGTAAAACAGCACCCCGGTGCCGGTCGTATGCCGAAAATTCAGTCCGTGCCGGGTGATGATTTCGAACAGGTCTTCCGGCAGCAAGCCACGGTATTCAGCGGACTTGAGATTGTCCGTCGCACTGTAGAATTTCGTTTGCTGATTCGGCGTACGAAAAAGGCCGCTCGATTCATCCAGTTGACCGCCGGTGAGGAACTCAAGCGCATGAAACGGTGGCGTCGTGCCACCCATTCGAAGATTGATTTCGATGGCGTACGATTGCCACTGGCCATTCGCATCACGACAGACCAGGAAGTCGATGCCGAACCGGCCTATCACGCCTTTTTCGCTCAGTGTACGGCCAATCTTGTTTGCCTCTTCCTGTAACAGCGAACGGTAGTCGTTGCTGGCCGGGAAGCGACAACCGAGATAAACCTGCCCGGTTGAGCCGCCCAAAACCTGTTCATGGCTGGAAACAATCGCGCTTTGCCCATCCGGGTGGATGCGCATTTGCACGCTGGGCGAACGTACTTCACGGGCGTCGATCATTTCTTCAACGATGCCGCCCATGATTGCAAATTTGCAAATGAACTCTGTGTAGCACTCGCTCAACGATGAGAAGCGCAGTGCATGCAGTGCCGTTCGAATAGCGTCAGTGCTGTTGTCATCGGGATAGTCAAAGAGCCCGTTTCCTTCACCGGAAAACCCTTCGTTCAGTTTGACGACTGCACGCCGGAGTCCCGGTCGCGCCGACTTCAGAGACTGCAGTGCATCGACTATGTCCTGTTCGTTGTACAGGTCTTCATAACCGGCGGGGTGTCTGACACCGGCTTCCGTGAAAGTCTTGCGACTGCCGCTCTTGGTGCCGAATGACAGCAGCTCGGGATCAACGCCATTCAGCGGTATGCCCAGGCTGACAGCGAGCCGCCGTTCAAGGTCGGTGGAGTTGTAGCAGGTCAGGTAGGCGCGCGAGGCATCGTCAATGCGACTGCGCAAGCGAGCCAGCATGCGCGGTCGTTCCAGTATCTTGGCCGTTAACGGGCGCGAACTGGCGTCATAGACTGACATCATGTGCAAGCGTTGCCGGGCGTGGCTGACCGGTATGCCCTCCAGCATCTGCAGGTAATAGTCGACAATTTCGGCATGCACTGGCTGGCTGGTGACGTAGATGACCCGTGCATTCGGGTTGCGCAGCCGGATCAGCGCAAATAGCAGGCGCTCTTCGTAATACGATGCGCCGGTTACCTTAGCGAGTTCTTCCTGATTAACACTAAGGGACGGCACGATGACCGATGTATGTTCGTACATCGGATCCGCCTTGATGTCCGCCCAAACCCGTCGCAGATTGGGTTTCAGTCGCGAGAATTCCTGTTTCTCTTTGGCTAGATCCGGCATATCGGGTCGGTTCCCCATGGTGTTCAGGATGCGTGGACAGTAATGGTCTCGCCGATGTCGTTCATGATACGGCGCAATTGATCGTAGTCCGGGTGGCGGACCCGCATCCATGCATTGGCCATGTAACCGGCTTCAACGGCTTGTGTCGGGGTGCCAGGTTCCGGGAAATGCGCGGCGACTACGCAGTCGCCGTAGCGATCGCTGATGTCATTCACGCCCGAGTAGCCATTGATGTGGCCGTCTCGTTCCGGCCGCAAGGCGATCATGCCGGCGGCGTAGCGGCGTGAAGGTTTGCTGTGTGGTCTGCCGTTGACGATCGCTGTAGCCCATTCGAAATACAGGTCGAATTCGTTGGCGGCATTATAAACGTCCCACTGACCGACGCCGGGCGGTCGGCAGCCTATCTCGGAGAACTTCAGGCCTTTGGGCCCATAGAACCACTCCATGTGAGTGGCCGATGTACCAATGCGCAGGATCTTGTTGACCTCACGGGCCATGGCGCGAACTTCGTTGTAGCCTTCCGCAGCGATACGGTTGGTCGTAATCATTTGCGGTGATATCCACCGTTCCCGCATGGCTTCCAGGACGTTGGGGTAGTAGTGCGTAATAAATTCGTGCGTGACGTTGCCGTTTATAGTCAAAGTATCGATGAAGCCTTCGTGGCCTTCAATGAATTCTTCGATGGCGACCTCGACGCCATTGCCGAGGCCGCATTCCTGAATGACCTGCTGCAGATGTGTTTCTTCCCTCACCTTGTAGGTAGCTGACGCACCGGCCCCGGCTGGCGGCTTGATAATCAATGGGTAGCCTGTACTGGCTGCGAAGTCGTAGGCGTCCTGCGCGCTGCGCGCCCGCGTCGACTGTGCGCAGGGTACACCCGCTGCACGCAATGCGTCTTTCATGGCGGGCTTGTCGCGGCAGAGAAACGCGGTCTCCACTGTGGTTCCAGGTATGCCGGTCGCTTTGCGGACATGTGCAGCAGCCATGATGTGCGCTTCAACTGTCGCTTCGAGCCGGTCCACCCACAGCACTTTCTGAATTCTGCGTACCGCCTCCAGCAGGGAGGGTTCATGTACTACCGAGCGTACCTGGACATAGTCGCCCAGCCACGTTTTCAATTCGTCGCTGAGATAATCTGCGGGACGTTCACCAATACCAATAACATGTGCACCGGTTTTGTACAGTGCACGCACAAACTCCCGTTGATTGAAAGGGAATGACGGCTCGATGAAGATGACGTTCAACGTCATGTACCGAGTTTGCGAAACAGTTCGGTATACAGTTGTGCCTGGCGAACCCAGGAGAAATCTTGTGCCATACCATTCTGTACGACCTGTTGCCAGAGTGGCTTGTTCTGGTACAAGTCCAGTGCGGTATTGATTGCCCAGGTCAGTGCCGCTTCGTTGTAGCTGTTGAAAACTATGCCGGTGCCACTGCCGTTCTCAGGGTCGATAAGTTGTACCGAGTCCGCCAGACCACCCGTTTTCCGGACTATGGGTACGGTGCCGTACTTCAGGCTGTACATCTGGTTGAGCCCGCACGGCTCGTACAGCGATGGCATCAGGAACAGGTCACTGCCTGCCTCAATCGCGTGTGCAAGACGTTCGTTGTAGCCACGATAAAAGCACACCTTGTCCGGGAACTTGCGTTGCAACCACTGGAAGAACTCTTCGTAGTGCGCTTCGCCGCTACCGAGTACGGCAAGCGAGAAATCGCGTGTAGCCAGTAGTGCGGGCAAGACCTGGTCGACGAGATCGATGCCTTTCTGGCTGACCAGCCGGGTGACGATACCGATCATTGGCCGGTCAGGCGTCACGGGTAACCCCAGGTCTAACTGCAACTGTTTCTTGCAAGTGGCTTTGCCACGCATGTCCTGCGCTGAGTACGTGGCGGCAATGCGCTCGTCCGTGGCCGGGTTCCAGTCGTTGTAGTCAACGCCGTTCAGTATGCCAACCAGCGTACTACTGCGCGCGCGCAGCAGATCCTGCAGCCCCATGCCGTACTCATCGGTCTTGATCTCTTCGGCATAGGTCGGACTTACCGTGGTCAGCACGTCCGCATGCAGTACACCGGTTTTCAGGAAATTGATGCGGCCGTTGCCCAAATCGTCCTGATGCAGTTCACTGACCGATCCACCGAGATCGAGGTCAGCAATAATGCCGGCCCCGAAAACGCCCTGATAACCGATGTTGTGTATGGTTAACACTGTGCGCGTATTGGCGAACAGCTTGTCCCATGAGTAGTAGGTTTTCAGGTAGAGCGGAATCAAGGCCGTGTGCCAATCGTGGCAATGCATGATGTCCGGGGCGAACTGCATGTGCTGGCACATGACGATCGCTGCGCGCGATAGCAGGATGAATCGAAGGTGTTCATCTTCGCTGTTGGTATAGATGCTGCCACGATCGTAAAGCTCCGGACATCGCAACAAGTAGATTGTCAACGTCGAGCCGGGCAATGTGGTCGAGTCGATTGAGAAATGCCCGTCGCGATGGCCTATACGAATTGCGATGTCCTGTAGCCCTTGTACCGGCGCAATGTCGAGCGCCTGCGTGTCGATGGAGTCGTAATACGGCATCAGGAGCCGAACATCATGGCCGGCATCGTGCAGTGTTGCTGACAATGCCGCGCTGACATCAGCGAGACCGCCGGTCTTGGCCAGCGGGGCGACCTCGGAACTGGCGAGGCAGATATTGAGTTTGCGGGTAGCGGGCACGTCGGGTCCGATGGCTGTTGTTTAGGTGCTATTCTAACCCGACACTACGGGCGCCGCTTCGCGCATTGCGAACAAAGGCTGTGATTCGATGAACGTGCTGATCCTGTCGCCGGGATATCCGGCCGATATGCCCGAGTTCACGCGCGGGCTGGCGGAATGCGGTGCCAATGTATTTGGCGTAGGGGATCAGCAGCCCGAGCAGCTTCCGCCACAGGTCCGTCGCTGCCTCTCCGCATATGTGCATGTATCGTCGCTCTGGGACAGCCAGCAGGTTATTGCTGCTATCCATGCCCAGTTGCGCGGTCATACCCTGGATCGTATCGAATGCCTTTGGGAGCCGGGCATCATGCTCGCCGCGGAACTGCGCCAGCAATTCGGCGTAGCCGGTTTGACGGTGGAACAGGCGCATCGCTTCCGGGATAAAGAAGCAATGAAGCTTGCGCTCGACGCAGCTGGCATTCGCACGCCTCACCACGTTGCCGTAAGCAGTATTGCAGCGTGCTGGGAAGCCGCGGACAGGATTGGCTATCCATTGGTCCTGAAACCCATCGCCGGCGCAGGTTCAGCAGACACTTATCGGGTTGCAAGTCGCGACGAGTTGCGTGCTGTATTGCCGCGGTTACGGCACGTGCCGACGGTCAGCGTCGAGGAGTTTATTGACGGAGAAGAGTACACATTCGACACCATCACTATCGACAACGAAGTCGCATACTACAACGTGGCATGGTATCGGCCCCGACCGTTGATAGCGCGTAGTCATGAATGGATCAGTCCGCAGGTAATCGCGCTACGCGATATTGCGAATCCCGAATTGCAAGCGGGTATCAAGATGGGTCATGACGTGATTAATGCGCTCGGCTTTGACAGTGGCTTTACACATATGGAGTGGTATCGGAAAGCAGACGGGGAAGTGGTCTTCGGCGAGATCGGTGCACGTCCGCCCGGGGCGCATCAGGTTGATCAAATGAAGTTCGCCTGTGACTTTGACGTATTTCGAGTCTGGGGACAGTCTGTGACTTCGCGGCAACTCGAGATGACGATTGAGCGCCGATATAACGTCGCGACGATCTACAAACGTGCGCAAGGCATGGGCAGGATTTCGCGAATTGAAGGTGCAGGGCAGTTGCAACAGCGGTTCGGCGAGCACGTCGTCTGGAACGCCTTGTCACAACCAGGTACCCCGCGGCGTGACTGGTTGCAAACCCTGGTATCTGACGGGTTTGTTATGTTGCGCCACCCGGATCTGGCGGAAACGCTATCGATGGCCGATGCCGTAGGCAGCGAGCTGCACCTGTACGCTGACTGAATCGTCAGGCAAATTCTGCCAGGTATTTCGGCAGCATCTCGCGCCAGGTTACCCAGTCATGATGGTAGGTGCTGCCCCAGGGATCGACGCGGTTGGGTATGCCTTTCGCGCCAAGCACACGTGCCATGCGCCAGGACTCGCCGATGTCTTCGTAGTTTCCTTCGCCAGTGGGAAGAAGAATCAAGCGGCTCCGCAAGGTTTCGAGTTGCTCATTCTCAAGATCGGGCAAATAGTGCAGTGGGGACGAGAAGTAAAAATCCTGATTGAATCGTCCTTCAAGGTACTTCGACAGGTCGTAGGTGCCGCTCATGGCGATCGCGAGCTTGTAGGCATCAGGGTGTCTGCAAACCGTTGCGACGGCGTTGAATGCTCCGATCGATGCGCCTGCCGCAACGATTTCGATGTTCTCAGTGGCGCAGTCCTTGCGAATGGCGGGCGTCACCTCCTGATAGATAAACGCGTCAAACAAATTCTGCAGTCGCGAACAGTACTCGGCTGATTCATTGCCAGAGATCCACGCTCGTCCTGCCACGGAATCGGTCGAGTAAACCTTAATTCGGCCTGCATCAAGTAGTGGCTGAAGTGCGCGGATCAAATGAAAGCGTTCGATCTCTTCAGCATCGCCACCGGCGGTCGGGAACAGTAGTACCGGTGTGCCGTAATTGCCCCAGCGAACCAGTTGTACCTCGCGCTCGATTCGCGGAGAGTACCAACGGAATGTTTCTTTGGCGCTCATGCCGCGACGCCTTCACCTTGCCGCCAGCTTTGTATGCGACTCCAGAACAGCTCGGTGAATTCATCAATCTCGTGTTCCGGGTACAACGCGCTGACTTTCTTTCGTATTGCGTCGCGTACAGTTTCGGTGCCGAAGAAAGCCAGCGCAACCTCATCCAGGTGACCTAGGTGCTTGTCACAAAATTCGTAGAATTCATCAGCACTGAAGCGATTCTCCGCAATGGCGACGTAACCTGCCAGTTTTTCGTCGAACGGAATGTCTTTATCCGCAATTTTGTAATAGGCCTGCCAGTTGAGGTCGGTGTTTAACTTTCGCTTTGTCGCTGCACAAAATAATGACCAACGGAGGTTGGCCTTTATCAGCCAGGGGAAGTGGAAGTGCAGAGAGGTAACCTGTGAGTCGGGGCAGGCATTGGCAAAATCGATAGGATGCCAAACGCCGTTACTGCGCAACGATTCACAGGAGTTGAAATCCCAACCAAAGAACGCGTTGATCACCATGGTCATGTTGGCCAGCTGGTTTTCATCCTGGGTCGACAGGAAGTCGACGTCCATCCGGTAGCGATCGTGAAGCGGTGCCTCCGGGTTGTAGTTAACACATAGCCATTGCGGACCCAGGCCAATACAACGAACAAAGGCATCGTAATTTGGCACGCCTTGTTGCAAGTGCATCAGCCGGGTACCGCTATGTTCGTAAGCTTCCTGCAACGCCGTGCGGTCTGTGATGGCGGTAACGCCGACCCATGCACCACCGTCATAAGGCTTCATGAATTGTGGGTAGCCTATGCTGTCGCCAATAGCGCCCAGATCGAACAATTTGGCGTACTGCTTTAAGGTTGCCTGCAAGTCTGCTGATTCGGTGTACTCTTTCGGCGGGATCATCCAGGTAGGCGGGATTGGGAAGCCGAGCCGCATCATCGCGGCGTAGGTGGTGTGTTTCTCCATGGACTGCAGCGTCCATGGGTTGTTGAAGACGTACAGGTCGTCCATCACGATGGATTTCTTTATCCATTCACGGGAGGTGTGATACCAATGCGTCAAGCGATCGACAACAACATCGTACTGGCAAGGTTGTTGCAGGTTGAACGGCTCGATGTACACCCGGTCAACTTCGAACTGCAAACGATCCTTGCCGTGCGGGACGTCAAGATCCAGTTCTTTGATCAGGGCTTCATAGCAAATTGGCCAGCAAATGTCCGCGCCCAGTGAGAGTCCGATACGACGTGTGATGTTTGCCACGGTCATGCTCCTTGCCAATGCTCACTCACCAAAGTGATGGTGGGCCGTCTGTGTTGAAGAGGTTCGTGCGTGTTATTCGTATACCATCCATACCGGTCCTGGAAACAACCATGACAGCCCGTTGCGTTGTCGGTCCCGCCAGTTTTCCCAATTGTGCGCGTCGCGTGCTTCTTCGAAACGGACATCGATTCCTTGTTGTTGCAAACGCGGCACCAGCGAGCGATTCTCGTAGATGAGTGACTCATAGATACCACAGCTCATATAGATCTTGTCAGCAGGGCAGCCAGGTCGTTCGCGAAATTCGTTGATGAATCTCACCACCGGATCAAAAATCGGACCGCGTTTGTGTCGGCCAAGATCGCTGAATGCAAATGAGCCCGACTGCAGCAACAGCCGTCCGAACACTCCAGGGTACCGCCAGGCGGCATGTAGTGCCGCGACACCACCGAAGCTGGCGCCCATCAGGCCGCGCGCAGCAGCGTCATCCTGCAAGGGGAAATGCTCAGTCATGTACGGTAACAGTTCTTCGGCGACAAACTTCGCGTGTTGATCGTTCCCGGCATATTCCTTCAGCCGGTCCGGCGACTGCACGAGTGCCACGATCATCTGTGGGATTTCCAGAGCCTGTATCAGATTGTCGAGAACAATTTTCAGGTCAGCGTATTTCAGGTAGTCGACCCCATCGTGCACAATCAATAGCGGATACCGACGGTTGTTGCGGAAGCGGGCCGGAAGGTACACGTGAACTTCTCTGCTTGAGTTGAGTGCGGTGCTGTGAACGTTATGTGTTTGCAGTGTGCCGCTACGCGCATGGTCGTCGTGCAATGTCCATTGCGGTCTGCGATAACCGGCGCCCTGGCAAACTGAATTGGCACCGAACGGGTCGTGGGCGCGAATTGCATTCAGTGGGTCAAGGATGAGCTCGCGATTGCCGCTTTTCTCAACTTCAAACTTGTACTCGATGCGGGAACCGGCGGGCAATTCGATTGTTGTTGCCCACAGGTCGGTGCCTGGCTGACGTTGCAGTGGTTGCGCCGTATCCAGACCGGCGATCCAGCATCGCAGGAACACCGCGTGCACATCGCCGCGGTATACGAACGTGATGTTGTCGCCTTCAACGAGTGGGAAGGCGGAGCGTTCGACGAAAGTATCAATCGCGCTTGCCGATGGATTGGACTTAAGCAGTGTCGTCAGCGCGGCGTTCATTGCAGTTCCGGACTTTCCAGTAAGCCATCGTCTGTCATTCGCTTTGCCAGTTCGCTGCGTTTTAGTTTGCGTCCGGAAAAATGCAGCTGCGCACCGCTATCGAGAGTAATACAGGTCGCCGGCGAGAATCGGCGGCTCATCAGGCCGACCCGCACCTCGTCTTTCGTGCGCAGTCGTCGCTGGGCATCCGGCATGAAAACATAGCCGGGCAGCAATCCAGTGCCGGGTCCAAGCACTTCCGCGCCGCGTCGGCCTTGCGGCAAGCGGTCGTGAAACAGGACAATCTTGTCACTCAACACCATCGCGCCGGCCGACCAGGCGACGATGTTTTTGGATTCCAGCTGCAGATGAGTGCCGAACAAGCGCAGTCTGTTCAGCAACACCAATGCGTTGCCGCCGGTGATGACGACGGTTTCGCAGTCACTCAGTATTTTATCAATTTGCGCAAACTGCTCCGCCAACAACGCCGTATCCTGCAGCGGGTGTTCTGCTTCGAATTCCGTGTTAATGGCCTGTACCCGGCGCAAATGGTGTCGGTCCAGTGCACGTAGCTGAGACACGGCGTGACGAAGTTCGACGGTGATCATCTCGGCGTCGCCACTTGCACGCAGGATTTGTCGGGCGGCGAGTATCAATTGCTTCAGGCGAATCTGGTAAAGACCTTGCAGCTCTTTCAGCCGATCCTGACGCTGCCGATACGCTGTACGCAACTTATCGTCAGTAGGGAACAGTGCTTCGGCGCGTTTGTAGAGTTGCAGGTCGATCAAAGGCCGCTGAATCAATTCCCGCACGTCGTCTATATCGCCTTCGGCCTCTTGCCAACCAGCGGAAATGACCGCCATTCTGCCATCAGGAAGGCCGGCGCTGCGGATAGCCTCGCCAATGTTGCGTATGGGGCGTTGTGGTCCAAGTAACAGTCGGGTAGGCATGGCAGTTATCAAGCAAGCTCTACGTGAATAATTTTCACGATTTCCTGCAATGCATTTTCAACAACAGCGGTCTCCGGGTGCCGGACAATGATATAGCCATCGCCTTCGTAACTGTCGGAGGGCGACTGGCCGTCCTGTGGCAGTTTCGCCTCGACCAGCAACGAGCCGAAGCGGCGTTGCGCTTCATCCAGGCCGTGGATACGCCGAATGCGCCCCCGGCCCTGACCACGTATGTAGGCGGCGCCCGCGGCGTATTGCCGTGGTGGCGGTGAAAAAGTCGCGGATACCATCAGTTTTGGCCAGGCTCGGTAGAAATCGATGTCATGCGCATACGATAACAGCGACGTGAACTGCGCGCCGGGTGGTCGGGCGCCGACTTCCGAGATGGCGATGCGCCCGTCAGGAAGTTGAAACCATTCCATGTGACTCAGGCCCGTGCGCAGACCCAGGGCAGTAACCGCGGCGAACCCGGCATGGCGGATCGGGTCAAACTCGTTGCCGCTGATGTCTCGCGGCAAGATCACGCACCACTGGATCCACGCGTTCTCCAAGACGGTCAGCGGCGATGGCATGTAACGGGATATCGAATGCCAGATGGGTTCACCGTCGATGACCACGCTGTCGAATGAGTATTCCGTACCGCGTACGAATTCTTCGAACAATGCCGGTTGCTCCGCATTTGGCGGGTAACGCTCGAGAAACGTTGCGAGGTCATGGTGCTGATCGAGGCGGAAGGTGCTTTTTCCTCCGGCACCTGCAGGTGGTTTGACGACCAGAGGGAAGCCGACCGTTGCTGCAAAGTCGTGCGCCGAATGATGGCTGCTGACCAGCGCATGTCTGGCGCACGGCAGATGGGCTTCCCGAAGGACGTTCTTCATGCGCGATTTGTCGCGAAAGTTGCGGGCGGCGTCGACACTGAGCCCCGGCAAGCCGAGCGTGGCGCGAGCTGCTGCAAGTGGGACCTGTAGTTGTTCGAGTGTTGCGATGAGGTGCCTGACGTGACCCAGTGACGCTTCAAGCTGGCGGACAGCTGCGACAAGCTGCTGTGGATCCATGGCGTCGTCGACGCGCCAATGCGCCGCGAGCCGCGTGCGTATGCCATCGGGTAATTTGTCGGCCGGGTCCTGCGTGACCAGCGAGAGTTTGATATCGGCAATCTGCGTCGCGCCACGAACGAAGCGCAAGGTCGCGTCCATCAGGTAAGGTGCGACGAAAACGACGTGTTGTGACATGCCAGCTTCAGGCCGGAAAATTCGTGGTGATCGGCATAGGCATGATTCGCAACCCGTCGCTGCCCGAACCGGCAGGTGTGCCGAAAGTCGTTCGTGCAAACCATGATAATACCCGTTTGCGGCCATGCAAGCAGCAGCGCAGGCTTTGCAGCGGGTATGATACGTGCAGTTTTTCGTTGTACCGGGAGTTAAAGACAGCATGCATATCGACGCGGCCTTGCCAGTGATCGTGGCTGTGATTTTCGCGATTATTCTGGTTGCTCTGGCCTTGCGGGCTGTCGGACAACCGCAGATCGTGGGTTATCTGCTGGCGGGTGTCGCCATCGGACCTCACGGCCTCGGCTTGTTGACCGATATCGACACTATCAGCCGCCTGGGTTCGTTCGGACTGATCATGCTGCTGTTCTTCGTGGGAATGGAAGCCTCACCGCGGCATCTGCTAGGACGCTGGAGGATCGCAGTTGGCGGCGTCCTGTTTCAACTGGCGGCCAGCATTGCGGCGGTCTGGTTAATCGGTATCTTCTTCGACTGGTCGTGGTCGCGCATCATTCTCACCGCCTTTGTGATCAGTCTTAGTTCGACCGCGATAGTGCTTAAGTTGCTGAAAGACTGGCACGAGTTGGGGACGCAGACGGGCCAGAATGTGCTGGTGATCCTGCTTGCGCAAGACCTGGTGCTGGTACCTATGCTGATTACGATCGGCCTGATGAGCGGCGAGAGCACTGATTTACCGACATTGGGTGCGCAGATTGTCGGCGCGGCTGTCTTGCTGGGACTGACGAGCTGGGTCGTCTGTCAGGAACGTGTGCACTTACCGTTCGCGAAATACTTGCGGGCTGATCACGAACTGCAGGTATTCGCCGCGTTGTTCCTGTGCTTTGGCCTGGCATTGCTTTCCGGTCTGCTGCAGTTATCAACAGTGTTAGGCGCATTTGTAGCCGGGCTCATCGTCAGTTCAGCCCGCGAGACGGACTGGGTGCACCGCAGCCTGGAGCCGTTCCGGGTCGTGTTCGTCGCGGTATTTTTTGTCTCTGTTGGCATGCTCATCGAGTTGCCATTCATTTCCGAAAATCTGGTCGAAGTTGGCGTGCTGGTTGCGGCCATAGTCGGTATTAACACGGCGATAAACGCGGCGGTGTTACGTAGCCTTGGTTCGTCGGTCCGGCGCAGCTGGTATGCCGGCGCGTTGTTGTCGCAGATCGGCGAATTCAGTTTCGTGTTGATTTCTGTGGGGCTGTATGCCGGTGTGATCGGTCAGGATGATTATCGAATCATGATCGCTGTGATTGCCGTCAGCCTCTTGCTCAGCCCGCCGTGGATTACCTTGTGGCGCGTAGTGCTGGGACATCCCGAGGGCAAGCCGGACTATCCGCAAAAAGCTTGATACACCTCCGCATCCGGCGCTGATCTGGATGTTCGGCGGTGGCCAGAGGGTTACTGCTCAAGTTCCGCGCGCAAGGCGGCCGTCGCGGTTCGGTGAACCACCCAGGTAGCGGCAACGACCACAAGGATGCCGCTAATCAGTACAGCGCGGCTCGCCCACGGATTCGCGAACTCCTGCGACATCAGCTGTTCTACGTTGGCGGCGATACTGCCCAGATAGGTATAAAGCAACACGGCGGGGGTCATTCCGATCCAGGTTGCCATGGCCATGGTTGGCAAAGGGATTCGACTGAGTCCGTAGATAATGTTCAGCAGGTTGAACGGCATAAGGAGTGACAGGCGAGTCAGCAGTACGATCAGAAAGCCTTTCCTGGCGACTGCTTCATCAATAGTGACGAAACGTGGGTCCGTATTGAATCGCTGCCATAGCCATTCGCGGGCAAATGTTCGATAGACCAGTGCCGCAAGTCCGGCACCGCAGCCGATACAAACCGATGCCAGTGGCAACCCAACGGGCAGCCCGAACAGGTAGCCTGCACTGGCCATCAGCAGCGAGCCGGGTACCATCGCAACGGTCAGAATGATAAATACGCCGGCAAACAACAAGGCTCCCAGCAACAGGTGTGAATCCACCCAGGTCCTTGCCGATTCCAGCCAGGCGGCCAGCGGCAGAAAACTTGCGCCGATAATCACGAGCAATAACACGGCCAGTCCGAGCAGGAATCGGCGTCGGTTGTTGCGACGGGCCTGCCGATCCAGAGCGTCGGCGTTGTTCACGATGGCAGGGCCATGCGGCGGGACCCTGCGTCAGTGCTTATGCAGTGTGTGCAGATGATGAGTGCTTCCTGCAAGGAAAATAGCTTCATCGACCAAGCGATGTTCGTACATTGTGTCGGGTTCAATCCGCAGGTGCCAGTCCCACGAACGCGTCTGACGCTGAAACGGCAGTTTTAGCGTTGACCGTGTTTGCGAAGAAACTCGCCGAGCATATGAAACTCATCGCTTCGCGCGCTGCCCTTGCGCCACGCCAGACCGATTGTGCGGCTGCTTTTCTCGCCGACGGCATGCATCCGAACTCTTGTGTTTCGAAGTATCACGGAATCCTTCGCCATCTCAGGGAGAAACGTAATGCCGAGATCGGCATCGACCATTTCGACCAGGGTCAGCAGGCTCGACGCCGCGAAGCGGCGGATTTTTGCTGAATCGCGTATGCGGCAAGCCGCCAGTGCGTGATCGCGCAGGCAGTGCCCATCTTCCAGCAGCAATATGCTGTCTGCGTGCAACCGGCTGTAACGATAGCGTTCCGGATCGACCCGTTCGGTGCCCTCCCGGTAGGCGAGGTAGAACCGGTCCTCAAACAGGTTCAGCGTCTCGACGCTGCGTAGCTCATAGGGCAATGCCAGCAGGAGCACATCCAGTTCACCATCAAGCAGCTTTTCGTGTATGACCTGCGTCTGACCTTCGTGCAGATAGAGTGTAAGTTTCGGGTAGGCTTTGCGCAGCGCCGGCATCACCGTTGGCAGCATAAACGGCGCGATTGTCGGGATTACCCCAAGACGCAGGTCGCCTGTTAACGGCTCGCGCCGCTCGCCGGCAATTTCAACCAATGCTTCGATATCTCTGAGTACCAGTCGTGCCTGCACCTCAACGTCCTGTCCCGTCGAGGTGATGGTTACCTGCCTGTTGGTGCGATCAACAAGCTGCGTTTCCAGCAGGTTCTCCAGCTCCTGTATCGCGCTGCTGAAGGCGGACTGGGACACGAAGCAGGCTTCCGCTGCCCGGCCAAAGTGCTGATGTTCGGCTAAGGCAACGAAATAACGCAGTTGTTTGGTGGTGGGGAATTTCATCATCTATAAAACCGATCAGAGTCTAGTGAATAATCTATTTTATTTATTTGATGGTTGCAACTACCCTGTACCCATCGAAACACACCGGAGTAGAAAAATGCGCGTCAACATAGGTATTAGCGAAGAATCCCGGCAGGCGATAGCGGGTCAGCTGGCGAAACTGCTGGCGGACACGTACACGCTGTACCTGAAAACCCACAATTTTCACTGGAATGTCACCGGGCCGCAGTTCAATACGCTGCACCTGATGACGGAGGAGCAATACACCGAGCTGGCACTGGCGGTCGATCAGATTGCCGAGCGAATTCGGGCGCTGGGATTGCCGGCACCGGGCAGCTACGCGGAATTCTCGAAGCTGGCGACAGTGGAAGAGGCCAAAGGTGGCGAAAGTGCCGATGAGATGATCAGGCAGCTGGTGATCGGTCAGGAAACTGTTGTCCGCACAGCGCGTGCTGCGGTGACGGCCGCCGATGAGGCGAGCGACGAGCCGACTCTGGATCTCCTGACGCAGCGGATGCAGGTACACGAGAAAACGGCGTGGATGCTGCGCAGCATGCTGGAAGACTGAATTTTTACGTAAACAAATTCTTGATAATGGAGTAACACATAATGTTAGAGAATCGCGAAGGGCAACGAGTACCGAAGACACAGTTTCGCACTCGTGTAGATCACGACTGGGTAAATGTCAGCACTGACGACGTATTCGCCGGCAAGACCGTGGTGGTATTTTCACTGCCAGGTGCCTTTACCCCCACTTGTTCATCGTCGCACGTGCCGCGTTTTGATCAGCTCACGGATCGCTTCCGTCAGCTGGGCGTCGATACCGTGGCCTGTATTTCAGTCAACGACGCATTTGTAATGAACGAATGGAAGGAAGCACAAAAGGCCGAGAACGTTGTGTTCTTGCCTGATGGCAACGGCGAGTTCACGGATGGCATGGGCATGTTGGTCGGGAAAGAAGACCTTGGCTTTGGCAAGCGCTCATGGCGCTATTCGATGCTGGTGAAAGACGGTGTCGTAGAGAAGATGTTCATCGAGCCGGAAAAGCCGGGCGACCCCTACGGTGTTTCCGATGCCGACACCATGCTCGAGTATCTTGCGCCGAACTCTGCGAAGCCACTGGATGTGGCGGTGTTCTCGCGGAAAGGTTGCCCGCACTGCGCACGCGCCAAAGGCTTGTTGCGTGACGCAGGAATCGCATTCGAGGTTCTGGAACTGAACGAACAGTACACGGACCGAGGCTTGCGTGCCGTAGCAGACGCGACGAGTTTGCCGCAGGTGTTTATCAATGGTGACAAAGTTGGCGGTGCTGATGATCTTGAGAACTGGCTCGCCAACAATGCCATTGCAGACGAGCAGCGGACAGCTGCCTGAGAATCTCCCCCTCTGTTTGGGCCGCTTCCCCCCGGCCACGACAGTTCTGGCCCGGCATTGCCGGGCCTTTTTTTGTGCGATGCGCGTCGCCAGCCGATTCTACGCGGTGGGGTTGACGTCTTGGTCGAACCCGGCGTCGCCCGGAGTCCGGTCCGTCGGTGTGGCTGCCGGTTCTCACGCGGGCGGCGGGTAGATGGCACACGTTCAGGTGTTTCCGGCAGACCAGTCTGAGCGCCGCCCTGGTGCCTGGGAGGTTGCCACGAACCGCTAGCCCTGCGCAGAATGGATATAGCCGGAATTCAGTCCGGATCGGATTTTTCAGTCGGCGAATCAGTGCGGAACTTGCTCGCCGTGGCGGGTCAATAGCTAAATCGCAGCTCGCGACGCCATGCGACCGACATTGGACAATACATGAGTCGTTCTCTTACGCAGGTCAATTGCTACATTCTGTTGAGCGCCGTATTGATTGTGGCAGCGCGCGGCAGTGCCCAGTCAGTGGATGATGATTCTTATCGAAATGCCTATGACGGGGCTATCGCTCAGCAATCCTATGATGAAGCAGCGGTCATTGCGAAAATGCAACTTGCGCGTGCTCTGGATGCCGGTAACCGGGACGCATTGTCGACGGCGACACTGTACAGCGATCTCGCGTCAGCCCAGCGGCTGGCTGGCAATTATTCTGCCGCACAGCTTAACTACGAAACGGCGGTCAGCGCGATTGAGGCCCGCACGGACCGAATGAATATCGCCCTCGAGCGTCCGTTATTGGGGCTTGGTGAAACACTCTTGAGTGACGGCCGGCCGGATCTCGCGCTGGATTTTTTTGCTCGCGCAGTGCACGTCAGGCAGGTCAACGATGGCCCTCATCACATTGCACAAGTCGATGCGATTGAGCAACTCGGACAGGCATACGCGGTGCTGGGCGACACGAAAAAGTCGGAGGCTATGGCTACCCGCCTCGGCGTGTTGATTGAGCGGCACGCTGCGACCCCGGTGATCGCTGCGCGCGAGTTGTGGGTGCGGCAAGGTGGGTTGTACCGGCTCATTGACATGCCGGGTATGGAGCGTGCTGCCTATGCTCGTGCTATTGAGGCCGGCGCGGCCGGTGAGCCTGGGTGGGTGGAGCCCTATGTCAGAACGGGTGAAAGTTTTCTCAGCGAGTATCTGCAGGCATACGTTGACGCATCCAGTCAGGACGAACTGCCTGACAGGAAGTTGCTGACGGATGCTGAGCTGGCTTTGCGCGAGGCAATCGAGGTTGCCTATTCGGATGATGGCTTGCATTGGCAACAGAAATACCGCGCGAGTCTCGCACTGGGCGATTTCTATTCTGTTGCTGGAAATTTCAGCGAGGCAAGACAAGCATATAGCGAGGCATGGAAGTTGCTGACAGCCGATCCTGCCGGACTATCTCGCCGCGCGGCCGATCTGGAGTCCACTACGCTGATCTGGCAGCCGCCGATTAATGTCGATGGTCTTGTGCTCCTCGAGCCAGGACGCATGCTCGATGACGGCTGGTTGCCGGACGGCCGCATCAAGGTCAGTTTTTCCGTCAACAGACGCGGCCGCTTATCGAATATCGCCTTGCTGGAAATCAGCCCTGACCGACACCCGCGTATTGAAGCTCGAATCAAAGAAGGCTTGGCCGGTTACGTTTACCGGCCGCGTATGAGCCGCGGCTTCACTGTCGATACGGCGGGGCTGACCATCGAATTCGGATTCAGCGTTCCGTCAGAAAAAGCCACTGAAAAATAGCTGCATTGCAGTCGGTATTGAGTGTTGTGATCTTGCAACAGCGGTGCGGCGCGCGCCGAAATTTTGCGCAAATGTCAGAGCTTTTTCGGCAGGCGAAGCTCGGGTTCTGGAAACATTTCACAAAGAAGAAGCGCGTTTTATCAGCGACAAGTGCACATAGTTTCTTATGCAATTCAGTTGTTTAATTTTGAAACGGGAGGTATATCGAGCGGCCAGCGGCTGCCGCACTGCGATTTTTATTGTGGGGTAAATACCACAACTATTGCGGCGCCAGTTGAGATTGTTACTCTAACGCGACAGTCAGCGGGAAACAGGCCAGTTCAGAGCTTGTACCGCAATGACTACACCGTACGACAGCCGGGTCTCAACATTCGGCGGACGTAGCGAAGATGCGACGTCACGTCGAATGCCTGCCCCGAACGTCGGCGACAACGCCTTAGAGAAGACATGCATAGGGGATTTATGAAATGTGTAAGAGACTAGCGTTAACTTTCGTCTCTGCCGTTTTGTTGACGTTTGGTTCCATGACGGCGGTATTCGCACAGGGTGCGACCGGTACGCTCGATGGCCAGACAGTAGACAGCAACGGTACGCCTGTGTCCGGAGCGACGATCACGCTGTCCAGTGTACGCACGGGCCAGACACGATCGGTTACGACCAACAGCAACGGCAACTTCAGGCTGCAACTTCCGCCTGGTGAGTACAGGCTGGAATCCACGGCCTCCGGTTTTGCCGAGGTGACCATTGAGAGCGTCATGGTCAATCTTGGTACGTCGGTTGATCTCACGATTCCGCTGACTGATTCCGCAATTGAGGAGATCATCACTTACGGTTCAGCGGCAGAGTTTCTGCAGACCACTACCGGCGAAACCGGCCTCAATATCTCGATTGAAGAGCTGGCAATGTTGCCGGTAGCACGAAACATCGAAGCAGTTGCGCTTTTGGCGCCGGGAACAATAGCCGGTGACACTGCGTTTGGCGACGACAAAACGCTGGTTTCATTCGGTGGCGCGTCGGTTGCTGAAAACGTCTACTACATCGATGGACTGAATGTAACGAACTTTCGCAATGGTCTGGGCGGCAGCTCGGTACCGTTCGAGTTCTACGACCAGTTCCAGGTGAAGACAGGCGGTTACGGCGCTGAATTCGGTCGTTCAACGGGCGGCGTTATCAATGCTGTTACGAAGCGCGGTTCGAACGAATTCGAGTACGGCGTGGTGACTTACTTCGAACCTGAGCTGTTCCAGGGCGAAAGTCCAAACTCAATTCGTCCGGACGGTTCATTCTACGACTATAACGGTGAGAACCGTCAGAGCAGTATGACAACGGACTTTTATGTCAGTGGTCCGATCTGGCGTGATCGCCTGTTCTTCTATGCACTTTATGAACCGCGCGATACCGAATCCGAGTTCAACTCGTTGGGCAGCGCAGATACATTAAACGTGCAGAAAGTTGACGACGACTTTTTCGGCGGCAACCTGACGTGGAACATCACTGACGACCATACGCTTAGTTACACGGCGTTCTCCGATGAGCGAGTGATTAAGACTAAGCAGTTTGACTACAATATCTCGCAGTCTCAGCGTGGCGCCGAGATTGGTGAGTCGAGCGAGTTCCGTGGTGGCGACAACAGCATCATTCGCTACGATGGCAATTTCGGCGATTCATTGACCGTTTCCGCGATGTATGGCGAGAACGAGTACAGTCTGACCGACCAGTCGACCACCGATTTCAGTTGTCCGTTGGTTGTTGATGTCAGTGATGGTGCGACAAGCCTGTACCCGGGCTGCTGGATCGCATCCACGGTGCAGACGGGCGGTGACAAGCGCGAAGCGCTACGCTTCGACGTCGAATACTATGTCGGGGATCACACGATCCGTGCAGGTTTCGATCGGGAAGACAATTCGTCTGTTGACGCAACTATTTACCCGGGTTTCGACTTTAACCCGAGCCAGCTCGGCGGAATCTATTACCGCTATGAGACTTATGCGGTTGGCCAGCAGTTGTCGAACGGCGCGACCATGACGGATGTCAACGGTGACGGATCCGATGTCGATACCGTACGGATACGCTACATCGAGAACGGTGGTAGTTTCGACACCGTCTCTCAAGCGTGGTACATCGAAGACAAATGGCAAATTAACGATGAGTTCACCTTGAGTCTCGGCATTCGCAATGAGACCTTTGAGAACAACAACGCAGAAGGCGCGCCGTTCATTAAGATCGATGATCAGTGGGCTCCGCGTATTGCCTTTTCCTGGGCACCGGGCGGTTCTGATGACCAGCAAGTGACCTTGAACTGGGGGCGCTACCACTTGCCGATTGCGGCTAACACCAACGTACGATTGTCGGGTGCTGAGCTCGATTACCAAGAGTACTACGTGTACGACGGCAGTCGGGATGCGACTTCAGGGGCGCCTACCTCTATTGATTCCGAAGGCGTTCCAACCACCCAGCAAATCGGAACCCGACTGCTCGTATCGGACGGGACAGTGCCGGATACCAGTGCCATCATCGACCAGAACCTTGAACCGATGTTCCAGGACGAATGGATCCTCGGCTACGAGCGAAACCTGGGCGATAACTGGACAGTCGGAGCGCGCTACGTACGTCGTGAACTGTCATCCACCATTGACGACATCCTCGTAGACTTCGGCCTCGAGGAAATCGGCTGGGACGGCCCGATCGGCTCCGGCAACGATTGCCACTACGTGTTGACGAATCCGGGTAATGATCTGACGACCATGTGCGAGCAGTATCTGGTACCGGGTGATGCAATGAGTGGCACTGAGTTGGTCCAGGTGACAATTCCTGCCGACGCTTTGGGCTATCCGGAAGCGAAACGAACCTACGAAGCGTACGAGTTTACGGCCAACGGTTCGTTCGGTGACTGGACAATGGCTGGTTCTTACACCTGGTCCAAGAACGAAGGCAACACGGAAGGTTACGTGAAGTCTGATATCGGTCAGGACGATGCGGGTATTACCCAGGACTTTGATATTCCGCAGTTGATGGATGGTGCATTTGGCTACCTGCCCAATGATCGCCGCCACAAACTGAAGTTCTGGGCGTCTTATCAGGCATCTGATCGTCTGACCCTGGGTGCCAACCTGGCTATCCAGTCAGGTCGCCCGATCAACGCTTTCGGTGAAGAACATCCGGATGGCACACCCGCCTACGGTGATACCTTCTACCTGAGAGACGGTGACGGAAACCTGCGATTCGTACCGCGAGGTACTGCCGGTCGTACGGACTGGATCATGCAGCTCGACTTCGCTGCGATCTATTCCTTCCAGTGGCAGGACCGCGCTACGGTTGAGCTGCGAGCAGAGATATTCAATGCTCTGAACGGCGAAAGCGCTCGTGAGGTCTACGAATTTGCCGCGATCAACCCGGAGCAGTTTATGTTGCCAAGCAGCTACCAGCGTCCGCGCTACCTGCGATTTGGCGCAGCAATTCGATTCTGATTGCTCAGTCGTATAGCGATGCTAGTACAGGGCCGGCCTCCGAAAGGAGGCCGGTTTTTTTTGATTGAATGCCGTAGTGATAGTTGCTCCGTGACGTGTTTCGCGACGGATTAATTGTTGATTGAATGCGCTGCCCGGATGCGGCGGACGCGTTTGTCGCCTTCGCTGAGGGATATCCGAACCTGTTCTTCAGTACTGTCGCCGAGGTACGGCTCGGCAGCAGCAATCATTACCGGCACGGCCTCAAGTAGGTCATCAACGCTGCCGGTTGTTTCGACATCAACGCTCCACAGCTCTTCCGGCACGGCATTGCTGCGGCCACGTTGTTTTATATCACTCAAATATTTTTGCAAATCCACCGCGACCAGGCTCATGTGTTTGGTAAATACCGTGGTTGCAAACGCATTTTGTTCGTAGCCGCTTAGCTGCTCGACCGGCGGAAGATCCAGGACTGTCGGTTGTCCCGCACTTTGCGCCCCTTGTCCTCCTGAGCTGCTGGAGCCTGTGTTGCGGGCCGCCGCCGATGCGCCTTGTGTGTAAGGCGTTTCGTACATTGCTCTGCTGACGGTATGGTAGGATTTTTTCGGGTCGCTTATGTCTGCGGATACGTAGATGGCAAACGATGCAGCGTTCAGCTGGTCTTCGGCGATGCGCTGATAACCGTGTTCGGCCATTGCTCGCTCCAGCTGGCTTGCGTACTGATCAAACTGTGGGGACTCCAGTGGGAAGTCCTGATCATTCGATAGAATGATGTAAGTATTGCCTGGTGCAGACACATTGCTCTTGTGCGCCGACACGTCCAGTTCGTACAGTGTGCCGCAAGCGCTGACGCTGAGAACAAGGCCCACGAACGCACAATGTCGGAGTGCTGCGGTGTCCATGGTTACCTCTCCTGATCGGGTGTTAGTTGTTTTTTCGGCGGTTCAGACTTTGCTAAGGCTTATTCCGTAGTTGACCGGCGAGAAACGCTGAGGTTCAGGCAAAAGCCGAATTTGAGTCGGCAGTTGGCTGGTCAGCCTCATCCCCGTCCCTGGTCTTGCACCGGTCGTTTCGCCTAAACACCGATCCTCCCGTGTTGCAGAGGACAGTCGGGCGCTCAGCCCGGTCGACCCTAGCATTGCCCTTGGCAATTTTGCGGTCAATAGGCTTTGCACTGAAGGTGTCCTAAGCCTCTGAATTCTAGCCATTCGCTGAGTGCCAGGCGCACGGCCTGCAACGGGTTAGCGGGAGCGGTCCATCAGACGCATTCTTGCCGCTGGCAACTCGTCAAGTTGAGGATTCCTCAGCCAAAACCGTCTGCTTGGGTGCGTTCGGCCCTGGCAGGGTTGCGGGCTGACGTACGGAACAGCTCCAATCGGGTCGGGGGCCTTGCTATGCTTCCGTGTACCCTTCGAGCGAGTGAACTACGGGAAAAAAATTGTGAGCAGCATCGATATTAGCGACAAAGATCTGATCAAGACCGGCGCCTATGTTAACGGGCAGTGGATCAACGCAGACAATGGCAGTGTGTACCCGGTCGAAAACCCGGCTACCGGTGAAGTCATTGCCGAGATTGCGAATTGCGGTGTGGATGAGACCCGCCGCGCCATTGCAGCTGCCGAAGCGGCAATGCCCGCATGGCGCAGCAAGTCGGCGAAAGAGCGCGCGGGCCTGCTACGTCGTTTTTTCGGGCTGATGATGGATGCGCAGGAAGATCTGGCGCGAATAATGACGGCGGAGCAGGGCAAGCCGCTCGCGGAATCACGCGGCGAAATAGCCTATGGCGCCAGTTATATTGAGTGGTTCGCGGAAGAGGCCAAGCGCGTGTATGGCGATACCTTACCGGCACCAGACAATGACAAGCGGCTGGTGGTGATTCGTCAACCGGTCGGCGTGGTCGCGTGTATTACGCCGTGGAATTTTCCAAACGCGATGTTGGCGCGAAAAATCGCGCCCGCTCTTGCTGTCGGTTGTACGGTCGTTTGCAAGCCAGCCAACGCGACACCTCTGTCAGCGAACGCGTTTGCCGAACTGGCAGAGCGCGCCGGCATACCGGCTGGTGTCGTAAACATCGTGAGTGGTCGTACGTCGGAGATCGGTGAGGAGCTGACCTCAAACCCGGTAGTGCGCAAGCTGACTTTTACCGGGTCTACGCCGGTCGGCAAGATGCTGGTTGAAGCCTGCGCCAAGACCATGAAGCGAACCTCCATGGAGTTGGGTGGCAACGCGCCCTTTATCGTGTTTGACGATGCCGATCTCGATACAGCCGTAGCGGGAGCAATTGCGTGCAAGTACCGAAATGCAGGGCAAACCTGCGTATGCGCCAACCGCATCATGGTTCAGGACGGTATATATGACGAGTTCGCCGAGAAATTTATCGCAGCAGCCAAGAAGCTCACAATGGGCAACGGTGCCGAAGACGGTATTGACCTCGGGCCGCTGATCAACGAGAAGGCAGCCTCAGACGTGCTGGCATTCATTGATGATGCCGTCAGCAACGGTGCGACAGCCGCGACCGGTGGCGGGCGTTCTTCTCTTGGTGCCTGCTTTATCGAGCCAACCGTGTTGTTGAACGTCAATGACAACATGCGGGTATTTCGCGAAGAGATTTTCGGGCCTGTAGCGCCATTGTTTCGCTTTCAAACAGAAGAGGAAGCGATACAAGCGGCCAACGACACGCCATTCGGGCTTGCCTGTTATTTCTACTCGCGGGATATCGGTCGCGTATGGCGCGTGAGCGAAG